>NZ_JAAGNZ010000003.1:0-300000 GCF_010747415.1 Spirosoma agri | reverse complement strand
GGCACTGAGGTTCGCTAGGCTCAGCAAGGGAGCCAACAAAAATGTAATGAACATGAGCGTTAAATGAACAGTTTATTTTCCTGTCCGTTCTACCATTGTCAGTTCAGTCACTATGGGAAGACACCATTAGGAAGGACGATGAAACAGATGAATCAAGCCAGGGCTCGCTATTACGTACTTTACCTGCACGACGGAAACTATCTGTACCACGCTGCGGAAGATAAGCTAGATGCGCAACAAGTGTTAGCCTACTACACGACCCGGACCGATATACTGGTTTTGGGGACTTATGACCCACATAACTGGTACTTCGACTGGGCAATCGGAGAAGATGACCAGCACGCGCATTTGATCCACGTCAACACAATCACCGATAAGCTGAGACAACAGCACGAACGGTGGCTACGTTAGACTACTATAACCACTGACGCTTGATAGCCAGCACCAACTGGTTCATCTGCTGCGTGTTGCCAGGCTTCACCAGATAGTCCGTTGCCTGCAATCGTTGGGCTTGCTGACGGTCCTGACTGCTGTCCGACGTGGTTAAAATAATAATTGGTAAATGCTCATACGCTTCGTTGGCCCGAATATGGCCTAGAGCTTCCAGGCCACCCATGCGAGGCATGTTTAGATCCAGCAAGACCAGATCCGGCAAACGTGGCGATTGCTCAAGCGCATCGAGCAGTTGTTCACCATCACCCAACACGTCAATTGAGGAGTCTGGGCTGTACTGCTTAATGACCTGTTGAACTAAAAACTGGTCGTCCTCATCGTCGTCGACCAGTAATATGTGGTTAGCTTTCGTCTGATTCATCATGAAGTGTACTTCAACTAAAACAGATTACCACCCGTCAGGGTTCGCATCTACCACACTTATTGTATAACTATAATGCAGATTTAACCTTTTTGGGGTGGTGGCAGGCCGTCCAGTACGCAATAATGTCGCGCAGCTGCGTTTTCCAGTCCTCGTACGCCAGTTTTTTCTCAAACAATCCCTGAATAGTCAGATCATACGCCTGCTCAACTAAATTGTCATGAATGGGATAGGACAGAAAAACGAAGGGGATCAACTGTTTTTTCAGCGTTGGATTCTTATCGATCTGCTGCCGCAGTTCCAACCCGTTCATGCCGGGCATGGAAATTTCGGAAAGAATCAGGAAAGGGGCTTGATCTACGGAAACTAAATAATCCAGCGCGGTCTCGCCGTTGCTGAACACTACAGGAGGGTGAGAAGACGATAGATCGGCTAGTGCCTGTTTGAACATAAGTTGGTCATCTTCATCGGCATCAATGAAGATGATCGGGGCTTCTTCCATTACTTTTCTGGTTATATAATCAGTGAGTAAACGGTCCAGCCGACGAATAGTTATTAATCCGATAATAAGGGCTAAATCTGGCTCTATATCGTTAGACGTCAACCCGAATGAGATCGTAGCGCTTACCAAACCAGCCGTACGAAATCATGACGGTAATTCCGTAGCCTGGGGATCTGGCCTGTCCGCTGAAGCACCCACCGTTACCGGAAGGGACAGTGCCAGTAGTGAGAATGAGCCCGTAGTCAAAAACTTCCATCGAATACAGAACCCGTTTTTAGGTCGTTCAGCGAAAAGGAGTCGACGGTACCTACGCCGGCAAAACGGATTTTGACGCCATAAATCCGGTGGAGGGGCTTTGTATAGCTTGTTTTATAGACTTGCTGGTTGTTGATGAAGATAGCGGCCTGTTTGTCGATGACCCGCAGCGTCAACATGCCACCCGATCGTAAATCGGCACCCATAAAACTCAAATCATCCCGCTGGCCGCTTTTCTGAACATCAGAATTCTGTAATAGAATCCAGTGGGCGCAACCGGGTCGCATCACCTCGAACATATGCTGCGATGATTCGCCCCAGACCGTGATACCGATCTGCGAACAGCGAACTCCCGCCCGGTCCGGAGAGGTTCTCAGGTGGGTCGTCAGTTCGAAATTATCGCCATTAATCCGGGTCGGGTGGCTATTGATAAACTCCATAAAGAACGTACGGTTCGTGTCGATACCCGCTCGGGCGGCTTCAGGCGCGCTAACGCTCCGGCGTCCTCCAGTGAACAGATGCGCGACCTCAATGGGATAAACCCGGCTGGTATCGTGCATCATGTTGGCCGTAACGGTCCAGCCTTTCGTCTGCAAATAAACCGTCGATGTATCGATGTTCATACCATCTCGTTGCAGAACGGCAAAATAGCGGCCCGGCCGTTCATAGTAATGCGTGGCAAGACTGTCATTGGCGTTAAGACGTTCCCGTTTGCCATCGCCAAACAGAATCGAATATGCACCTGATCTAACCGGCGAATTTGGGTACTTGAGTTGAAACACGGCTGAGTGCGGGTTTTCGCCCAATGGATTTCGACAAATGAGCTGTGCCAAATCACTGCTCGAGCGTCGCTGCTGGACAAA
Source organism: Spirosoma agri (assembly GCF_010747415.1). NCBI lineage: Bacteria > Pseudomonadati > Bacteroidota > Cytophagia > Cytophagales > Cytophagaceae > Spirosoma > Spirosoma agri. The sequence goes on along the minus strand of NZ_JAAGNZ010000003.1, from coordinate 297,566 downwards.
CAGCATGGCAACGATCAGCAAGAGTGCACCCGCAATCAATACGGGCAACCAACGGTTACGCTTCGTTTTTTTTGGCGAAGAATGGATTGGCAGATGGGTCGTGGTTGGTAACGTTGGCATGGTCTCTTCCGGCACAAGCTTATCCGGTAGCCGCACGGCCCGCCTGACCGTCCATTCCTGCACTTTCACAAAATGGTCCCAGTCTGGATGGCCAATGTAAGCCGCCAGTGCATCACGAGTGGCTTTCTGGGGGTAGTAGCGGGAGTCGGTTTTGATCTTGCCAAAAATGCGTTTCAACGTATTCGGGCTGATCCGTACGTGTGTTTGCCTGAAAAGTATGTGACTCAGGCTGACGTAATCGCTGTTCGTCCAGGTGTCCCAATCGGGCTTGCCGTACGTTTCGCTGACTTGTCGACAGCTGATGTCTAAAAGCGCGAAGACTTCCGCCTTGTGGGCTTGTCCATTTTCCGTGATCATTTAAGGTAAGTATCTGTTAATCAGAAGATTATATTGTCCATAATTTTGACTGGCAAAATGGTCAAGCGTAACACGCTTTCGTCGTATAATGCAAATTTACCTTTGCATACTTTAATTCAGAGCGAGCACTGCTCAGAGACAGTACCTCTATACTTTATAAATATCTAAATAATATGCGACAAAAGCTTTTACTGTATTACGTCGTCTTGGTAAGTGCTCTGGTCCCTTTGTCGGTGCAGAGTCGGCAGCGGAGTGGTGACAGTCCGGATAAGTCGTCAAAAGGTCTTTTTAGCACACGCGCCGACATTGATGGTACAAAACCGGTTTTCCCAGAAAGGCCACCTCAATTCGTAAAGACCAGCCAGGATCAGGCTGACGATCGCCTGATAGCGGGAACGGTTACCGACGAAAAAGGAGTCACGCTTCCGGGTGTGAGTGTACTGCTCAAAAGCAGCGGTTCGGCGGGGCGCGGTCCGACGGTTCAGCAACGCGGAGTGGTTACGGACGCCAAAGGCACGTTCCAGCTAACCGTGCCGGACGGAGCTACACTGGTGGTCAGCTTTGTGGGGTATTTGACGCAGGAAGTAACGGTCGGTAATCGGCAGACCCTAACTGTTCAGCTTGCCCCCGATACGAAAGCGCTGGAGGAAGTAGTGGTAGTGGGCTACGGAACCCAGCGGAAAGTTGAAACAACGGGAGCCATTGCGTCGGTTAAAGCCGCTGATTTGTTGCAGACCCCCGTGGCCAACGTAGCGCAGGGATTGCAGGCGCGGGTGGCGGGTGTACAGATCACGCAGAATTCAGGCGCTCCGGGCGGTAACGTCAGCGTTCGTATCCGGGGCACCAACTCGATCAATGGCAGTTCCGAACCGCTGTACGTCATCGACGGCATTCAGATTGCGAACACGGGGGGCATCACCGACGTGAGTCCGCTTTCCCAGATCAATCCGAACGACATTGAATCGATAGAAGTGTTGAAAGATGCCTCATCGACGGCTATTTATGGCGCAAGAGCCGCCAACGGTGTTGTGCTGATCACCACTAAGCGGGGTAAAGATGGAGCAACGCGCGTTAGTTACGATGGCTACGGCGGAGTACAGCAAGTCAACAAAACGCTGGATGTACTGAACGCCCGCCAGTTTGCCCAGCTCGAAAACGAGGTTTACAAACGCGCCATTTACGCCGACCCTGCGAGTGTGGGGGAAGGCACCGACTGGCAGAACCTGATTTTCCGCAAAGCACCCATCCAGAGCCACCAGCTTTCGGTTACGGGTGGTAATCAGAAGACCCAGCTGGCGCTTTCGCTGAACTACTTCAATCAGGATGGGATCATCAAGAACTCCAGCTTCGACCGCTACTCGTTCCGCTCCAACATCGACCATCGACTGAGTGACCGGGTGAAGATTGGTACCAGTTTGTACTACGGATATTCCATCAATAGGGGGGTAAGTATGGGCGGTACGGGTTCCGACGTGACCAGCAGCCGGGCGGGTGTCCTCGGAGCGGCTGTAGCGGCTCCCCCAACGCTGGTGCCTTACCGAGCCGATGGCAGTGTGTACCCGTTTCAGGATCAGATGAATGGCCAATACCAGGAAGTGACGAACCCACTGAATTTCATCACGCCCCTCAACCGGCAGACGAGCCAGCGAATTTTAGCGAACGTGTACATTGACTTCGCCCTGTTCAAAGGGTTCACCTATCGCCCTAGCTTCAACGTCGATCTGGGCAATACGTTATCGGAATTTTACTCACCTTTGTCGCTCCTGAGTCAGTCGCAGTTGGCGTCGGGTGGGGGTAGTGCATCGAATATTACGTCGTATGGCCGGACGCTCCTGCATGAAAGTATCTTCACGTACCGGACCCGCCTGGCGGAGCACCACACGCTGGCCGCTACCGCGGTTTTAGCCACTCAGGCCAACGTGAATCAGAGCTATACGCAAACCGCGTCGAACTTCCCGAACGATATAACCGAGAATAATTCCATTGGCCTGGCGGTGAATCAGCGCCTGAGCAGCGACAAAAACAAATCCAGACTGGACTCGTATTTGGGCCGGATCAATTATGGCTACAAAGACAAATATTTTCTGGATCTGACGGCGCGGTCCGATGGGTCCAGCAAGTTTGGCGAGAACAATAAGTACGGCTTTTTTCCCGCCGTCGCAGGGGCGTGGCGCATTGTGGAAGAGCCATTTATGAAATCGGTTTCGGTCATTTCTGATCTGAAATTACGCGGAAGTTGGGGCATCACCGGAAACGCGGGCGCTATCGATCCCTACCAGTCTCTGGCCACGGTTGGGGCATCGGGATTGAACTACAATTACAACCATAACCCCGTAACCGGTATCAATCCCAGCGCCATCCCGAACCCGGATCTGAAATGGGAACGCTCTACGCAGGTCGATGTGGGCCTTGATGTCAGCTTGTTCAATAACCGCCTGTCCGTCGTGGCTGATTACTACAACAAACGAACCGATAACCTACTGTTTCAGAAAGTATTGCCAATGTCGTCAGGCTACACGTTCATCACGGGCAACTTCGGATCGATACAAAACCGGGGTGTTGAGCTAGCCGTCAATGGCCGGATTTTGCCCGGTGGTAACAGAAAGCTTCAGTGGGATGCGTCGGCGAATATTACGTTCAACAAAAACGAGGTGCTCGCGCTCGATGGTATTCTGGACGAACTCCCCCGGTCGGCGTTCGCACTGCTCAAAGTCGGCTATCCGATGGGCCTGTACCGAACTTACATCTTCGACGGAATCAGCCAGACGGGAGAGACGATTCTGCCGGGTTATGACGGTCGTATTGGTGGCCAGAAGGTGAAAGACGTCAACGGGGATGGTACGATCACGGCGGCCGATCAGCTCATCGTGGGTAACTCGCAACCAACATACACGTTTGGTGTCTCCTCTTCATTTCGCTACCGGGGCTTCGATCTGAACCTGTTCGTGCAGGGCGTGCAGGGGAATAAGCTCATGAACCTGTTCCGATACACGTTCGAAACGGCCCTGGGTCAGCAGAATGTACTGGCGGGGCTGGCCAATCGCTGGTCGGCAACGAACCCCAACAATGAGTATGCCAGTGGCTTTCAGGGTGGACGGTTACCCATTTCGGATCGGTACGTTGAGGATGCGTCGTTCATTCGGCTGAAAAATGTGTCGCTGGGCTACACGCTCCCGAAGATCAAAGGCATCAACCAGATCCGCCTTTATGTCAGCGCCAACAACGCGTTTACGATCACGAAGTACACGGGTTTCGATCCGGAGGTAAACAACTTCGGAAACGCCACGACGCAGTTCGTTGATAACGGTACGTATCCAATTGCCCGGTCGTATCTGGGCGGACTTCAAATCACTCTATAGAAAGCGAAAGAGTGAATGAGTGAAAGGCTTATGCAAAATCACTCATTCGCGCTTTCACTCTATCGCTCAGTCACTCATTCGCTTTTTCACCCATGAAGAAACACATCCTGCTGCTAATGGCTTTGTCGGGCCTGACGATTTCGTGCAGTAAACTCGATGAAACAGTGTATTCATCCATTTTTACGACCAACTTCTACAAAACGGCCTCCGATGCCGAATCGGGCATTGCGGCTGCGGCTGGTTCACTCATCAACCTGTATGGGTTCCCACTGGTAGCCGTATCCGATTTTGCGGCTGATCAGGCGTATCCGCGGGCCGTGGTGGGTCGAAACACCATTACGCTGTTCTCGTATGATCCGTATTTTACCGCCCAGCGCAACTCGGGCCGTCACGAGACCGAGGGTCCGCAGGGTGTTTGGCGGTTCAGTTACAAAGGAATCGAAAACGCCAACTGGGTCATCGAGAAGGTTCCTGTTATTCCAATGGATGTCACGCGCCGGACGGAGATCGTGGCCGAAGCCTATGCGTTGCGGGCGCTGTATCACTGGACACTTACCAAAACGTTTAACGAAGTTCCCGTCAAGACCCGAGCCAGCTCTAACGAAGCCGAAGCCCTGATAACCAAGAGCGCACGGGCCGATATCTACAAACAGATCTACAGCGATCTGGATCAGGCCGTTGCCGGATTGCCTTCTTACTCCACCAGTTTGGTAAAAGGTCGGCCTTCCAAAGAAGCCATTCAGGGCCTATACGCCAAAGTAGCGTTGTACAACGAAGATTGGGCCAAGGCGCTGCAGCTGGCACAGGCGACGATTAATTCGGGCAAATATGCGCTGATGCCAAGCGTACTGGACGTGTTCGATGTGGACAAAGAAGATGCCGCCCGCGTTGAGAACATGTGGGCCGTTGAAGCCGACCGGGTAACGCCCAGCCGCTGGTTGACCGTTATGGGTATTGCCGGTCCCCGCAACAGCTCCGGCCCGGATTACGCCAAAGTGTCCTACGGGTCGTGGTTTGCCTACCAGAATTTCTTTAACTCGTTCTCGCCCAGCGACAAACGACGGCAGTTGCTGGACACGACCTACCGGGATGTGTCGGGAAAGATCGTGCCGCAGAAAGACATCACGCCTGTTACGCCGAAAGGGGTTTTGATTCGCAAATACCGCGATCCGAACTCCATTGCCGAAGCCAACAATTGCAACTTTCCGATCATCCGACTGGCCGACGTGTACCTGGTTGCTGCCGAAGCCGAAGCGCGTCAGAATGGTGCGACAGCCACCGCCTATGGGTACATCAACACGGTTCGGAAACGGGCGGGGCTGGGTGATCTGACACCGGGCCTGGGCAAGGACGCCTTTGTTGACGCGGTCCTGCAAGAGCGTTCGTGGGAGTTGTTTGCCGAAGCGGACCGCTGGTTCGACCTGACCCGAACAAACACCTTCCTGACCGTCATTCCGAAAGCAGTGAACGATGTGTATCCCACGCGCACGCCACAGGCTAAGCATCGGTACTATCCCATTCCACTGGAAGAGATTCAGGCGAATCCAACCTTAACGCAGAGTCCTGGCTGGTAATCGATAAACACCAGCTACTAGCTAATAATCAACTTATCAGTAACGCAATGAAACGATTTTTTCTCTCGGTTGGCCTGTTAGGATGGCTACTAACACAAGGTAACGTATCCGTCGCTCAGTCCAAAAAGGGGCTGTCTTACAGCGGAATTTATCCAAAGCTGGCCATGTATAACAACGAAGGCGAATGCGGTACGGGAGCCGTTGTTCCCTGGGCGGGCAAGCTCTGGGTTGTTACGTACGGACCGCATTTGCCGTTTGGGTCGTCCGACAAATTATACGAAATAACCCCCGATCTCAAGCAGATTGTCCGGTCCGAAAGTATCGGTGGTACGCCCGCCAACCGGATGATCCACCCCGAAAGTAACCAGCTGTTCATCGGCCCCTACGCCATCGATAGCAAGGCACACGTCCGAGTCATTCCCTACAAGCTAATGCCGGGGCGTCATACCGGAAATGCCCGCCATCTGACCGATCCGAAAGGGAAAATTTATTATGGAACAATGGAAGAAGGATTTTATGAGGTAGACGTCAATACCCTGACGCCGACGATGCTTTACGAGGATGGTAATGTACACCGGAAGAAAGAGTCGGACGAATCGAATAACCTGGAAAACACCTTATTGCCCGGTGCGCATGGCAAGGGCGTCTATTCGGGCCAGGGCGTTATGGTCTATTCGAATAACGGCGAACCAGGGGCTAAAGCGCTGGCGCAGTTCGACGTGGATGCGGGTTCCCTCTCGGAATGGAACGGCAAAGACTGGAAGGTGGTCCGGCGAAATCAATTCGTGGAGGTGACGGGTCCGGGCGGTATCTACGGCAACAAAAATCAGGAAACGGACCCTATCTGGGCCACCGGCTGGGATCATAAATCCGTGCTGCTGGGCGTGCGGGACAAAGCGACGGGCTGGCATTTTTTCCGACTTCCCAAAGCCAGCCATTCGTACGATGGCGCTCATGGCTGGAATACCGAGTGGCCCCGCATCCGGGATGTCGGTACGGCGCAGCAGTCGGATTATCTGATGACGATGCACGGAATGTTCTGGCGGTTTCCCGGTGATTTCACGGCCGCCAATACGGCTGGTATCAGACCGCGCTCAGCCTATTTGAAAGTGATTGGTGATTACGCCCGCTGGAACGATCAATTGGTGTTCGGCTGTGATGATTCGGCTCAAAAAGAATTTCTGAATAAACGAAAAGTCAAGGGTAACCTCGAAGGACCCGGCCAATCGAACTCGAATCTGTGGTTTACCGCCCTGAGTGCCCCCGATCAATTGGGTCCGAACACCGCCGAAGGGGCAGTCTGGCTAGACGAGCCGGTGAAAGCGAATCAACCCTCCGAACCGTTTCTGTTTGCTGGTTGGGCCAATCGCTCGGCCTGGGTCCAGAACAACAGCGACACCGATGTTCAGCTTACGTTCGAGGTGGATAAAACCGGGAAGGGTAACTGGGTTTCTCAGCAAACCGTGACCGTTGCTGCGCACAAAGCCACCCATGTACCTTTTAGTGCAGAAGCCCCCGGCGAATGGATTCGGATTACGTCGGACAAGGCTGCCAATTTATCGGCTCATTTCTCGTATGCAGCGAATGATACCCGGAATACGACCGCTAGTTCCCTGTTTGCCGGGTTGAGCACGGTCTCAACCGCCAACACATCGGGCGGGTTGATGTATGGCTTGGGCGCGAACAGTCGGGCGCTGGGCCTGGCCGTATCGACTTATAACGGTGGACAAGCCACCGATGTGGGTTATTACGAACTGAACGCCGATATGCAACTCGTTCGCAAGGAGGATGCCGGAACGGTGAATATTATCAAAACCAAGTTTGCCATTCCGCAGAAGGTAGTGACCATTGATGAAACGAGCGTTCTGATTGTGGACGACAAAGGACGGCGCTGGCGGCTGCCACTTGGCAGCAATGCCTATACCGACCTGACCAATCAGGCCGCCCTCCGAATCTGTCGGGAAGTAGCTACGGAAAGGGACCTGCTCAATTGCCACGGAACGTTTTACGAACTGCCCGCCGAAAATGCCGATGGTTACGCTAAAATACGCCCTGTTTCATCGCATAATCTGCGCGTCAACGATTATGCGTCTTACCGTGGACTGCTGGTCATGACCGGCATCGATATGAACTCGGCCGGAAAAAATGAGCACATCATTGTTTCGGATGATAAGAAAGCGGCCCTTTGGGCGGGCACCATCGATGACCTCTGGAAACTGGGCAAACCAACGGGGCATGGTGGACCCTGGAAAAACGCATCAGTGAAAGCCAATGAAGCGTCTGATCCGTACCTGATCGGTTTCTACGACCAGCGTAGCCTGAAACTTTCGCATAACGCTTCCCAGCCCGTAACGGTCACTATCGAAGCCGATCCGGTCGGTTCGGGCGTCTGGATGACGTATAAGTCATTTATGGTCGCTCCCGGAAAAACGATCGACTATGCTTTCCCGAAGGATTTTCAGGCCCGATGGATTCGCTTCAAAACAGACAAAGCGTGCGAAGCGACGACTACGCTTACGTATAACTAAGCGTTGCCTGATCAACTGAAAGAGGACGATTACAACCGAATACGTTATGGCCTGAAAAGTCTCGCTTGGATTCAATGAGCAAGATTTTTCAGGCTAACTAGTTTTCCTCGTGCACGCCTACCAGTACCCTGTTCAGGTCGAACAAGTTAAATCAGATTCGTTACGACGAAACCGGAACCAAGTTGATTCCCGTAAACAATCGGGAACTCAACCGGGTTGTTCTTCCACTTAATAGACAAATAAACGCAATGAGCAAAGGAGCCCCTCAACCAACCGTCCGTGAGACAGCCGACGACACGAAGAAGTACGAATTAGATAACAACTTGCCCGATGAAGCCCAGGGTAAAACCTCACGGGGCAAGCATAAAAGCAAGCAGAGCACCGAGGACGAGCACGATGCGACGGGTTCGGTCGAGAACAAGGACAGTCACAAGAACTAGCACGGACGGTCAGATCATCTTGGGCGTATCAGTACAACGAGTGATCAATTCTGTGCTTGACAAAACCAGAATACAACAGGCGTTGATGAATAGACTGGTGCGGTCGATCATCAACGCCTGTTGTGATTTTTAAGGTATCATTGTAACGGCTATGCGCTATAATTCGCCGGTCGTTTCTAATCGGAAGGGATTAAGGGTGGGCAGTTAAAAGCTGTTCGGTGCTGCACACCGTTTCCAGTAATCCATGATCACCTGAATCGTTTTCTCCAACTCGGCCTGACTCGTCTGTTTGATGAAGAATCCCTGCACCGATAAGCTGTACGCATCAATGACCATTTTCTGACTCACTCCCGTAGAGAAGAACAGATAGGGAATGCACTTTACCTGAAGCTGCGCGTCCACGTGAATCTTCTGACGCAAGGCGAAACCGTCCAGTTTAGGCATGTTGATGTCGGACAGAATCAAAAAGGGAGACTCCGTGGTGGTTTCTAAAAATTCCAGCGCTTGCTGGCCATCGGGGAAATAAACGATTTTATTGGGGTAACCGAGTTTCTGGAAAACCAGGCTCAGTAGCAATTGATCGTCCTCATCGTCTTCGATGACGATAACGGGTCCATCCTTATTCATAAAAAAAGTAGCTGCCGAAAGGATTGTGTCTTGAACCCCCAAACCGGATCACAACAACCGGTTGTCACGGGTCCGTCAACAAGGGCTCATCCCAACCGGGGCACCTGGGCGAATAAGAAGAACGCTTTACGAAAGTATCCCGCCTGCATACCTAACCGGCTGGGATGGTTTTTGTTGTGAGTTGACTACCGGCAATAGCAAAGGAGACACTTGTACGTGACTAACCAGGTCGATCATCTGTCGGGGATCGACAGCCTTCCTCCGAGATCATTCAGAAGGAACCGTTGCGCTACTAATTTTCTTATCAATAAATGGCCGCTAGGGACTGGGCCCGACCAGTTTAATTTGAAACACGCCAGGTGCGTCGGAGCCGGTCCGGTACAATGGCCAATTAATTCTCAACAGGCAATGATAGGTTAGGAACAGACTGAAAAAACCGTGGCCGAGTGCTAGCAACGCTGGTACTCGGCTACGGTTTCACTGGGTTACTCTGACAACAGACTGGTTACTAATTCACGACGTTCAGCCGGTAAAAGAAGGGGGAACTGAAGAAGGCTCCTCCTGTAATGTTTGCTCCCGTGTTACTGGCTGCAAACGATTTTCCATCCGTCAACTTCATAACGGCATTAATTTCGAAACGATCGCCGGCCGTAATGTCAGCTGCCGTTAGTTTCGTCGCCGTCAGTGCTTCCGTACCCGTAACGGAGATGATTGCTCTTGGATAACCCGTGTTGGCATCTTTCGTAAATGCCGACGCAGCTATCGATTTTAACGCCACATCGGTCGTCGTTTTCGTGCCATTGGCGGGCGTGGTATCCACAAATTTGATGGTCAGATCATACGAAGCCAGCAATGCGCCCTGGTTGGGCGTAACTGCTTCGCCGACAAATTCCATTTTTGTACCGCTCATATTGGCTTTGCTCACACTGAAGGTTGTCGAGCCGACCGGGTAGGGGGAAACCGTTCGCACATACCCGCCGTTGGGAATTTCCGATTCAGTAAGCCGATTGATCATGTCGGTCTTACAGGCCAGTGTACACAAGCTCACGCACGCCAGAGCCAGATAAGTTAGGGTTCGTAACTGATTGTTGAAACAGGTCATTTATCTCGAAAGTCTAAGAAGTTAAACGTCATTTTAGCAGCCCGCTGGCGTTATTATCCCAGAAAATGGGCGTCGTCAGATTCGCCTTTTGCTTGGCACTGGCGTTCCGGGTAATGTAGGTCGATGGGTAGTAATACGACCGGGGGAACGCCCCCGGATTGGCATCGAGTGCTGGCTGCTGATTGGACGGTTTGCCCGTACGACGATATAGATTATACGACTCGATACCGTTTCCATGCAACGACAGCCAGTATTCGGTAGCGATAATGTTCAGCTTAGCGTCGCTGCTTGCGGCTGCGTCATAGTCAGCCAGCACTTTGGTCACGTACCGGGTTACCTGATCGGCCCAGACGATGTTGTTAGCCGCTTCGAACGTACTGATCTTACTGCCTTCGGTGGTGCCCAGAACAAACGTTCTGACATCAGCCATCGACTTTTCGATAGCCGATTTGAGTAAGTCTTTCGCCGTGCCCGTTGTTCCCAGCGTTAGCGCCGATTCGGCCAGCATGAAATCGACGAACGAACGCATAATAATGGGGTGAATGCCAGCCCCACCAGCCCCAGCGCCCAGCGATACGGGTACACTGGCATCGTTGTCGTACAAACCACCCGCCGGGTAAAGTCCCCAGGCTGTCCGCAGCAAGCCATCCGGTGGAATACCTTCGTTGCTCAGGTGATCGCGACCCCAGTAACCCACACCCGACGGCAGGCAATACACATCCGAGTCTGAATAATGCGACGGTTTGGTGTTGGTGATACAACGCAGCACGTTCACGTCCGTTGGGTTCCTGACGGTCTGCCGATAAAAGTAGAACCGCATCCGGGGGTCCGGAAACCCTTTCGATGAGTATAGCGTACCCATGTAGGAATTGGACTGATAATCGCCACCACCCGTTGGCGAATACTGATTTTGGTAGCGGGGGTGCCGCGTGTCGGGGTTGGTCAGGTTCGAGCCAAACTTAAACGAGAAGTTCTGCGCAGCCGTCGTAATAAGTTTCCCCCCCGAAATCAGGGCATTGATGGCTGAAGTCGATCCTGATTTATCGATAAGGCGTCGATTCAGGTATATTTTCAATTTCAGCGAGTTCGCTGTCCGTGTCCAGCTATCAACGTTGCCACCATAGATCAAATCGCTGGTTGGACCGGCTTTCGACGTAGCCGCAAAATTGGCAATGGCTTTGTCCAGTTCGGCCAGTGCTGCGGTATAAATGCTTTCGCCCGTGTCCGTACCCGGATTGAAGTTAGCGGCATCGATAGCCTGCGTGTAAGGAATATCGCCAAAAGCATCGACCATGTTGATCAGGGTGGAAGCGCGCAGGGTACGGGCAATACCCGCATGAACGAATAACTCGTTGGCTTCGGCCAGGGGAAGAATGGCTTTTACGTCGGTCATCAGGCCGGCATAGGCATTGTTCCACGCGTTGTCGAAGTTACCGGGCGAAACCGCATTGTCATAAATAGCGGAGCCCTGGTTCAGCATACGCGTCAGGCGCATACCCGGATCACTCAGTTGGTTGAAATGATCTTTGTAGCTCAGCTCAATGGAATTGAGCAGGTAATTTATGTCGGTGTTATTTGTCGTCACTGCATTCGGATTGTCCAGCAAATCCAGCTTACAGGAACTGACCACAACGACACACAAGGTCAGTAGAATTGTGCTTAGTATCTTGATCATCTTGAAAAAATTGATGTAACGAACAAAGAGTATACGCCTGTAAAACAGGCCATTGTCTTCGCCTTATGGTTAGAAAGTAATCTTCAGTGTTCCACCCAGTCGGCGCGTGCTGGGGCCTGTCAGAAACTCGAAGCCCAAGCCATTGCCAACGCCCAGTCCTAAATTGTCGGTATCGAAATTCAGGCCTTTGGGGAAGTGGATGGCCCGATACCAGAGGTTGTTGCCGGTCAGTGAGATCGATGCTCCCTTGATAGACAGTTTGCTCAGGAATTTCTTGGGCAGCTGATAGCCTAGCGACACTTCCTGAAGGCGAACCGTCGATCCGTCGTAGATACGACCTTCATCACCAAAGAAGTAGTAGTTGTTGAAATAGAAATCAGACGAGGTGATTTGAATATCGTTTGGCGTTCCATCCGAATTTTTGACACCCGGAATAATCATGGATTGCGACCGGTCAAAGCCTGCCGCCAGACTATTATCGGTCGTTAAGCCCCGACCCAGTAAGGCTCCGGCGGATGACGAATACATAGCACCCCCGTGGCGGTAAGCGATCATGAAGCTCAGCGATACGCCCTTGTAGTTGAACTCGTTGATCAGGCTCGAGGTGAATGCCGGGTTCGGATTGCCGAGTACAATCGGTGAGGTTGTTGCCAACAGGTAACCACCGCCGTCGATTAGGTATTGCCCCTGTTCATTGCGCCGGAATCCCGTGCCTTTGATGACATTAAACGGTTGCCCGACAACGGCGTAGTTACCCAACGAACCGCCAAAACCGGAAATCTGTACTTCCTGAAGCGTACCTCCTAAATCAAGTACTTTCGGTATGTTCCGGGAGAAGACGCCGGTAACACCCCACGAGAATGAACCGGTTTTGACGGGGGTACCCGACAGACTGATTTCAATCCCTTCGTTCCGTATTTTGCCGATGTTGATTGTTGTCGCCGTGTAACCGGTCGATGCATCCAGCGGTGTGTTCGTGATCAGGTCGCGGGTGGTGCGCTGATAGGCCGTAATGTCGAAGTTCAGTTTGTTGTTGAACAGGCGTCCTTCCAGACCAAGCTCTATTTCGGTGTGCAATTCAGGCTTCAGGTTCGGGTTACCCAGTACGTTATCGACCGAGTGCGTCTGAACCGTTGTTCCCGCTGAATTCAACCAGGCTCTGGCGTTTTGATTCAATACGCTTCGGGTGCTGTAGGGGTTTGGAAAACCAGCCGATGTACCAATGCCCGCTCTGACTTTCAGGAAATTCAGGACATTGCTCGTCTGCAAACCACCGAAGGCCGACGTCGGAACGAAGGAGAGACTGGCCGATGGATATAAAATCTCGCGGTTAGCGACCTCTACCGTAGATGTCCAGTCATTCCGGGCGGCCAGGTTCAGGAACAGATAATCATTGATATCAGCGGTCACTTCGCCGAAAACCCCGATCCGGGTCTGCTCAATTTCGCCGTTTATCGCGACGTTATCGATAAAGTTGTTGTGCCGGAACAGGTTTCTGGCCAACTGATTCTGACTCACGACATACTGGTAGTTCGTTTTGTCGTTACGCATGTTTCCGCCGAGCCGGGCCGATAGCGTGAAGCGCTGCGTCACGGGCTTGGTGTAGGATAAAATCATGCTGTTATCCCAGATCGTATTCCGAACGTCGTAGGTGTTGTAAAAACCGTTCACGAAGTCAACCCCGCCTTTGTTGAATTTATATTCCTGGTTTTCGGTGTACGTATCCAGACCAACTTTGTAAAGCAGCACAAGATTCTTGGCGATGTCGTACGTCAGGTTAGTGGTCGTGAAGAAGCGGTTTACCAAACCCGTCGTTTTATAATTCTTCAGGATCCAGCGTGGGTTAGGAATGTCGTTTCCCGACCGGAAGTAAACCGTACCACCATCTACCGGACTCTCGAAGGGCCAGCCCATCAGATCGACCTGACGAGGGGTGTACATAACGTTTGCTAATACCGACGGGAACCCGTTCAGTGTATTGTTACCGGTTCCGGCGCTGAGTGGAGGAGAGTATTGATCTGTGTTGGCGTAGTTGAAGGACGTGTTGATGCTCACTTTTTTGCTCAGCTGTGCCCGAATACCGGCTCCAATGTTCAACCGGGTCAACCCATTTTCCGGAATGTAACCCTGCTCTTTATTGTAGCCCACCGACAGATTGTACCCAACTTTTTCGCTGCCTCCCGATACATTCAGCGATGTATTGGAGATGATGCCCGTCCGGAAGAAATCCTTCACGTTGTCGGGGTAGATCTGCATTTGGTAAGGGCTTACCGATGCAACATAAGGAGCCATCGCCGATCGAAGCGCCGTGTTGGTAAAAAACGAGTACGGATGATTCGTCAGTGCTGTGTTTGTATTCTGGGATGGGTAAGCGGCCGCTTCGGCTAGTGTAGGGCCCCAGTTACTGAAGAAATAACCCAGGTTCTGCTGAAAACCACCAACGTAGTCGTTTTGGTACGTGGGTAAATTAGCCGTATTGGTAAAGATGGACTGAGACAGGGTAACTTCCGTTGGCCGCGCCTTCTGGCTGCCGTTCTTGGTCGTTACCAGAATTACGCCATTCCGGCCCTGGTCACCATACGTAACCGTTGCCGCCAGACCTTTGAGCACACTGATGTTTTCGATGTTATTGGGGTCCAGATCAAGAAACCGACTGGAAGCCGACTGGCCACCGCCCTGAAAACCACCTTGGCCGGCCAGTCCACCCCGCGAGTTCGTGTTTGAGTTGAAAGGAACGCCGTCAACCACGAAAAGCGGTTGCGTTGACCCCGTAATGGATGAAAATCCCCGAATGTTGATGCTCGTACCTGTTCCGGACACCCCTGATGTCGCGGTAATGTTGACACCCGGAATCTTGCCCTGTAATATACGGCCAACATCGGCCTGGGGGCGGTCTTCAATTAATTTGTTCGCGATCGTTGTAACGGCATAGCCCAGCGCTTTTTTCTCCCGGACAATCCCCTGCGCGGTCACGACAACTTCCTGCAAACTTTTGGCATCGGCCTTCAGGCTAACGTTTATCTGGGAACGATTACCAATTTCCAGTTCCTGCGTAGCCGTACCCACAAAACTAAAGATCAGGACACTATTTGAACCCGAGACAATAATTGAATACGCGCCGTTTGCATCTGTATTGGCCCCTCGGGTCGTGCCTTTCAACAGGACTGACGCTCCCGGGATCGGCGTGCCATCTTCGGCATCTGTCACCTTACCCGTGATCGTTCGTTCCTGCGCCCAACATGGAACCCAGAGTGAAGCTAACAATAGCAGAGTCAGTACAAGATTTTTCCTCATGGTTAAGATTAAAATTAGATTAAGCACTAAGTATTAACTGCAAATGTATAAAAACACACTAACAATTCAACTAGTACACCTAATTTCCATAAGCCATATTATATATCAGCTTATAACTTAAATATAAAATATTATTCTCTTTTATGTAAGATTTTGCCAGTATTAATTTTATGCTATTTTATATTAAAATTAGATTAACGAGAGTGAATGGCTAAGTAGTTGCCGCAGTTGTAAAACAGGACTATATCCCCTAGTAAGGTGCGATCGGACAACTTGTGTGCCACACGAAACGGCCACGCTCTCATTAACCGGTGAGTAAACCAACCGTTCGTGAAGCGGTGTACCATCCGTTTGTATAGTAACCCGATGGAATGCGTATCTTTGAACAGTAACAAAGCGAAGCAGATGAACTTTTTAGACGAGTCGTTGGCCAAGGATATTGAGCGAGTACAGCAAATTCCGATTATCGCCACTATACTGAATGTCATCTGCCAGACCACCGGAATGGGCTTTGCCGCCGTGGCTCGTGTTACGCAGGATCGCTGGATTGCTTGTAGCGTACGTGATGATATTCATTTCGGGTTGGTGGCGGGTAGCGAGTTAAAACTTGAAACGACCATTTGTAACGAGATTCGGTACGACCACAAACCCGTTGTTATCGATCACGTGCAGGAAAATGAAACCTTCCGCAACCACCCAACGCCTGCTTTGTATGGATTTCAAAGCTACGTTTCATATCCTATTTTCCTCAAAACGGGTGAATTCTTCGGTACCCTTTGTGCCATTGATCCCGATCCAGCCCAACTTGACAATGAGCGGATAAAGGGGATGTTCGGGTTGTTCACTGATTTGATCGCCTTCCATTTGCAGCAAATTGAGTTACTTGAACAGAGTGATCAGGCCGTTCGTAACCTGAGCCGACAACTTACTCATTCCAATGATGAAAATCGACAGTATCGCCACATCTCCAATCATAGTTTACAGGAACCCCTGCGTAAGCTCCAGCTCTTCAGCAGTATGCTCGTTGATGCGGCTCAGCGGAAAGATGTCGACAAAACCCAGGAGTTAGCCGCCAAGATCGTGTTGGGTGCCCAAAAGTTTTCGACGATGATTAAAGATTTGACCCACTTTTCGGGCTTAAGCCAGACGAACGAAGGGGTTGAAGTAATTGATCTGAACCAGTTAATGATGGGCGTATGGAATGAGTTGAACCTGCTGGTGCAAGCCAAGAAAGCCACGCTCCAGCTAACGCCTTTACCAGCCATTCGGGCAATTCGGCTGCACATAGAGGAGTTGTTTTACCACCTGCTTCACAATGCCCTTAAGTTTTCCCGAAAAGAGGTAGACCCTATAATTAGCATCGCCGGTCGGGAGTTAGCCGCTGGCGAGCTCATCCGGCAGGGAACAACCAACACGGCATCTACTTACCTACAGGTCCAGATTGCCGACAATGGAATTGGCATCGAAGCCTCGCAGCTGGAGAAAGTATTCGACATGTTTGCCCAGGTGCCTTATGATCAGGGACGACAAGGTGAGGGGTTTGGGTTGACCTATTGCCGTAAGATTGTTCGGCAACACGGTGGTTTGATCAACGCTCAATCCGTGTTTGGTCAGGGCACTACCGTTTTTGTCAGCTTGCCTATTTCGTGAGTAGATTAGACACAATCTGCCAACGCCGATCAAGCAAATTTACGCCAGGTTTGTCTACCTGATTCCTGCTCAGTAAGCAGAAGAAACTACTAAGCAGGAATCAGGTAGACACCTTTACTCTAATGAAGGCCAGGCCGCGATGCCGAACCAAAAACTCTCGATCTGCTGAAACAGGGCTTCCCAGGCGGGAAGTGTAGTTGGTTTAAGCAGCACGGAGTTTGCCCCCAGCCGATACGCCTGACGAACCTGCTCCACGTTCTCGAACGTATCAAGAACGATCAGGGGCAAATGAGGGTGTTGTTTTCGCAGCTCGGTCAGCAAAAAGTCACTTGGCTGGGGTAGGTTGCTACCCAACAGAACCAGATGGGGAAATTGCTTCCGATCATCAGTGCATTGCTTCAGATAGAGCAACGCTTCATCGGCAGTTTTACTGAAGATGGGCAATGCCTGAGGAATCTTTTCCCATAGGCAGTAAGCAATAATGAGTTGATGGTCCTCGTGGGCCTCAACCACCAAAATGGGTATTTTAAGTGGTTTGATTTTGTTCATCGATAAAGAGGAGTTGATAGGGAGAAGCGATTCACTTGTCCCGGATTAAATTAGGTCGATCACGCAGAAAATAAATAGCGGCTACAAGCCAGCTATACAGTACCAGGGACTTACTCCAGAAACGACCGCCTGAAAGCAGATCGCTGGTCAGACCGCCCCAGTCCTGGAAACAAGTCATAACCAGCGTGTAGCCCAGCCAGGCGGTTGTCAGACTGCCACCGAGTATACGCAACCAGAGCAGTTTGCGTCGCATAAAATAGGTCATAGCGGATGGCCCCACTGTTTACGCAATCCAACGTAGCCTCCAACCTGCTGCGGGCTGGCCAACAGCCGCCCCTGATCATACGCCAGCGAGACGATCACCTGAGTTCCTGTGGGTCCGGCGTGGATCAGTGAACCCAGCGCCGACCACTGATTGGTACCGGCTGGAAACGGAGCGGTGAACGTGCCGTAGTTGCGGCTGAAGGAAACTTTGGATTCAACCCGCCAGTGCGCCCCCAGTCTACCCGCCAATCCACCATACAAGGCCCAGACCCGGTTATTATTGATTCCATGAACGCCCTCGATGAGTTGGTTGGACGTTGTATACCCCGAAAACGGCAGCCGGGGCAACTCAGCCGATGCATCGCTGCTCTGGGTCATGAAAGGCGTACCAATCGTCCGGCCCCGGTAGGACCAGCTGGCCGGATACTGGCCATTCAAAAAATAGTTTTCCGGTTCTCCGCCCAGGCTGCGGCCAAACTGAAGCACGCCCTGATTACCCGAATTAAACAATTCAAGCACCACTTCCCGCAGGAATCCCCGTCGTTCATTCCGCACATACCGAAGGCCGTATAAGCCATCTTCGATGTTGCGCAAGTTGTAGAGTTTACGGCCCACATCATAAAAGTGCTGCTGGTAAAGGCGAATAGTTCCCTGAGCCAGTCTGACGTCAACGGCTACTTCGGCCGTGCCCCGGTGGTCGCCGACCCGGTTCTGATCGAAGGTAGTGAACTTGGTGCGGTCTTTCAGCGCATCGGTTTTCAGGGGTAGGAGCACATTGACAAAGGCGTCCCAGCTGGTAGCCAGTTGCCCCTTGAATGAACTGGTGGGGTCCTGTTCCAGAAAAGGCGCATACCCGCCCCATTGAGCAACGTGGGTGAACGCGCTGTAGAATTGGACCCGTGCCTGTGGTCGGCCCAGCCGGAGATAAATGGCTTTCTGATGGAGATAAGACCCTTGCACATACCCGTCATTGCCAAACCAGCCGTGGGCAATAAACCCTTTCAACGCGACCCATCCGTTAGTAAAGCCAATCGGTACGTAGTTGGGCAGCCCAATCTGGACCTGAGGCAAAGGCAGGGTATTACCCGACCAGATGTAGGAACCCGACGAGAGCGCACTCTCCGCCAGACCCACCCGCTGACGTCGTCGACCCGCGAATAACTCAACGACGCCCCACCTGGCTTTGAGGTAGGCCTCGACCACCAGCAGATGGTTTACCTGGCCGACCTGGCCAGCCAGCTCTACGCCGTAGCCAAGATCGGTTTTTCGTCGTTTCTCCAGCGAATCAATTCGGTATGTTCGACTGGCGTTTAGTCGGATGAGCCCCGTTGGCGTTTCTTTGGGGACGACCCCGTACTGATTGGTCTGTAGCCAAAAGGGCGTCAGACCGGATGAAGAGGCCAAACCGCCCAATTCAACGAATCCGGCCCATCTGGGGAATGTACGGGAATTGGCCACCGATGGAGTCGGGGAAGCAGGCCAGTGCCGATGTCGATTAACTGACAGAGGAAGGTTGCGGGACGATTTCAGGGAATCCGTTGGGGAGGCCCCTACCGGAAGTATGGTTACGCCAAGGAACATACTTAACAAAACGTGTCGGCGGTAGTCCGGCAAATGGTATTTAGTTCGATTAGGTGTCATAAGGCAAATGGTTAACTAAGTCACCCGTTGGATTAGCCAGTCATCACCCGGAATAGGCTATGATGTTGGCGGCCAGTCAGGAGCAAAGCCTACCGGTAGTCGTTGTGTGAGGATGGGGGGGAGTGATACACCTGCTGGTTGCCGTCAAAAAAAGGCATAGTCGTGATCGCCAAGTTAGTTTGGAGACAACGCAGTACCACCAAGGGGGCAGGCATGATTTGATCGAACAAAAGCGATCAAGGCACTAGCGGCTCAAATCTGCCAGACCGCGAGCAGCAGGTGCCGTCGTTGTCGTCCGGTAAAAGGAGAGGGGGCCGGAGTCGTATTAGCCAGCTTTGGGGCATATACGTAACCGGTAGTGAGGGGTAAAAACGAATAAGGCTCGACCAGTAGATCCGTGTTGGCTAGCAGGCAGGGCGCATGCGCGGACGGTCCGTGGAGAGGTTGGCTATGCAGATACGTATCGAACGTATCACCGAAGCTATCGCCCGTTTCTCCCGGATCAACTTCCAGAACGGCCATGGCATAGAACAAGCCAACCAGCAGGAGCAGAAGAAGTCGGATGAGCGACAGATGA
Source organism: Spirosoma agri (assembly GCF_010747415.1). NCBI lineage: Bacteria > Pseudomonadati > Bacteroidota > Cytophagia > Cytophagales > Cytophagaceae > Spirosoma > Spirosoma agri. The sequence continues at coordinate 277,809 of NZ_JAAGNZ010000003.1, read as the reverse complement.
ATAGAACCCGTAGCGGAATGGACACGCTCCGCCGTTTGTCGGGAGACAGGCGATAATACCCTGTTGATCAGGCCGGAAAGGCAATTTGACGAACCGCAGAAATTGATTTTGTCGGATACGCTGGGTTCCAGCTAATGCGTACCGGGCGTAATTAACTGGGTACGGATGTGCTCGACCCGTCGCCGGGCAACCAGTACAGATGCCTGATTGTCAAGGGTTAACTCCAGCGTCCGACCGTCCTGGCGATCTAAAGCGGTAATGTGTAGGGGATTAACCAAATACGATTTACTGACCCGCAGGAAGCCGGGAAGTTGCAGTTCGAACAGTTTAAGCGTTTGGCTTGCTACGATGGGCCTCGTTTTTCCGACAAAAAACAACCGGGAATAGTTACCGAAGCCTTCAAAATGAGAAATTGACTCGACGGGGATAGGAGTAGCTATCCCCGGAATCTTGACAAACTGGGATAATGGATGGGAGGGTGCATTCATGGCCGCCTGGGATTTAAGGTAATTACTAAGAAACGAGCGAAGCAAATCAAGACCGGCAGAATCGTTACAGAGATAACAACTGTTGTTCTATGGCTAGCCTGCAAGCTAGCTCCAGTTTTTGTTGCCGGTCGAATTAGTAGGCAGTGCGCCGAGCCTCAAAACAGATAGTTTGTTTTTTGGCACAAATCAATTACCAAACCCTTTGAGAATAGTTCTAAATTAAAAAACAGCCGTTTCCTCTCTGTCCAGCAGGCTATCAGCAAAAAAGGGGACCTACGTTTATCGTAAGGTCCCCACAAAATAGGGTTGGTAATATAGTAAAATGTAGACTATTTTCTACACATATGTGCAGTTAATTCCACATGGTATTGTGTTGACAGCGTATGCGTCAGCTGCATGATAAGGTATTTTTTCATTCGAATGAACTTAAGACGATGAGGTACTTACCAAACATTACCCGAAAAAACTGTTCAGACTAGTGGAACGCCAGCTTGTTACCCGTCTGAACAGTTTCAGCTCATTAACAGGCATCAGGAGTTTATTTACTGATAATTTTGACCAGCGTACCCCTCGTTATACGATCATCCGCTTTAAACCCGTTCAATACCCCGGCTTCTTCTACCCGGTTAGCCGGCATTCCCAACGCGGTTACCACCTCCCGGAATGAACCATCACGGGGAGACGATTTAACGAGTACTCGCTCTGATTTTCGATTGAGTTTATCCGGATCGGAAAGCGAACGAAAGTTCTCGGCAACCTGCTTGAATGTGCCAAAGCTGGTCGTAAAATCGGCAGCAGCCGACAAGCCATGCAGCGCATAAACAGCATTGTTGTACTGAATCAGCCAGGTTCCAATCTGGAGTGCTGTTTTAGGGTCTTGCTGTTGTTGTTGCTGACCCTGCTGCTGTTGTTGCTGCTGCCGTGAAATGAGCACGTAGGCCGGATTGCCGTTAATGGTGGTTTTGCTGTTCTCCAGTACGTTCAGACTTAGCTCTTTCACCAGATTCTGGGCGGCCTCGTCCAGCGAATTTCCCTTCGCCAGCATCAGAATCATGGCGGACTTACCGTCTTTAGCGGCCATTTGAAACTGACTCGGAGAGTTCTGGGACTGCCAGCTGTTTGGAACCGGGAATTGAAAACGTAGCTCAGGATGATAAAAATAGCCGTTTTCAACAAAGCCTTGCTTGGGATCTTCGCCGTACGTGATGCCGTCGATTAGCCGCAGGTATTGGTCGCGATCCACCTGATACGAAGCTGGATTCTTGGCTTGGTAGTCTTTCGCCAGTTCATGGACGCGCGTGAAACGATTACCGGGATCGGGATGCGTCGACATAAATTGCGGCACGGCCTGTCCGGAGTTATCGGAAAGACGTTTCAGTGTTCCAAAGAAATCGGCCATCTGATGCGCATCATAGCCAATCTTACTCGAGTATTCTACGCCGAGCTTGTCAGACTCTGATTCGTGATCCCGGCTGTATTTTAGCGACAGAAGACCAATTCCCTGCTGAAGCGCTTCCATATTCTGACCAACGACCTGAGGAGCCAGTACCGCTCCGCCAATGAGCGCAATTGTACTGAGCAGCTGGCTTTTCTGCGAGCGAGCCGCGTGCTTGGCCGTGATATGACCGATTTCGTGACCCAGCACCCCGGCAAATTCGGCTTCGTTATTGAAGTGAGCCAAAATACCGCGCGTGAAATAAACATAGCCGCCTGGCACGGCAAAGGCATTGACAATCGGCGAATCAACGATGTAAAACTGGTAAGGAAGATCAGGCCGGTGGGAAACGCTGGCCATCGCTTTTCCTTTTTCGTTCATGAATGCCTGAATGTTTTTGTTTTCGTACAACCCCATCGTGGCAACAACCGAGGGGTGGGATTCTTTGCCCATCGCGATTTCCTGCTCGGTCGACATCAGGCTTATTTCACGTTTCCCGGTTACCGGATTGCGGGCGCAGGCAGAAACAGCTAACAGCGAAACGGCAATAATAACTTGTTTGTAGTACGTGCTTGTACACATGGTAGGAGAAATCAAGACGTGTAGTGTGTGAGTCGACCTAAAAATTATCTAGATCAGTACTAAATCCAGCTTAAACACGAAATCACCCGCTATTTGTTTAATGTATTTTTAATAAGGCATTTATTTCATTCACATTGAAAACCCCCGGAGCTCTGTAATTTCCAAGCTTTATCCACTGCTTCATCTGACTCAGCTTGTCGACGTATATAGGGAAAGGTTATCGCCTGTGATGCGAAAAACCGTGGATCGTCAGTTCATGGAATAAGACTCCATAAAGCACTCTCAATGCATCGAGTCGCGTATCCGTTTTAGACCGGACAAATGGCTTACCAGACGCTACCGTCGATGAGGTTCGATACTGAATACGGCATTCATCTGTACCATAGGAAAGGGGGTAGTGTCGTAATAATGGAACACGTATCTTACAGACGTACTTGCGGTTGTAGAAAACATATTGGATAATTTAGCAGATAATTATAATTTTTCATACCTTCGCTAATAGCATAGATACTTACGCTTCATGACCCATCAAGACCACCTACTATGGCGACTTTATCGTGAGGGCGATAAACAGGCACTGGGTCAATTGGCCGAGCGCTATTATCGCGCCCTAAAACATTATGGGTTAAAATTTATGGTGGACGAGGCTGTCGTTGAAGATTGCATACAGGAGCTGTTTTTACAACTCTGGCAAAATCGCTTGCAGATCAACGAAACTGAATCCGTGAAGCATTATCTAGTCAAAGGACTGCGCAATCACATTCTTCAGCACTTACGTTGTCAAAAAAGGGTAGCCATTGACGAGATCGATTGGGAAAATTCGGTGGCGGAACGGGAAGATGCCGAAACACTGCTAATTGAGCAGGAGTCGTTCGACGTGTTGACCCGTAACATCCAGACCCAACTGGCTGCTTTGCCCGCTCGGGAACGGGAAGCACTTTATCTGCGGTACTACGAAAATCTATCCGTTTCCGAGATTGCCGAAATCATGAATGTGAATCCGCAATCCGTTTCCAACTTCCTGCAAAAAGCGCTGAGTAAGCTTCGTAGCCGGTGGTTCACGCACGTACTGTGGGTGATTTGCATTTTTTTCTAAAAAAATTCGCTTTAAGTAGGGTATATAGGAGCAGGTTCTTCATACTATCAATAAAAATAGTGTAAAAGTGCCAATGCGTGTTCCTGCTGAAAATTTTTCGACCGTAGAAGATTTCCTGAACAGTGACGTTTTCCGGACCTGGATTCTGGAAAGACGCCCCGAGGATCAGGTTTACTGGCAGGAATGGCTGGCGCTCCATCCTGACAAGAGAGATCTCTATGAGCAGGCCGTTGCTACGCTCTTAGTCTTGCAGGGAAAGCGAGTTACGTTGTCGAACCAACAGGTTAAAAATAAAGCAGGAGCTATCGTTGATCGATTACCTGATTCGATGGTCGTTACCAGGCCCCTGCCGAGTTGGCAGTGGGGGCGGTGGGTGGCCGCAGCAACAGTAGTTGGCTTTCTCGTTTTGTGGCTGGTTAACAAACCCGCTATTCGCGAAGTAGCCTCTGCCATCATAGGCAACCAGCAGTCACAACCAACATCCACGCAGGCAGAAGACTGGAAAATTGTTAAAAACTATACCGGTGTGCCTTTGATCGTACTACTGCCGGATCAATCATCCGTGCTGCTCTCAACGAACAGTCAACTGCGTTATCGCAAACAAAATCAGGCTCCCCTCCGAGAGGTATTTCTTCAGGGAGAAGGCTTTTTTGAAGTGACAAAAAATCCGGCCAGACCTTTTATTGTTTACACTACCAATCTAACCACTAAAGTGCTGGGTACCAGCTTCCAGGTTCGTTCGTTTGCCAAGGAACTAGACGCTTCCGTAAAAGTAAAAACAGGCAAGGTTTCCGTTATTCCGGTCGATACACCCAGCGAACCAATCCTGCTAACCGTTAACCAACAACTCCGTATCGAGACAAAGACCGATAAAGTGGTGAAACAGGACAGAAAGGCGATAAGTGAGCAACCCTCTGCCTTGCTGGATCAACAATTTGCGTTTAGCTATACGCCCATCCCTGAGGTGTTCGATCAGCTGGAGGGAAGTTATCACATGCCCATCAAATACAACCGGGAATTGCTCAAACGCTGCACATTCACTGGTCAACTTATTGATGCCCCGTTTCTTGAAAAAATCAAGATTATCTGTCTGGCTATTGATTCTACTTATGAAATCGTTGATAATCAACTGATTATTCGTAGTCGCGGCTGTAGTTAATTATTCCGTCAATTTAAAACAAACCCGCACCCTATGCTGAAAACGTAGCCTTATCCTTTTAAACGTCCCGAAATGTGTCGAAAATACACATTCTCCTCATTAACAGGGGCGGGTCACTACTATCTTTTCTCCCAAAAACTAACAACCTACTAACCCTATGCAACACTGTTTAACAAACCGCAACGTTTGGATCAGGATCATGAAGATTTCAAGCCTGCAACTCCTGCTTGCGTTCGCCCTGGTCAACGTAAGCTTAGCCCTGGATGGTCACGCCCAGGAACTGTTGAGTCGCCGTGTCAGCATTTCCGCCCAAAATGAAGAGGTGGAAGTGACGATAAAGCGAATCGAGAAACAGACGAATGTTCAATTCCTGTACAGCCGGGAAATCATCCATTCGAAGCGAAAAGTGAATTATCAGGTCAAAAACGAACAACTCTCGCAGGTGCTGGATCAAATTCTGACGCCACTCAAACTGAGTTATGAGGTTGTTGGTCAGCAGATCGTCATCAAACGGGAAGACGCTCCGGCTGCAACTCCGCAGGAAAAGACCTCCGGCGAGATCAACGTAGAGCAGGGGCAGGAAATTCAGGTAGCCGGTCGGGTTACGGGCGAAAACGGCGAAGGATTGCCCGGTGTCAATATTCAGATTAAGTCAACCCAGCGCGGCACAACGACAGACGGCAACGGGGCCTACCGGATCAGCGTGCCTGATCGAAACGCCGTATTGGTTTTTTCGTTCATTGGTTACGTGACGCAGGAGGCCGCCGTTGGTTCACAATCGACCGTTAATGTTACGCTGGCTACGGACGACAAAACGCTCAATGAGGTAGTGGTTGTGGGATACGGCACCCAGCGTAAGCGCGACATTACCGGCTCTGTGGTTTCGGTTAATGAAACGGCGTTGAAAGAAGTGCCAGCCCCGAACCTGGTCAACCAGTTGAAAGGCCGGGCTGCCGGGGTTTCCATTGTCAGCAACGGCTCGACACCGGGCTCACAGGGGCAAATTCGTATTCGGGGAAACCGAACCCTCACCACCAACCAGCAAGGCAGTGATGGTCTGGACGGTCCGCTGGTCGTTGTGGACGGTATACCTTACGGTGGGCTGAATGACATCAATCCGGACGACATCGTTAACCTGGAAATCCTGAAAGATGCGTCGGCAACGGCCATCTATGGATCGCGGGGCTCGGGTGGTGTTATTCTGGTCACCACCAAACGGGGGAAAGTGGGCAAACCGGTATTCAGTTACGACGGCTATCATGGCGTAACCAGCATTATGGGTAAGTACAACGTCTTCAACGGACCGGAGTACGCTCAGTTCAAAGCCGATGCTACCAAATATAACCGGGCGTCCCCCGGTACAACGGCCTATCCGCTCACCCAGGCCGAACAGGCTGCTCTCGCGGCTGGGGTTTCGACCGACTGGCAGGATTTGATTTACAAATCCGGTTTCATGACCAACCACCAGTTGGGAATGACGGGGGGCGTCGAAAATACGCAGTATTCGCTGGGTCTGGGCTATTTCAATGAGACGGGTATCATTCCCGGCCAGAATTTTACCCGGGTGAACATCCGGGCAACCATCGATCAGCGCATTGGCAAACGGATTAAGGTTGGGCTCAACACGCTCAATACGTTAACCTACACCAATACGCCCGGCGGTGACGGCATTCCGGGTGGGCTGGTCAGTTTAACGCCATTGGCATCGCCCTACAATGACGATGGCTCGGTAAACCTGTTACCGGCCGTTGGTTCGATCGATGCCGCCCGGATCAGCCCGCTGACGATTATCACGAAAAAAGATTCGTATTTCAATCGGTCGCGTTCGTTGCGGACGTTCAATAGCTTGTACGCAGAGGTGAACCTGCTGCCCGGTTTGCGCTACCGATTCAATGCCGGTCTGAATTTCAGCCAATCGAACTTTAATGGCTATAACGGGCCATTGACTTATTTCAACAGCGCTACGGTTCAGTCGTCATCCAACGCCGAAATCAGCAACACGGAATATTGGGATGTCAATCTCCAGCATTTACTGTATTACGACAAAACGTTTGGCAAACATAAGCTGGGGGCTACCGCGCTGTATGAATATACCAAAAACCACTCGCTGGGTAGCAGGTTCACGATAACGGGGGTTCCCGCCGATTACATCAAAACGTCGAACTTCTCGCTGGCGTCCGGTACGCCAGTGGCCGCTTCCGACTACGGGAACTCGTTTTCGGAAACCGGCCTGCTTTCCTACATGGGTCGGGTCAACTATAGCTATAACGACCGCTACCTGCTGACCTTAACCCTGCGCCGGGATGGTTCGTCTACGCTCTCACCCGCAAACCGGTATTTTAACTACCCGGCCATTGGCACGGGCTGGAACATTATTGATGAACCGTTTATGAAAAGCGTTCCGGCCATCTCGAATCTGAAACTACGGGGTAGCTGGGGCTTGTCGGGCAACCGAAACGTCGGGGCGTATTCTACCCTCGGAGCCTTGTCGGCGGGGTACTATAATTTCGGGACCGGTACCGCCGGGCAACAGCTGGCTTATACTGTCACCAGCCTTCCGGCGACCAATTTAGGCTGGCAGTCGACGGCACAGCTGGATATTGGCCTTGACTTTGGTTTCCTGAATAACCGCATTACGGGTTCGGTGGATTACTACCACCAGAAAACGAAGGACATTCTGTTGTCGGTTCCTCTGCCAGCCAGTAACGGGGCCGGTTCGACGCTGAAAAACCTGGGAGCCACCGAAGGCAAGGGGTTGGAAACCACACTGACCGTTGACATCTTCAGAAAGCCGCAGGGATTCAACTGGAGTGTGGACGCCGTTTACTATTTCAACCGCGAAAAAATTACGCAGCTCACGACGCCCACCGAACTGTCCAATGTGGGCGCGGGCTGGTTCGTGGGGCAACCCCTTTCGGTTATCTACGATTACAAAAAGATTGGTATCTGGCAAACATCCGACAAGGAAAATGGTACGCTGGCTAAACAAACCTCACCGGTTCAGCAGCCTGGTCAAATCCGGGTAGAGGATGTCAACGGCGATGGCAAGATCGATCCGTCTGACCGGCAGATTCTGGGCAATTTTCAGCCCCAGTTTGAAGCAGGTCTGACCAACCGGTTCAACTTCAAAAACTTCGATCTGTCGATTGTTACGTTTGCCCGGATGGGCATGAAAGTGGTTGTGCCGTACCTCACCGGTAATTCGGGTGGCGGTGGCGGCTTTGCCTTCTTCAACCAGGCGCGCTCCAATCAGGTAAAAGTTGATTACTGGACCGAAACCAACCCAACCAATGCGTTTCCGGCACCCGACGCGGGGAATGCGGTCCAGTATTATGCCTCGACCCTAGGCTATTACGACGGCTCGTTCGTTAAAATCAGGAGCATCAATCTGGGGTATACGGTTTCGGGCCAGTTTCTCAAAAAGGTGGGCATGAGTTCGGCCCGGCTGTACCTAAACGTCACCAATCCGCTGATTCTGTATTCGCCCCTGGTGCGCGATAAACTGGCGGTTGATCCGGAAGGCAATGGCTACGCAGGTTCGACCGTAAGTGCTCAGGGAGCGGATACGGCCACACCGACGCGTCAGATTGCCATAAACCTCAACAATCCGCCCGTTCGGCAATTTACGTTCGGCGTCAATCTTAAATTCTAATTCGTAGGGAAGATGAAAAAACTGACTATATCGCTGGCTATCGCGTGTCTCGCTCTTTTTAATACCGGCTGCGAAAAAATATTGGACGAATACCCGCAATCCCAGGTTGTGCCATCGTACTTCAACAGCTCGTCTGGGGTGTTGGGCGGCATCGCCGGTGTATACAATGATATCCGCTCTCAATGGGGAACGGAGGGGTTTACTATTGAAATGCAGGTCGGTACGGATGAGTTTCTCCGGGGGGCCAGCGCCGGCAGTTCGACGTCGTATGACTACAACGGCCTGAATGGGAGCAACTTCGGCTCGGCCTGGGGAACGGCTTTTCAGGATATCAACACCCTGAATGGTGTACTGCAATACGGCCAGACGGTCGATCTACCCGATGCCACCCGGAAACAATACCTGGCCCAGGCCAAGTTTTTACGGGGGTTCTGGTATTTCTATCTGGTGCAGACCTGGGGCGATGTGCCGCTCAATACAACCTTTATTACAGTTCCCTCGCAGGCCGCTTCCCGTCAGCCGGTGGCGCAGGTGTATGAGCAGATTATCAAGGATCTGACCGAAGCCGCTGCTGATCTGCCGAACACACCAACGGCACCGTTTCTGGGAAAAGCCGCTACTAAACCCGTGGCTCAGCTGCTGTTGGCAAAAGCGTATCTGACCCGTGGCTGGCTGAACAATACGGCCGCTGATTTTACGCAGGCAGCCTCCATCTGTGCCGACATTATTGCCAATAAGTCCTCCTATGGCCTGGATCTATGGCAGGATTATGGCGATGCCTTTGTGCCCGCTAACGACTACGGCAAAGAAACCATGTTTGTCAGCGATCACGTGCTTGATCCCAAGTATGGTTACTATACGGTAGGTGGGGCCGCCGGTGGGGGTGCTGCCCAGAACCTGAGTCCCTGGTTTACCAACTGGAATTATCCCAATACCAGCGGCATCAATTCGTACAAAAACGCGTCAGGCGTACTGGTCAACAATGGCACATCGGGCATGATTCGGGACTCGCAATATGGACGGCCTTACGTTCGAATGCGGCCCAACAGCGACAAACTGAAAAGTGGCGATAACGCGGGTAAAAATTACTTTCTGGATCAGGCCTTTACCAAACGTGATGTCGACTCCCGGTTCATGAATTCGTTCTACACGGTGTATATCGCCAATACGTCGGTGACCAACACCGCCACAGCGGCCAATAACATGCGCGGCATTGGTTACACAACCGTAGTGGGTGCCGATACCGCCGTTTGGTTGCCGGATTACGAAGTAACGGGTGCGCCCCAGTTCGTTGGTACCCGTCCCTTCAAAGGGATTGTGGTGCCGCCCAGTCTGTGGAACAACGGTATTTTCCCAGCCCTGAAGAAATTCATGGACCCCAGCCGGGGCGCCAACTTCAACGACCCCTCGACTCGTCCCTGCGTTTTGTACCGCTTTGCCGATGTGTATATGACTGCCGCCGAAGCCAACTTCAAGGCTGGCGATGCCACGAAAGCAGCCGCGATGCTCAACGTTGTCCGGCAACGGGCGGCTTACCGGAAAACCAACACGGCGGCTCAGAACGCGGCTGCGGTGACGGCCATCACCATTCAGCCATCGGACGTTACGCTGGACTTTATTCTGGATGAACGCAGCCGGGAATTCTTCGGTGAGTGGCAGCGCTGGCACGATCTGGTACGGACCCGCTCACTGGTACGACGCGTAAAAGCCTGGAACCAGGAGGCTGCGCCCTATATTCAGGATTTCAACATGCTACGGCCTATTCCGCAATCACAAATTGACCGGGTGGTTGACGGACCTAAGTTTCCGCAGAATCCAGGCTATTAATAATCAACTGATTCATACACAGAAGCAGTAAGAGGATGAGAATTATTCCTCTTACTGCTTCTGCGTATGAATCAGTTCTACTCCGTTTCTTGTCATCCTAACAGTAAGACTGGGCCGTCGGGATGACAGAAAACGGATGGATGATAAAGACAGACGAAAAAAAGGAAAAGTATTTAGCACAAATATCTATGAAAAATCGCCTTTACTGGGCTTTATGGGCAGCACTCGGTCTTGTTGTGAGCCAGCCAATCGCTGCGCAAACCACTCTGGTCAACCCGATCCTGACCGGCTTTTATCCCGATCCGAGCATCGTGAAGGCTGGAACGGATTACTACTTGGTCAATTCCACGTTTTCGTACTTCCCCGGTCTTCCGATCATGCATAGCAAAGATCTGAAAAACTGGAAGCAGATCGGTAATGTGATTGATCGCCCCGAACAAATGGATTTTATGGGCGAGCGGTTGACCCGAGGATTGTTTGCTCCCGGCATCAGTTATCACAAGGGGACATTCTACGTTACCTGCACCGACATTGACCATGACGGTAATTTCGTCGTAACGGCCAAAAATCCGGCGGGGCCGTGGAGCAATCCGGTAAAGATTCCGCAGGTGAAAGGTATCGACCCATCCATCTATTTTGATGAAAGTACCGACAAAGCCTACATTATTTACAACAGCGACGCGCCCGACCGGAAGCCCCTGTATCCGGGCCACCGAACCATTCGGATGTACGAGTTTGACCCGATCAAACTAACCGTGATCGGCGAAGAAAAACAGCTGGTCAACGGGGGGGTGGATCTGTCTAAAAAACCAGTCTGGATTGAAGGTCCGCATATTCTGAAACGGAACGGCTGGTATTATCTCTACGCGGCTGAGGGTGGCACGTCGGTCAACCATTCCGAGGTGGTGCTACGTAGTAAAGATGTTTGGGGACCGTATGTACCGTTTGAGGGTAATCCGATTCTGACGCAGCGCGAGCTGCCAGCCGACCGCAAAAATGCTATTACGTCGGCGGGACATGCGCAATTTGTGGAAGGCCCGGACGGAAAATGGTATTCGATTTTTCTGGCGGTACGTCCTTACGAAGGCGATTACTACAACACGGGCCGCGAAACCTTTATTGCCCCCTTAACGTGGACAAACGACTGGCCGATGATCGAACATGGCGAAAAGGCTATTTCATTCAGCTATCCCGTTGATTATAAGGAAGTCAAGCAAAAAGGCGCGTTACCACAATCAGGTAATTTCGCCTACACCTTGACCTTCGACAAGGCCCTTGACCCGGCACTGCTGTTCATGCGTACTCACGATAAAAATTCGTATTCGCTGTCGAAGAAGGAGGGACTTACGCTGAAACTCAAACCCGAAACGGTGATGGATCTGGGTAATCCTGCCTTTGTCGGCAAACGTCAGCAACACCTCAATAGCACCGCTGAAACAGAATTGACGTTTTCGCCAAAATCGGACAAGGAAAAAGCCGGTTTGGTAATTTTACAGGACGAGGGTCATTTCTATTTCCTGTGTAAATCGAAAGCGCAGGATAAAGACGTGCTGCAGCTTTACAAAAGCGTTCCTAAAGAGAAAACAATGGAATTGCTGACCGAAGTGCCGCTGGAAGCCAACGCTGGCAAACTTGGCTTGCGAATTACATCGCAGGGAGATAGCTACGGATTTCAGTATTCCACCGATTCGAAAAACTGGGCATTACTGAAAGACAAGCTGGACGGTAAATTCCTGAGTACTAAAGTATCGGGTGGCTTTATCGGCTGCGTGTATGGCTTGTATGCTACGTCGTCAGGGGAAGCCAGTACGAATTCGGCTTCGTTCCAGTACCTGAAATACGCAGGTGATGATCCGATGTTGAAGAAATAGAACGTTTTTTTGTCATTCCGAAAATACCCGCACCGGCGGACTGGTCGTTCCTCGGGATGACAAAAAGATGAGAAAACTAAGCTTTTCCAGTGAAAATGAACGCACTCCGTATCATAACCCTACTCTTGCTCAGCGTCCCGGCGTTGGCTCAAATGCAGCCGTTTTCCTTGCAGGAGGTGAAGCTGACCGGTGGGCCGTTTAAGAACGCGCAGGATGTCGACCTCAAGTATATACTGGCGCTGAATCCGGATAAACTGCTGGCTCCGTACCTGATCGATGCCGGGTTGCCCCTAAAGGCTCCCCGCTACGGCAACTGGGAAAGCTCGGGTCTGGACGGGCATATCGGCGGGCATTACCTGTCGGCGCTGGCCATGATGTATGCCTCGACCGGAAATGCCGAACTGAAAAAACGGCTCGACTACATGGTCGATCAACTGGCCCGTTGTCAGGCCAAAAACGGCAATGGATACGTGGGCGGCATTCCGCAGGGTAAGGTGTTCTGGGACCGTATTCATAAAGGCGATATCGATGGCAGCAGTTTCGGGCTGAACAATACGTGGGTGCCGCTGTACAACATTCACAAACTGTTTGCCGGGTTGCGCGATGCGTACGACTATGCTGGTAACAAACAGGCTAAACAAGTGCTGGTTGGCTTAGGCGATTGGTTTGTTGAGTTGATTAAACCTCTGTCTGACGAACAGATTCAGCAGGTATTGCGCACCGAGCACGGCGGCATCAATGAGACGTTTGCCGATCTGTACATCCTGACCAAAGACAAAAAATACCTCGAAACGGCGCAGCGGATTTCGCACTGGGCGATTCTGAATCCGTTGATCGACAAACAGGATAAACTGACGGGATTACATGCCAACACGCAGATTCCGAAAGTGATTGGTTTTGAGAAAATCGCTACGTTAACGGGGAAAACCGATTGGTCGGAGGCCGCTCAGTATTTCTGGCAAAACGTATCGCAGACGCGCAGTGTCGCGTTTGGCGGCAACAGCGTTCGCGAGCATTTCAACCCGACAACTGATTTTAGTCAGGTAATCCAATCCAATCAGGGGCCGGAGACCTGTAATTCGTTCAACATGCTGCGCCTGAGCAAAGCCCTGTTTCTGGATAAGAACGACGTCAGTTATCTGGATTTCTACGAGCGGTCACTGTACAACCACATCCTGTCGAGCCAGCATCCCGAAAAAGGTGGATTTGTCTATTTTACCCCTATCCGACCCAACCACTACCGGGTGTACTCACAGCCGGAAACCAGCATGTGGTGCTGCGTGGGGTCGGGCCTGGAAAACCACACCAAATACGGCGAACTGATCTACAGCCATTCGGACAACGACCTGTTCGTCAACCTGTTCATCCCATCGACGGTCAACTGGACTGCTAAACAGATGAAGCTCACTCAGCGCACTGAATTCCCGTACCAAAATGAGTCTGAACTAGTTGTCGAGATAGCAAAACCACAGGCTTTTTCTGTACAGATCCGCTATCCGAAATGGGCTGAAAACTTCGACGTTTTAGTGAACGGAAAGGCTCAATCTGTCACGGGGAAGCCAGCCAGCTATGTAGCCATCCATCGCACATGGAAACGGGGTGATAAAATAACCGTTCGCTTTAAAACCTCAACGCAGCTGGAGTATCTGCCCGACGGTTCGAACTGGGCGGCCTTCGTCAACGGCCCCATCGTGCTGGCGGCCAAGACCTCGACGGAAGACATAGCTGGGCTTTTTGCCGACGATAGTCGGATGGGACACGAAACAAAAGGCAAGCTGTACCCAATTACGAACGCCTACGCACTCGTGGGTGACCCGGCAACGTACCTGAGTGGGCTTAAACCAGTTGATAAACTGCGATTTAGCCTGGACTCGCTGACGCTGCAACCGTTCTACGAAGTGCATGACGCCCGCTATCAGATGTACTTCCAGACTTTTTCCAAAGCAGCCTTCAACGAGCAGAAAGCCCGGTTGAAGCAGCAGGAAGCAGAAGCAGTGGCCCTTGACGCCAACACGGTCGATAAGGTGAATTGTGGTGAACAGCAGCCCGAAGTTGATCACGATTACAAAGGCGAAAAGAGCGATTCCGGCTACGATGATGAACAATTCTGGCGACGTACCCGCTCGTTTATCACTTACCAGTTACAAAACAAAAACCGGACGGGTAAGTACATCGATGTTCGCGCTTTAGATACTATCAAGCCGGACCAGGTGCGTTTCCTGATCAACGATCAACCGGCCGAGATTCTTTCTACCGATGAAAAAAGACTCCGGTTGAAAGCGGACGGTAACGAGGTGATAACGTTGAAAATCGTAGCCCAGGATGGAAAGAACAGCCCTCGCTTTAATCAGATCAGACTCATAACGCAATAACGACTAAATCCCCGTGGCATGAATAAGCAAATAATGGCTGTCTATAAATGTGTCAGCCTAACACTATTAATGGTTGGTTGCATGCTGAACGCGCGGGCCCAATCCAATTTTACTAGCAACGTTATCAGCGTTGGCGTTGTCGTCGCTGACCTCGAACGCTCACTGGATTTTTACGTGAAGGGCATCGGTATGGTCAAAACGGGCAGTTTTACGATCAATGAAGACTTTGGCAAACGCTCCGGTCTGACAAACGGAGTAGCCACCAACGTGACCATTCTGAAGCTCGAAAACAGCCCCAACGCCACCGACTGGAAGTTGATGAGCTTTGGCAAAAAAGCTGCTCATCCAAAGTCAACTGTTATTCAGGATGATACGGGTGTGCAGTATATCACTATTCAGGTAAAAGCTTTGCAGCCCATCATTAACCGGCTAACCCAGCTAAAGGTGCCGTTTCTGGGCAGCACGCCAACGCCACTGAATGCGAAAGATCATTTTGTGTTTGTGCAGGACCCCGATGGGACGTTTATTGAACTGATTGGCCCACTCCAATAACCGCAGAAAATCCGTCACGCATTGTCTACCATGAAAAAGACTATTTGTCAATCGGGTTTGATCGGGTTTATGTTCCTGCTGATGCAAGTCACGGCAATGGCACAAACCGCACACAACCCGATCATTTTTGCCGATGTGCCCGATATGGCCATGATCCGGGTGGGTACTACCTATTACATGAGCAGCACGACCATGCACATGAGTCCGGGTCTTCCCATTATGAAGTCGAAAGATCTGGTAAACTGGCAGTTGGTGGGATACGCCTACGATACGCTGGCCAATGTGGATGCATTGACCCTCAGCAATGGCAAAAGCACGTACGGCCGCGGTTCATGGGCCAGCAGTCTACGGTATCATAACGGCACCTACTACGTAACGACTTTTGCCCAGACAACCGGCAAAACGTATGTCTACACCACCAAAGACATCGAAAAAGGTCCCTGGAAAGTAGCCTCATTCAGCCCCTCCTACCATGATCACAGCCTGTTTTTTGACGACGATGGTCGGGTGTATATGGTTTACGGCGCGGGCAAACTTCGCCTGATCGAACTGACCGCCGATGCTTCGGGCGTGAAGCCCGGCACGACGGAACAGGTGTTAATCGAGAACGCCAGTACACCGTCGGGCACGGGTGGTGGATTACCCGCCGAAGGGTCACAACTGTTCAAGGTGAAGGGTAAATACTACCTCTTTAACATTACCTGGCCACGGGGAGGGATGCGGACGGTCGTGATTCACCGCGCCGATAAGATTACGGGTCCCTGGGAGGGCCGGATCGGCTTTCAGGATCTGGGTATAGCGCAGGGCGGTTTGATCGATACACCAGATGGGAAATGGTACGCCTATCTGTTCCGTGATTTTGGCGGAGTCGGGCGTACTCCGTATTTGGTGCCGGTCAACTGGGAGGATGGCTGGCCGGTGCTGGGTGTCAATGGAAAGGCACCCGAAACGCTCGATCTGCCTGCCAATAAAAGTCTGATTCCGGGCATCGTAGCCTCCGACGAATTTACCCGGAAGAAAGGCGAACCCGTGTTGCCGCTGGTCTGGCAGTGGAATCATAATCCAGATAACAAACTTTGGTCGGTCTCTGATCGAAAGGGCTACTTACGACTGAAAACCGGACGTACCGATACGTCGTTCGTCATGGCCCGGAACACCCTAACGCAGCGTACCATCGGTCCGGAATGTTCAGGCTCGACAGCGCTGGATGTATCGAACCTGAAGGATGGGGATTTTGCGGGACTGAGTCTTATTCAGAAAAACTACGGCCTGGTCGGCGTCAAGGTAGCGAATGGCAAACCGTTCATCGTTATGGTTAGCGCGGCATCGGGCAAACCAGTTGAGGTACAGCGTGTTCCACTTGCTCAAAAAACGGTTTACGTCAAAGCTGAATGCGATTTCAGGGATCGTAAAGATACGGCCCATTTCTACTACAGCCTCGACGGTAAAGCATGGCAGCCCATTGGTGAACCGCTGAAAATGCCGTATACCATCCCGCATTTCATGGGCTACCGATTCGGCCTGTTTACCTACGCCACCCAGCAAACGGGCGGTTTTGCTGACTTCGATTACTTTCGAATTACCAACACCCGTTCAGAATCAGCCAAAAATTAACGCCTAGATCAATAGTTTCGACACCCTATTCCTTACCCCTCATGAACAAGCGTTTTTCTACCGCTACGCTTCTTTTTGGCTTACTGCTTTGGAGTCTGAGCGCTTCGGCACAGGACAAGAACTTTTACATTTTCCTCTGTTTCGGGCAGTCCAACATGGAGGGAAACGCCAAAATTGAACCGCAGGATACGGTCAATGTGAACAGCCGGTTTCAGGTGATGGAAGCCGTAAACTGCCCGGACTTAGGCCGAACGATGGGTAAATGGTACACCGCCGTTCCGCCCTTGTGCCGCTGCCGGACGGGTCTGACGCCCGCCGATTATTTTGGCCGCGAATTGGTGGCAAATCTCCCCGAAAAGGTCCGGATCGGCGTCATTAACGTAGCTATTGGTGGCTGTAAAATTGAGTTGTTCGATAAAGACCATTACGAGTCGTACACCGCTACTGTACCGGGCTGGATGAAGAATTTCATCAAAGACTACGACGGAAATCCCTACGCCCGACTGGTCGAAATGGCGAAGCTGGCACAGAAAGACGGGGTTATCAAGGGTATTCTGTTGCATCAGGGCGAGTCGAATACCAACGATACGCTATGGACGAAAAAAGTGAAAGTCGTCTACGATAACCTGCTGCATGACCTGGATCTAAAACCCAAAAAAGTACCACTGCTGGCTGGTGAAACGGTCAACGCGGATCAGGGGGGCGTTTGTGCGAGCATGAACAACATCATTGCGACGCTCCCACAAACGATCAAAAATGCGCACGTCATTTCATCGGCGGGTTGTCCCGACGCGGCTGACAATCTGCACTTCAGTGCTGCCGGCTATCGGGAGTTAGGCAAACGATATGCCATTCAGATGCTATCGCTGTTAGGCTATAAACCAACCGCGACGGAGTGATGCGCCGGTCTTTTGTTTGTAAGCTGCCTATCGCCCACAAAAACTTAGTCAACAGGAGATGATGAACTTGCTTCAATCAATTAAAGGGGTCAATACCCATCTGGCAACATTCCGAAAGAACGTGAACGTGGCTGCGTTGTCTGGTTGGTTAATGGTTTCGCTGACTGCGAACGCGCAGGAAATCATTCCTTTGTATTCGGGTGTGGTTCCCAACGCAAAAGCGTCGGACATACGGGAATCGGGTGCCGAATCGGGCGTGTTGAAGGGCATTACCAAACCCACGCTGGCCTATTTCAAACCGGCCCCCGACAAAGCGTCCGGGGCGGCAGTGATCATTGTTCCCGGTGGCGGCTACGGCGTAGTCGTATACCAGGGCGAGGGCATCAATATAGCCAAAGCGCTGGCTGAAAAAGGTGTAGCCGCCTTCGTGCTGAAATACCGCCTGCCAAGCGATGCCATCATGGTCGATAAGAAAATAGGGCCGTTACAGGATGCCCAGCAAGCCCTAAAGCTAGTGCGCGACAATGCCACCAAATGGGGCATCGACGCCGGTAAAGTAGGGATTATGGGATTTTCGGCGGGTGGACACCTGGCCTCGACGGCAGCTACTCATTTTGAAAAAGCATACGTCGATAACGCCGGTAACACGAATCTGCGTCCTGATTTTCAGATCCTGATTTACCCAGTCATCAGTATGAGCGATAGCCTGGCGCATGGCGGTTCGCGGGATAATCTACTGGGTAAATCTCCATTGCGGCCCGACATCGAACTTTTTTCCAATGAGCTACAGGTGCGTGCCAACACGCCCCCAACGTACCTGACCCACGCAGCCGATGATAAACTAGTTGATGTTGACAACAGCATCGTCTATTTCGAAACCTTACGACGCCAAAAGGTGCCCGTCGAAATGCACATCTATCCCAAAGGTGACCACGGATTCATTTTCCGACACCCCGGCTGGATGGAGCCCCTGTTTGCGTGGATGAAGCAAAATACCTGGCTTAAAAACGAATGAGTTGTCCATCTGCTCCGGCAGGGTACATCGTGGACTGACCTGATGATTTCTAATTTCTGTAACTGATGCCTAAATTCTCGTTTTACAATCTGCTGCTTCTTTTGCTGACAGGTCTTTCCGGACTTTCTCAATCAACCCCTCCGCAACCCGTTGGCCCGCTTCCCAGCGCAAACCAACTGCGTTGGCAAAAAATGGAATACTATGCTTTCATCCACTTTTCGATAAACACCTATACCGATATGGCCTGGGGTTTGGGCAACGAAGATCCCAAGCTGTTTGATCCGACCAAACTGGATTGCCGGCAATGGGCTCGTATCTGTAAAGAAGCCGGTATGAAAGGCATCATTTTTACCGCCAAACACCACAGTGGTTTCTGCCTATGGCCCTCGAAATACACTGAATACTCTGTAAAAAATATACCCTGGCGGAATGGGAAAGCCGATATCGTGCGGGAAATGGCCGATGCCTGCAAAGAATATGGCCTGAAATTCGGCGTATACCTGTCGCCCTGGGACCGGAACCACGCCGATTATGGCAAGCCCGAATATATCACCTATTTCCGTAATCAATTGACGGAGTTGTTGACCAACTACGGCGATATTTTCGAAGTCTGGTTCGATGGAGCCAATGGTGGGTCAGGCTATTATGGCGGGGCCAACGAAACCCGCAAAATCGACGCCAAGACGTATTACGACTGGCCCAATACGTACAAACTCGTGCGTAAACTCCAGCCAAAGATTGTGATCTGGAATGACGGGGGTGATCGGGCCGACCTACGCTGGGTGGGTACCGAAGCCGGGTATGTGGGCGAAACGAACTGGAGTTTATTGAACGCCACCGGCGACGTGCCGGAGAAAATGCTGCGCTACGGCGTCAAGAATGGTAATGCCTGGGTGCCGGGTGAAGTAAACACCTCGATTCGGCCCGAATGGTTTTATCACGAGCGGGAAGACCGTAAAGTAAAAACGTTGCCCCAACTGATGGATATTTATTACAATTCCATTGGTCGAAACGCGACGCTGCTGCTCAATTTCCCGATCATGCCCAATGGGTTAATTCACGAGAAAGACGAAAAAGCGGTACAGGCCTTTGCCAAAGCGACCAAAGAAGCCTTTGCCGTGAATCTGGCCAAAAATGCCCGCGCTACAGCCTCGCAGGTACGAGGTAAAAGCTCGGCTTACGAGGCCAGCAAAGCCATTGATGCCGATAAAGAAAGCTACTGGGCTACGGATGACGCCGTGCGTAACGCATCGGTAACGCTTGATTTTAAAAAGTCTACGTCTTTCAATCGGTTTCTAGTGCAGGAACCCATCCGCTTGGGTCAGCGAGTCAAAGCGTTTACCGTGGAGGCTTTTGTCGACGGGAACTGGAAAGAAATTGCCAAAGAAACGACCATTGGATACAAACGTATTCTGCGGTTCCCGACCGTCGAAGCCACGCAACTGCGGCTGACGATTCTGGATGCCAAAGGCGCTCCCTTGATTTCAAATGTGGAAGTTTACAAAGCCCCGCTGATTCTGACGCCCCCGCTGATTACCCGCAATCAGGCTGGGGAGATTCACATCAAACCCGGCGATACCGAATCGGAAGTGTACTACACCCTCGACGGGCGTGCGCCAACCGCAACGACTAGCAAGTATACGGCTCCCGTGAGAACAAGTGCTGGCAAAGTGGACATAAAGGCGATCGCTTACAACCCATTCACGAAGCAGAGCAGCATCGTCAGCGAAGAGAAATTCGACATCGCCCGCACGAACTGGAAAATCGTGAATACGGACGCCAAGTCAGCGGATCAGGTTATCGATGGTAATCCGGCTACGTCATGGCATCAACCCAAAAGCCAAGCGATGCCCGCGGACTTGATCATTGATTTAGGAAAAGAGGAAAATCTGGTTGGGTTCCGGTATTTACCGGCTCAAAACTGGTGGGAAGAGGCCAGTATTATCACGCAGTATCAATTTGAAGTGTCGACGGATAACGTAACCTGGAAACGGGTCAGCGAAGGTGAGTTTTCAAACATCAAAAATAGCCCGGTCTGGCAAACCAAACCGTTTGAGCCTGCCAAAGCCCGGTACATCAAATTACGGGCTCTGAAAAATACGCAGGACGGTTCGGCATCGGGCTACGCTGAAGTTGACATTATTACCCAGTGAAAGCAGTAGATGTAGGCTGTTTGTCATCCCGAGGAACGACCGGGCCGCCGATGCGGGGATCTTCGGGTAAATGCGTTTTTTAGTATTCTCCGAAGATCCCCGCATCGGCGGCCCGGTCGTTCCTCGGGATGACAAAAACACCTAGTTGATAACTTAATTACTCCTAAACCTTAATGAACTATGAATCAGTACGTAATGAAGCGAATATGGCTTATGTGGGCCGTACTCTGTTTGTACCACGGTGCAGCAGGTCAGCCGCCACGTGGGCCGCTGGTGGTATCGCCCCAGGTGAACGCCGACAAATCTATCACGTTCCGGTATCTGGCTCCGGCTGCCAGCGACGTAAAGCTGAGCGCTCAGTTTGAAAAAGCGCCCCTGCCTATGACCAAAGAAGCACAGGGTATCTGGAGCGTGACGACAAAACCCGTCAAACCGGACATCTACCCCTACAGCTTTCAGGTCGATGGTATTACGGTGATGGACCCTGCCAACGTAGCGTTTTTTCCAAACGAGCGGTTCAAAGCCAGCCTGGTCGATGTGCCCGGTGAAACGCCGTTGGTTCATGCCATGAAAGACGTACCGCACGGCTCGGTCAACTACGAGTACTATCCATCGCTGGAAGGAACAACTGGTTCGCTGGTGGTTTATACGCCACCGGGTTACGATAAAAATCCGTCTCAGAATTACCCAGTTTATTACCTCATCAGCGGCACGACGGATACTGAAGAGACCTTCTTTAAAGTCGGCAAAACGAACCTGATTCTGGACAATTTGATTGCCGAAGGCAAGGCCAAATCCATGATCATTGTCATGCCCTATGGCAATATCGCAGCCCGCTTCGCCGAACAGAAAGGAGGACCTAAACCTGCCGACCCGACTGTCCGCGATGGGGACGATGCGGTCAAACGCGCCAATGATTTCGGGAATGACCTGATTAGCAAGGTTATCCCGTACGTGGAAAAGAACTACCGCGCCATCGCTAACAAAAACAACCGGGCTATCGGCGGGTTCTCGCGCGGAGGTGGGCAAACGCTCCGGGCGGCTTTTGGCAACCTGGACAAGTTTGCGTGGGTATGCAGCTACAGTTCATACCTGTCGCCCGCTGAAATGGATAAGAATTTTCCGCAAATAGGCAGTAATCCGGACAATACAAACAAGCAGCTTAAACTCCTGTGGGTGAGCGTGGGAAGCGACGATTTTCTCTACAAGGGGACGGTCGAATTTATGGATTACCTGAAGGCGAAAAAGGTGGCTTACAAAAGCCTGATTACCGACGGCGGTCATACTTGGATGAACGTCAAACAGTACGTTGCCGCCACTACGCCACTACTCTTCCGCTAACTCGCCTATCCCCATGAAACCTAGCTCATACCTGCTTTCGGCTCTTCTACTTTGTTCGATGACGGTGATCGCCCAGCAACGGCCACCGTCCATCAGCTCGCCCGAGGTACACCCCGACCATAGCATTACGTTCAAGTACTTTTCGCGCAAAGCCCAGAAAGTGACCCTGAACGGCGAGTTTCTGAAAGCCCCTGTTGCGTTGACGAAAGATACGTCCGGCATCTGGAGCGTGACAGTACCGCCCGTTAAGCCCGACATTTACCCGTACAGCTTTCGGGTGGATAGTGTGGAAGTTGCCGACCCGAACAATACGTACATTTTCGCCAACGAACGGTTTAAGCGGAGCATCGTCGATGTGCCGGGCGATCAGCCGCTGGTTCATTCGCTCCAGAACGTACCGCACGGAAAAATCAGCTATCGGTACTATAAATCCGCTACGTTAGGGGCGACCCGGCAGCTGTTGGTCTACACGCCACCCGGCTTTAATCCGAACGGCAAGACGAAGTACCCAGTGCTGTACCTGATCCACGGTGGCTCCGACACGGAAGAAACCTGGACCAAAGTAGGCCGCGCCAACCTAATTGCCGACAATTTGATCGCGCAGGGTAAGGCCAAACCTATGCTCATCGTCATGCCCTACGGCAACGTTCGTCCAGCACCGATGCCCGACTTTACCAAAGATATGGTAGCCGATATTGTGCCGTTTATCGAATCGAACTACCCGGTGATTACGGAAAGCAAAGGCCGGGCCGTAGCGGGTTTTTCGGTGGGGGGCGGACAAACGCTAAACATCGGCCTGACTAATCCCTCTACCTTCGCCTACATCTGTTCGTATGCGCCCTACACCGCTACCGAGGAGTTTCAGAAGAACTTTGCCAACTGGTCACCGGACGCGAACAAGATCAACAGTCAATTAAAATTATTCACGATCAGCGTAGGCACCGACGATTTTCTGTACGAACCGGTGAAAAAGAACATCGCTATGTTCGAAGATAAAAAGATCAAGCTGAAGAGCTACATCGTGCCGGGTGGACATACCTGGATGAACTGCAAACAGTATCTGGCAACTACGTTGCCGGAGCTATTTAGTTGATTGTCATTCCGACGAAGGAAGGATCTTCTCTAGCCGGAGGTATTCTCTGCCTCATCCGAAGATTCCTCCTGCGTCGGAATGACAAAAAAAGCTTTAAGATAATTTTCACTCCTAAACCAATAACCAGATGACACGTAAAACTTTAGTTGCATTCGTTGCAGCCGCTTTGACAAGCGCAACCTGTTTTTCGCAGGCAAGCCAACCCGCGATGCTGGAGGATTTTAAACCCTCTGCGTTGAACCAGCCGGGGCAGGAATACCCGCAGGTAAACTCACAGGGCTATGCTCGATTCCGGATCAAGGCACCTAAGGCCGATAGTGTCCGGGTGAGCCTAGGACTGGGCGGAAAAGGAGGTACCATTCTCACCAAAGGGGACGATGGCTTCTGGACCGGTACGACAGGAGGGCCCATGGATGAAGGCTTCCATTATTACAACGTAACGATTGACGGCGGCAAGTTCAACGATCCCGGCGCTCTGAATTACTACGGCTCCGTTCGCTGGGAAAGCGGCATCGAAATACCCGCTCACGATCAAGATTTCTACGCCTTGAAAGAGGTACCGCACGGCAACGTGCAGCAGGTGTTGTTCCCATCCAAAAGCACCGGCACATCCCGTCGGGCTTTTGTGTATACGCCAGCGGGCTACGAAAAAGATAAATCGAAAAAGTATCCGGTGCTATACCTGCAACACGGCTGGGGCGAAGACGAAACGGCCTGGAGTAACCAGGGGCACGCTAACCTGATTATGGACAACCTGATTGCGGAAGGCAAAACCAAGCCCTTCATCATTGTGATGACCTACGGCATGACTAATGAGGTAAAATTCGGTAAGATAAGAGAGTTCAAAATTGATCCGTTCCAGACTGTCCTCACGGATGAGCTGATTCCGTATGTGGATGCCAATTTTCGCACAATGGCCAACCGGGATAATCGGGCGATGGCGGGACTGTCGATGGGGGGCATGGAAACCAAAATGGTCACCCTCAATAAGCCGGATATGTTCGGCTACTACGGGCTGCTCAGCGGTGGTCTTTACACGCCGGACGATCTTAAGGACAAGTCGAAAGCAAAGCTCATTTTTATCAGCTGTGGCAGTAAGGAACGGCCTGATGGCGTAACGAAAGCGGTGGCCGACCTGAAAGGGGCCGGATACAACGCCGTCTCGTATGTGTCCGATAAAACAGGACACGAATTTCAGACCTGGCGTCGCAGTCTGCACGAGCTGGCTCCGTTGCTGTTCAAGTAGAAAACCGATTTTTCCGACGGGATGAACCGGCTTTTTGTACGCACAAAAAGCCGGTTTATCCCGTCGGAAAATAGACAATCCCGGTAACCCAAACCTTTACCTAACACAGGATGAAACGTTTAGTACTAAAAAGGTTGTATGTCGCTCTGGCCATGTTGGTAAGTGCAGCGGCTTATTCGCAACCCGTCGAAAAAGAAATGCCCAAAGGTTTTGAGCAGGTGCGCACGGGCATTGCAACGGGTAAACTGGATTCCGTCCAGTATGCATCCAAAACCGTGGGCACAACGCGCAAAGCATTGGTATACACGCCACCGGGCTATTCCAAAAAGAAAAAGTATCCGGTGCTGTATCTGCTGCATGGCATTGGTGGCGATGAAAAGGAATGGCTTCGGGGCGGCAGTCCGCAGGTGATTCTGGATAATCTGTACGCCGAGAAAAAACTGGAACCCATGATCGTGGTCATGCCGAATGGGCGGGCCATGAAAGACGACCGGGCCGTGGGCAATGTCTTTGACAAAGACAAAGTGGAAGCCTTTGCTACGTTCGAGAAAGATTTATTGACGGACCTGATCCCATTCATCGAGAAGAAATACTCGACCCTTACCGACCGCGAGCACCGCGCCATTGCGGGTCTGTCGATGGGGGGCGGTCAGTCGTTGAATTTTGGACTGGGCAATCTCGATAAATTCGCCTGGGTCGGTGGGTTTTCGTCGGCCCCCAATACCAAAAAGCCCGAAGAGTTGGTGCCGAATCCGGAAGACGCCAAAAAGAAGCTGAAACTGCTCTGGATCTCGTGTGGGGACAACGACGGGCTGATTACGTTCAGCAAGCGAACCCACGATTATCTGTATCAGCACAACGTACCGCACATCTATTACGTTGAGCCGGGCGTACACGATTTTAAAGTCTGGAAGAACGGCCTGTATATGTTCTCTCAGTTTCTGTTTAAGCCGGTTGACGTAGCGTCTCTGACCAAATACACGCTGTTGGGTTCACCAGCGGCTACCAACATACGTAATGCCAGATACCCGCAGATATTGCCGGACAATCGCGTGGTGTTTCGGGTGAAAGCGCCGGACGCGCAGAAAGTACAGATGGATCTGGGCAAGAAATACGATATGGTGAAAGATACCGCCGGATTCTGGACCGTAACGACCGATTCCATCAGCCGAGGCTTTCATTATTACTCCTTGCTAATCGATGGTGTAGCGGTTGCCGATCCCGCCAGCGAATCGTTTTACGGGATGAGTCGTATGGCCAGCGGTATTGAAATTCCGGATCGCGACGAAGGCTATTACGCGCTGAAAGACGTACCGCATGGCGACATTCGGATTAAACATTACCTATCGAAAGCGTCGAATACCTGGCGCGACATGTACGTCTACACACCACCCGGCTACGAGAAATCAACCGAAAAATACCCGGTGCTATACCTCCTGCATGGCGGGGGCGAAGATCAGCGCGGGTGGGCCACGCAGGGGCGTACCGACCTGATTCTGGACAATCTGATTGCCGACAAGAAAGCCAAACCCATGCTGGTAGTGATGCTCGATGGTAACATTGGCATGGGTGGCGGTGTGGCAGGTTTCAACGAAAACGCCCTACGCGCTTTTGAGAACGAGTTGAAGCAGGGAGCCATTCCGTTTGTAGAAAGTAACTTCCGGGTCGAGACCGACGCCAAAAATCGGGCACTCGCCGGTCTATCGATGGGCGGGTTACAGACGCTGCATGCTGGAGTGAAGAATACCAACCTATTCTCAGCGCTGGGTGTGTTCAGTTCGGGCTGGTGGGCCAACAATACCAAGCTGTCTGATCCGCAATATGCTTTTATGAAAGAGAACGCCAGTACGATCAACAGTAATCTCAAACAGTTCTGGATTTCGCAGGGCGGCAAGGAAGACATCGCGCACCAGAACTGCCAGATCATGATGAAGAAGTTCGATGAGATGGGCATCAAATACCAATACAGCGAGTACGCGGGTGGGCACAGCTGGCCGGTCTGGCGACACGACCTGTTCGGATTTTCACAGTTGCTGTTCAAGTGATTTATCTTGGATAGACAAGCCACTGGCGGCTGCTTTTTCAGTTGCCAAATACAGGTAGTGGATACCCACCATTTTGTTTTAACTACCCATTCGACGCTTAAATAAACTAAACTCTTTCTGATCATGCGTAAAATAAGTATCTGTGCCTTTATTGCCCTGTCGGTTGCCTTTATCGCACCCGAAAAAGGACTGAAAGACTACTACAAAAACTATTTTCCTATTGGCGTGGCCGTTAACCCACGGATGGTGCAGCCTGGCTCCGATGCCGACCTGATCAAGACCCAGTTCAACAGCATGACCCCCGAAAATGCGATGAAAATGGGCCCCATTCATCCGGAAGAGAATCGCTATAACTGGAAAGATGCCGATGCCATTGCCGATTTTGCGCAGCAGAATAGCATCAAGTTGCGGGGGCATACGCTTTGCTGGCACAACCAGACACCCCGCTGGTTATTTACTGACTCGACCGGTAAGACCGTGAGTCGGGACGTGTTGCTCGCTCGCATGAAACGCCATATTACCGACGTAGTGGGTCGGTACAAAGGGAAAGTTTACGCGTGGGACGTGGTGAACGAAGCGGTACCCGATACGGGGAACAGCCTGTATCGCAAATCAAAATTCTACGAAATCATTGGGGAAGACTACATCGAAAAGATGTTTCAGTATGCTCACGAAGCCGACCCGTCTGCCCAGCTGTTTTACAACGATTATAATACGGAAAATGCCTCAAAGCGGGAACGTATCTATCAGCTGTTGAAGAAGTTGAAAGAAAAGAAGGTGCCCATCAACGGCGTAGGGTTGCAGGCGCACTGGTCTATTTTCGAACCGTCCAGACAAGAGTTGGAGGAGTCCATTACCAAATTTGCCAGCCTGGGTCTGAAAATACAGTTTACGGAAGTCGACGTATCGGTGTATCCAAAAGAACACGAACGTCGGGAACGCCGGGATACGGACAAAAGCGAGTTTACACCGGAAATGGATAACAAGCAGGCCGCTCAGTACAACATGCTGTTCGACGTATTTCGTAAACACCGTGATAAAATTACCGGCGTAACCTTCTGGAACTTGAGTGACAAATACTCCTGGCTGGATAACTTCCCCGTTCCGGGCCGCAAGGACTATCCGCTGTTGTTCGACCAGAACGGTAAGCCCAAAAAAGCCTACGAAAGCGTCGTGAAGTTTTAAGTAACCTCCACCAATGAGTAAAGGAATAGTTGGCGGCTCAACGTCAATCGGAAAAATGAAATCCAACCTACTTGCTGTCTTTTTAACGCTCTGCTTATCCGGCACTGGTTGGGCGCAAGGCATCCTTGCCGATAAGTCTTCCTTTGCCATTACGTCGGCTGTGATTTACGTAGATACCAGTGAAACCGAACTCGTAAAGACCGCAGCAATGCTGTTGCAACAGGATATTGAACTGGTAATCGGCAAAAAAATACCCATCGTTACGGCTATCAGTCAGGTTCGAAAAAACGTCATTGCCATTGGGACCATACAGCAGTCGTCTTTTTTAAAACAACTGGTTTCGCAGAAGCGGCTAGACCCGAATGCCATCGACGGAAAATGGGAAGCCTCGCTGATTCAAACCCTCAATAAACCGGCGCCGGGTATTTCTCAGGCGTTGATCGTTGCGGGGAATGACCGGCGGGGAGCCGCTTATGGCGTATTCGACTTGTCGAAACAGTTCGGGGTTTCGCCCTGGTACTGGTGGGCTGACGTGCCTGTCGCGAAGCAAAACGAGATTTACATCAAAAGCGATGTTCGGATTGCCGATGCGCCGAAAGTGAAATACCGGGGTCTGTTTATCAACGACGAAGCACCGGCGCTATCCGGCTGGACCAAAGAAAAGTTCGGTGGTTTCAATCATAACTTCTACGAGAAATTTTTTGAGTTGGTGCTCCGGTTGAAAGGCAACTACATCTGGCCCGCCATGTGGGGGAACGCTTTTTACGCGGATGACTCCCTGAACATAAAAGCTGCCGACAAATACGGCATTGTCATCGGCACGTCGCACCACGAACCCCTGATGCGGGCGCACGACGAATGGCGACGGTACGGCAGCGGCCCCTGGAATTATGAAACAAATAAGAATAAGCTGCAACAATTCTGGCGGGATGGCATCAGGAGAGCGACCAACGAGAAAATCGTGAGCGTGGGCATGCGGGGCGACGGCGATGCGCCCATGTCCAGAGAAACGGCTACCGCGTTACTTGAACAAATTGTTGCTGATCAGCGCACCATTATCAGCGACGTAACGGGTAAACCAGCGGCTGAAACTCCGCAACTGTGGGCACTTTACAAAGAAGTACAGGATTATTACGATCAGGGAATACGAGTGCCGGATGACGTGACTCTGCTGCTGTCTGACGATAACTGGGGAAATCTCCGCAAACTGCCAGGGCTTAACGAAAAGCCACGGAAAGGAGGCTACGGCATCTATTATCATTTCGACTATGTCGGCGGTCCTCGTAATTACAAATGGCTGAACACCAATCCACTCCCTCGCATCTGGGAGCAGATGCACCTGGCCTGGGAGTATAAAGTACGGGACATCTGGATTGTCAACGTGGGCGATATCAAGCCGATGGAATTTCCGATTTCTTTCTTCCTGGACTATGCCTGGGATCCCGAAAAAATCGATGCTGATCAACTTCAGCACTATACTGAGAACTGGGCGGCTAACCAGTTTGGCAAACAGTATGCGAAGGAAATTGCCTTTTTACTCGCCAAATACGCTAAATACAATTCCAGACGAAAGCCTGAGCTGCTTGACGCCAATACCTACACCCTGCGCACGGGTGAGTGGAAAATGGTTGTTGACGAGTATACGGACCTGCTAAAAAAAGCAGAGAACATAAATAACGTACTGCCCGCTGCGTACAAAGACGCTTATTTTCAGTTGGTATTGCATCCGATCAAAGCCTGTGCGAATCTGAATGCCATGTATTACCATGTCGCGCTGAACAAAGATGCTTACCTGTCTGGACGGAAAGAAACGAATATGTACGCTGATCAGGTAAAAGAACTGTATGCCAACGACTCGCTGATCACACGACAATACCATCAACTGAATAGTGGCAAGTGGAATCATCTGATGAGTCAGACGCATATTGGCTACACGTATTGGCAACAGCCTAACCAGCAAAAAATGCCGGTGGTGCAGTATATTCCGTCAGATTCAATCCTCTCTACTACATCAACTCCCGTTCGGGATACCAAGCGAAGTGTGGCCATTTCTGCCGATCAGTATGCCCAAGCGATAAACAATAATGGCATCACCTGGAAAATTCTGCCTGATCATGGCAGAACCGGATCGGCCATTACGCCTTTTCCGGTTACGGCCAGCGAGCAGAAACCGGGTGGCAATTCACCTCGGCTACAATACGATATCGTTACCGACCAGGAGGGAACGTGCACGATCAATGCTTATTTTTCACCCACGTTGAATTTGTTCAGGGATGAAAACGGACTGCAATATGCCATTTCGGTAGACGATGAACTGCCACAAATCATCAGCCTGAACAAGGAGGATAAAACCAGCGACAAAGGCATCTGGAATAAATGGGTGGCGGAAAATATTATTATTAAATCCACTACGCACGAAATCGCCAAAGCGGGGAAACATACGGTAAAATTCTGGATGGTGAATCCCGGTGTGGTTCTCCAAAAACTGGTACTAGATTTTGGCGGATCGGAGCAACGTTATCTTGGTCCGGAAGAAACGGCCGCCAAAAACGCAAAGAACTAATCAAATGCAAGCTAGACTTATTTCCGCCCTTGGGTTGTTCGTTACCAGCCTGTTTCTATCGGTAGGCGTACAGGCTCAACTTCGCTTACCCAAATTGATCAGCGATGGCATGGTATTGCAACGGGACGCCACACTTAAGATTTGGGGGTGGGCCAGTTCGGGGGAGAAAATCACGGTACGGTTCAAGGGGAAGACCTACAAAACGGTGACCGAGGACAACGGGGAGTGGCTGGTGAAGTTGCCTCCTACGCCATCGGGAGGGCCGTTTACGATGGAAATTTCCGGCAAATCACGCATCGATCTAAACGACATTCTGATCGGTGATGTCTGGTTTTGCAGTGGGCAGAGCAACATGGTTCACCAGCTCAATATTCACGATGTTACGTACGCGAAAGAGATCGCAGAGGCCAATTACCCGCAAATCCGGCAATTCTGGGTGCCGACCCTGACGAATCTGCAAAAGCCCCAAAGCGATCTTCCGAATGGGCAATGGAGCGCGGCTGTTGGGGAGGCTGTTCGCCCATTTTCGGCGGTAGCGTATTTTTTCGCGAAGAAACTGTACGAAAAGTACCACGTACCGATCGGCATCATCAATGCTAGTGTTGGGGGAACGCCCATTGAGGCTTGGACGAGTGAAGCCGGCCTGACTGATTTTCCGACCCTGAAAGCCGTCATCGAAAAGAACAATGACACGTCTTATATCAACACCCTTACCCGCAGACAAGTCAGCGCGGCAGCCAGCCGACCGAACCCGCCTGTCGATTTAGGATTGACGGGAAGCACAAAGTGGTTCGACGCTTCGTATACGCCAAAGGGCTGGCGGTCAATTAACGTGCCGGGGTACTGGGAAGATCAGGGACTCAAAGAGCTGAACGGCGTGGTGTGGTATCGAAAAGAAATCAACATACCCACTTCCATGACGGGCAAGCCCGCAAAGGTTTTTCTGGGCCGAATCGTCGACGCCGATGAGCTTTATATCAACGGTAAATCGGTTGGCAAAACCACCTATCTGTATCCCCAACGGAGGTATTCGGTGCCTGCTGGTGTGCTGAGAGCGGGTAAAAACGTGATTGTCGTACGGGTTACCAACAACGGGGGCAAAGGTGGCTTTGTGCCCGATAAGCCGTATTGTTTATTCGCCGGAGCCGATACGGTCGATCTGAAAGGCACCTGGCAGTATAAAGTGGGAGTCGCCTATAAACCAGTTACAGGTTCTGGCGGTGGTAATTCAGCCGGGGGAATCAACCCCCAAAACCAGCCGACAGCACTGTACAATGCGATGGTAGCGCCAGCAATTAATTATGCGATCAGAGGCTTTTGCTGGTACCAGGGCGAAAGCAATGCCGGTGAGCCTCAGACCTACGAAAAGTTACAGCGGGTGTTGGTTGCTGACTGGCGAAATCGGTGGGGGCAGGGGCCGCTGCCGTTCCTGTATGTTCAGCTTCCCGGCTTCATGGACTACAATTACCAGCCATCGGAAAGTAACTGGGCCGTGTTGAGAGAAGCGCAACTGAAGGCATTATCGGTCCCCAATACGGCTATGGTCGTAGCCATTGACCTGGGCGAGTGGAACGATATTCATCCCGACAACAAAAAAGACGTGGGCGAACGATTGGCCTTGGCGGCAATGAAAACGGCTTACAACGAAGATCTGGTTTCGTCAGGTCCACTCTATCAGTCTGCTACAATTCAAGGTAATAAAGTCGTTCTCAGTTTTACCAATAGTGGCCGTGGTTTGATTACCAGAGATGGCGAAGAACCGGGTGAATTTGCCATTGCGGGTGCCGATAAAAAATTCAGCTGGGCAAAGGCTAAAATCGACGGAAACAACGTGATTGTGTGGAGCGATGATGTGCCCAATCCGCAGTACGTCCGGTACGCCTGGGCCGATAATCCGGTTAACCCAAACCTGTACAATAAGGATGGCTTACCTGCATCGCCATTCCGAACCGATCAATAACAAGGCGTTGAAACCCCCAACGGCCAGCTTCTCGTGAGGCCAGCCGTTGGGGGGATGTTTCCCGGACGTCAGAAATGGAGTGGGCGTACGGTCTACGCAGCAACTAAATTAGTCATTACTGTACGGGTAATCCGTCGAACACTCCCGGAAATACGGGCCAACGAGCTGGGTCCAGTTATTGCCACTCCCCCACAAACCTATAATGTATTTTTCAGACCCTTCTTTGGCACTCCCGGTCAAAATCGTAGCCGGAGGGATTGGCGGAGCGGGCGAACCATACGTTTTTCCGGAAAGCGACGTGAACTGGATGCTTCTAACACTTGGGTAGCCTTCCCGATCCATAGTCCAGCCTTGCATAGAAACCAGCAAGTCCTGCTCCATATTGACGCGTGTGTGATTACCTATCTGCTGCGCATAATCTCGGTTTAGCCGTTCTCTGGAACCAAACTGGTCGAAGGAAACCTTGAATCCCTGAAGGCCAACATCCGTGATAACGTCCATGTTGGCGAAGTACTTCACGTGTTCCATTTCATCACCGAAATGCGGCATACCTGAGCCCGCAAATCCGCAGGCGTCCCCTTTGCCCAGATCCTGGTAACCGAAAACCGGGGTATTCCGGCGAATCTTGTTGTAATTGTCTCTCACCTGCTTGTCCAGAACGAATACGGCTGTGGCAGCGGTATTGAACAGACGATTGCGCTCATCGATTAGCTTTGCTTTGAGTTCATGACTCTGGTCAATGAGTTCACTGACCCGCAGAATCGTCGGAAGCTTCAGGTCTCTTCTGGACCTCTGATACTGCGCGGCCAAGGTTTTACTGTCAACCACGTTTAGGAGCATGCCGTTAAGTTCATCAGCGATCGCCTGATTCTTATTCACCATCTCGCTGACGTCCGTGAACCCATCACCGAGGATTTTCAGATCACTACATTCGAATTCAAGCGTAGCCGGATTGGTCTTGAGCGAAGTGAGCCAGTCCTCAATGGCTGCCTGCACGGTTGCCGGATTAGTCAGCTTACCCGCGTTCAGATTTCCCCCCATCGACTTTGCATCGATCGAACAGGTAATCTCTTGATTGACCTCGCTTCGCAAGTGATTAAGCTGCGTATGAAAGTCTACCTCGCTGACAAAAATGTTGGTGTTCACATCCAGTATTGCCTTAATCTTCGTTGATTCTTCTTTAGATCGTGACGAGAACTTAGCGTACAAGACCACTTCCCCCCCGTTCGATATCTCGGTAATTACCTTGTTGCCCAGGTTTTTGTAGATCGTCTCCCGATCTGCTTTGTCCTTGCTATAGGCGGCTACCCGTTCGGAAAGCACAGCGTCCCTGAATGTGACCCGTTCCGTAATGCTACGCTGGTACCAGAACACGAATACGGACATTTCTTCCGAATCCAAGACGTCACTCATGTCCACCGATACATCGACGGTAGTAGCCCCCGTGTCAACATTCACGGTCGACTTGACACCGAACGTGCTCCGAATCTTTTTGTAATCGAATTCAACCAGGTAGTGGGTTTCTGAAGATCCGGCTGATACTAATTTGGTAAATGTCTTGTAGGCATCGAATGTCGTTTCCCTTTTGAGCGAATCATAACCTTTGCCCAGGTCGGAAGGCAATAGCCCATAATTTAGTAAATCATCTGCCTCCAGTACCGATTCGCTTCCATTGTCCGTGTTCATAAAAAAGTAAGAGTTAAGTGAAAAAATTGATTATTGTATTGACCTTCAATTGCTCGATGCCCTGACAGAGCGTTCCAATGAATTCGCTGGTGCCTGTCGATTTCGTCATCGTACCGGATTGATCCCATCTTTTACGCGTGACAAAACCTGTATGCACGTCTTGAACTTGACTTGTTTTACACGGGCAGAACTCCTGTGCCTACGTGTAGTACGGTGATCCAGTAATCGAGCGAACGCATCCGCCAATGTCAGGACTTTGGTTACTGAGTGGAAGTGACTACGGCGTACCGGTGCGTGTGACAGCCATAACCAGGAGCAAAGGAGCGAGTAAATTCTGTTAATAGTATAATATGTTATGTAGACAAAGTGTGTACACCTGATGTAAGTAATTGATTAATAGTATATATAATCTAATAATTAGTGTCTACAGTAAATTAGTTGCTACTTGTAAAAACGCGTATGCTGTTCAATAAGCGGACTATCATTAGTTAATTGTCGTCGATATGATTTAGGGGGAGAACGCAGTTAGAGCGCGCCCAGGTGGTTGACGTTGCCCCAACCCAATTTTTAGATCGTCCTATCGATCAGATATCCGCAAAATAGTGTTTGTTAGTGCTAGGGAATCTAAGCCAAAATGCGCTTCTTGCGGCCAATTATGACAGTCAACACCTGCCCATACGCTCCTGTCTTCCCTTCGTCTGTAGGGAGTCCGCCCTGACGAGGTACATCCGTCTTTTTTAAATTCTGTTAAAGAGACGTTCTCTTTCCAATCTGGCTTTACGCTAAGTTGATTCCTACTGTCCGAATGCCTGGCAGTACAATGGTTCCGTTGGGACCATCCAACCGATTCGTTAACAAGCCGAATAAGTTAACTTTTTAGGGCCGATAGAGGCCATCTTTCCGGCCCTGTCATCAATAATTGCATATCCATGAAGGGTTATATCAACCTATTTGATTTTACGCAGAAAGTAGATTATAAAACGGAGATTCTGGCTGGCCTCACCGTCGCCATGACAATGATGCCGGAATCTCTCTCATTTGCTATCCTGGCGGGTTTCCCTCCGCTGGTTGGCCTTTATGCCGCCTTTATTATGGGACTTGTTACCTCCATTTTTGGGGGTAGGCCCGCACTCATCTCCGGAGGAGCCGGTGCCACGGTCATTGTTCTGATTGCCTTAATGAAATCGCATGGCATTGACTACGTGTTTGCTGCAGTCGCCCTGGCGGGTGTGTTACAGATTCTGGTGGGCGTGTTTAAATTTGGTAAATTCATCCGGCTGGTGCCCCAACCCGTTATGTATGGCTTTGTCAACGGGCTGGCCGTTATCATCTTCATGGCCCAGCTCGAACAGTTCAAAACGGTAGTGAACGGGGAATCGACCTGGCTTAGCGGAACACCATTGGCAGTTATGGCCGGTTTGGTTTTGTTGACCATCGCCATTATTATCCTGTTACCAAAAGTCACCAAAGCAGTCCCGCCTTCGCTGGTTGCTATCGTCGTTGTGTTCCTGATTGTGCTGGGATTCAATATCGATACCAAAACAGTTCGCGACATAGCCTCAGTAAGCGGTGGTTTTCCGCCTTTTCACATTCCGCAGGTTCCGCTCGATCTGTCTACGCTGACGATTATTTTTCCCTATGCCCTGATCATGGCCAGCGTCGGGCTTACCGAAGGATTGTTAACGCTGAATTTGGTCGATGAGTTGACCGCGACCAAGGGAAATGGCGACAGAGAATGCATTGCTCAGGGCAGTGCGAACATCCTGAACGGGTTTTTCTTCGGCATGGGTGGTTGCCCGATGATTGCCCAAACGTTAGTGAATCTGTCGGCCGGTGCACGAGCCCGACTGTCCGGGATCATTGCCTCCCTGACCATTTTGCTGATCGTTCTGGTTGGCGCTCCCGTCATTGAACGGGTTCCGATGGCGGCCTTGACCGGCGTGATGATCATGGTCGCCATAGGCACCTTCGAGTGGGTGAGTTTCCGGATCATCAATAAAATGCCCAAGCAAGATGTGTTTGTCGGTATGCTGGTCGCGGTGATCACGATCTATCTACACAATCTTGCCTTGGCGGTGCTGATTGGCGTACTCATTTCCGCCCTGGTTTTTGCCTGGGAAAGTGCCAAGCGCATCCGTGTTCTGCCATCAATCGATGCGCAGGGAGTGAAGCAGTACAAGGTTTATGGTCCGCTATTCTTTGGCTCGGTAACCGCGTTCAACGACGCGTTTGACATCTTAACTGATCCTCATGAAGTGATCATCGATTTCTCTGAAAGCCGGGTGGCCGACATGTCAGGCATTGAGGCTCTTAACAAGCTTACGGAACGCTACCATAAAGGGGGTAAAAAGATACACTTAAAGTACCTCAGCCCGGATTGCCGGAAATTGCTGACTAAAGCAACTGATGTTATCGATGTCAATATCATCGACGACCCCACGTATCAGGTGGCTGTTTAGCCAACCTCCACCAGTGATGAAAATAGGCTGATTAAGGGTAGTCCAAAAATGGTTGGTCCACCTGTCTACGATCGCCCAGTACTGCAATCGCCCGGCCTTATCTACAAAGCCGGGCGATTGATTATATATTCACTTGAGTTTACGCTAAACTGGCAGGGTCGATCTCATCGATGTTAGCCCGGTTTGCGTTTGTGTGGTTACCGAAGCGCTTTTCCAACTGACGCTGTAACTTGGCTTCCACACTGTTGATCAATTCGTACCAATTGTCGCCCGAATCGTCAGCATATACATCATTGCCGGGTACACCATATTTGATGCCCACATGCTTGTCATTCGTGCGCTGGTTGGGTTCTACTTTTAAGTACACTTCAGCCGTAATGACGTCACCTTTATAAAAACGCTGGAGCTTGGAAAGCGTCTCCAATACGAATGCCCGAAGGCCATCGTCCAACGTGAATCCCACCGCTTCAATGTCGAGTCGTATCGTATCTAAATTCGGATCTTGCTGCATAACACGTTTAATTGACGTTGAGAACGTTATTGGTCAGGTACATCAGGTCAATGCCCTACTTTGTGTTCTTTTTGGCCTGTTTCTCTGCTCGTTTGGCTGCATCCAGCGTCTTATCGGCATCTTTCTTATCCGACGTACTACCTGTTTGCTTGGCCTCCTTCTGGAGTTGCTTGGCGTTTTTCTGGGCAATTTTAGTCGTTTTAATGGCCTCTTTCTTGGTAACCTCCTGTGCACAAACCGTACCCACTACCAGTAGGCAGAAAGCGGCTGTTTGAAGTAACTTTTTCATAAGGTGTTCATTCGTATATTGACTAAACACGACTACCCGGGAAAAGTTAATTCCGTTGGCAACCACAACCTGTTTCGGACGTGTTTCTGTCATAAAGGGCTGACGGGTTAGGCAAGTGGCTGATCGGGTTGCGTGGGCTGCCAGTCACGTATCGACGCGACCAGTTTGTAGTCAGAAACGCAAGTACAGCCAGCGTGAGCAGCCTTGCCAAACCGTGTTTTTGGGCAACGGCTCATATCCGCTTTTGGTCAAAATTCTGCTATAATCAACTGAACTGGACGATACTATCAATTTCTTTTGGATGCGTGCTTTATGTTAGATTAACTATCTGTAAATCAATAACTTATTCACTATAGGTGACCTGTCTTATTTCCCCATGTGGGGCACTATCTGGCCTGATTTTGGGTTATATTAGTAGCTAGATACTCAACCTTATGTATTGTAGTAAGTGTGGTCAATTGATTCCTGACGCCCGGTTAAAGGCGCTACCCACCGCCAAAACGTGTGTTTATTGTTCGCAAGCTCCGCGTGTTGCGGGCTTCCCACTTATTACCGGTAAAACTGAGTATTCAGCTCTTCAGATCATATCACAGGCTGACGCCCAACAGCTACATAAAATGGGAGCCAGACGAGGCACTGGGGCCTCTACTTATATGAAGCGTGAGAAGCGGAATTAGTATCGACCATCCCAGTGTAGGTACTTTTTCCTGACTTTTTTGCCGGCTAACTCCTGAACGGGTTGGCCTTTTTTATTGGGTATGAATCATCCGTCAGGCAATGGTCTCCTACACACTGGTTCTTTGCCCAGCAAAATCCGCTATTCTTTGTATAGAGAACGTACTGGCGAAATGGGACTATAATACAATTATATTATTATAGCTTTTACTTTTGATAGTACATCGATACTTAGTACTTTTATCATCAATCAACAAGGGAATTGGATGGTGAATGATCGAGTGATGGAGAAGCTGGAAATCCTTTCCGATGCGGCAAAATACGATGTGTCCTGTGCTTCCGGTCAGAGTAAACGAGCTAATAAAGACAAAGGACTGGGGGATTCGAAAGGCTACGGCATTTGTCATGCGTTCACTGAAGACGGGCGGTGCGTATCCCTGCTGAAAATTCTGCTGACCAATCATTGTATCTTCGATTGCGCCTATTGCGTGAGCCGCAGGAGCAACGATGTGAAACGGGCCGCCTTCACGGTCGACGAGGTCGTGGACCTGACCATCAATTTCTACCGCCGAAACTACATCGAGGGCTTATTTTTGAGTTCGGGGATTTTTGACAGCCCTGATTACACGATGGAGCGTTTGGTTCGAATTGCCAAAAAGTTGCGCATCGAACAAAATTTCAACGGCTACATCCATCTGAAGGCCATTCCTGGAGCCAGTGAAGAGCTGATGAAAGAAGCGGGTCTGTATGCGGACCGCTTAAGCGTCAATGTCGAAATGCCTACCGAACAAAGTCTGAAGCTGCTCGCGCCGGAAAAAAATCACCTGGATGTGATCCGGCCAATGACGTACCTGAAAACCGAGATTGCCGGTCACCGGGAAGAAAAACTGCGCAATAGCAAAGCGCCCGTCTTTGCTCCAGCCGGCCAGAGTACCCAAATGGTGATCGGTGCGACGAAAGAGAGCGATCTGGACATACTGGGCATGACCAATCATTTCTATAACCAGCTGAACCTGAAGCGGGTCTATTACTCGGGCTACGTTCCCATAAGTGATGATAACCGATTGCCATCCATGGGCACCCCCGTTCCGATCATTCGGGAAAACCGACTATACCAGGCCGATTGGCTGCTTCGATTCTATGGTTTTGCCTTCGATGAACTGGTCGGGGCCAATCAGCCTAATCTTGACCTGGATGTGGACCCCAAGCTGGGTTGGGCCTTACGCAACCTGGACCAATTTCCGGTAGACATCAATACCGCCGACATCGAACTCATCAAACGCATACCCGGCATCGGCTTTCAAAGCGCCCAGAAAATTGTCGCTGCGCGTCGGTTCAGGCGGCTCCAAGCGGAGCACCTGAAAAAGATGGGCATTGCCTACAATCGGGCCCAATACTTTCTGGCTTTCAGTCGCCCCTTTGCCAGGCAACACGATTACACGCCTTTGCAGCTCAAGCAACTGATTCTGACTTTGCAAAAAAGTAAGTACAAACCCAATTTTTCGGCCCAGTTAAGTTTATTCTGATCGGATGACGAGCGTAGTGTATGATGGAACGTATGAAGGCTGGTTAACGGCCATCTTTGACATATATGCCTACAAACTGGTCGACGTTGTGTTTACTCGAGACGAAGCGTGTACCGGGTGTTTGTTTGGCGAAACGCACACGGTTATCACCGATGAACGGAAATCGGAACGGGTGTTGATGGGCCTGCGAAAGCGATTATCCGCCGAAGGCTTGACGCGATTACACAAAACCTACCTTTCTGAGGTCGATAAGTCTGATGAGGTCATGTGGCATTTTGTGTGTCATGTCTTCAATAGTCCGCACAACGTGGAAGAAGACTATGGGCACCCGGCGGTCTGGGCCGTAAAGCAGGCGGCAAAACGGGTGAAGCGGGAAGCGCATCGTATGGAAGCCTTTGTTCGATTCAAGCTCACCACCGACCAGTTGTATTATGCCATCATTGAACCGGACTGCGACGTTTTGCCCCTCATTTCTTCTCACTTCGAAAGTCGGTATGCCGATCAGCGTTGGCTCATCTACGATGCTAAACGCCGGTATGGTATTTATTATGATCTGGAGACGGTGACTACCGTGGCAATCGAATTTCAGTATGGACGGGCTACTTCTCAGCTCATTGCCGAGATCAGTGATGAGAGCGAAGAATTCTACCAGGAGCTATGGCGTCGTTATTTCAAGAGCGTGACCATTGACGCTCGTAAAAACAAGCGGTTACAGCTACAACACATGCCTAAACGCTACTGGAAACATCTGACGGAAAAGAATGGATAAAGCAAGCAATCCAGGATTATCTACGTTAAAAAGTAGCGGGCCGGAGCGATGTGAACAGCGTGTCTTGCAAAAGAAAGGGTAGACCAGCCACAGTCGCAGGATTGCCAACCGCGATAGCTGCATGACTGTTAAGTGACCATTCGCTCATTGATGAATCTCTAAACGTGTGTTAATTGGCTACTATTAGCACGACTGAGTTGACTAAGGATCGCTGTGGAAACAGATAATGGCAGCCGTCATCGGGCTGCTCACTATTTCTCCAGACTGGTGGCTAATCAACTCGTTCGCCTAATGACTATTAAAAAGCTGGTAGAATCGATTACACAGGAAGTGAAGGCACTGCAAGGGGATCACACCAAAGACAAACGTTACGAAAGCAGTTACACATATCCCGATGAAATTGCGGCTCGTCAAGGGTTTGCGGAGGCTCGGCAGAAGCTCCTTGCCGTCAATACCTGGTCGGATCTGCCGGGTCTGACAGCTACGTTTACGGTGCATGACCCACAGGGCAAGCCTATCACCAATGCTCCGCTCGTCGTAGGTAACTATATCCGTATTGACTTACCGGGTCCATTACCCCACAACTGGGTCCGGGTGGTAAAACTGGATGAAGCCGATGAATCTGCCGAGTTTACCGTCGTACCCAGCGAGAAACCGCAGTCACAAGGAGTAGAGGAAGGGGCACCCGTTGAGCACTTTTTTACCGACGAAGCCAGCAGCACATTCCGGGTAGAACGGGTAGGTACTACGCTGCTAGCCGCTGAGATTGGCCGGAACGAACGCGTCAATAACGATGAAGCGACGGCTGGTCAGCGGTCGGTAGTCAACACATTGATGGCCGCGGGTGGCTGGGCTATGTTTCAGGAAACCCAGTGGAAAAAGCTCATGGATTATTTGGTACAACCTTATCGGATAGATTCCCTGAAACCGGTAATTACCCATTATTCTCTAAAAGCAAGTAGCCAAGCCAAGTCCTGGATACTGTTGCTGTAAACGACTGC
Organism: Spirosoma agri; assembly: GCF_010747415.1. Taxonomy (NCBI): domain Bacteria; kingdom Pseudomonadati; phylum Bacteroidota; class Cytophagia; order Cytophagales; family Cytophagaceae; genus Spirosoma; species Spirosoma agri. Next base: position 236,745 of record NZ_JAAGNZ010000003.1, on the reverse strand, counting down.
TACCGGGAGACTAATCCGCCCGATGCCGAATCCCCACATAGGAGTATATCGCGTTATTTTTAACTGCCTGTCTGCTAGTATAGTAATGTACTGTCGTCTGGATGGTGATAAACTATATCCGTTTGCCAGTAGTTCGATGATACGTCGGGTTCTTCTGAAAAGACTCCAAAGCTATAGTTTTTCGGGCCTGTATTTTCGGCTTCACAGAATCGTTCGGTGGTTAGCCAATGGGCTTTGCTCAGCTAACGGCCGGGTTGTGTGTACCGAAAAACCCGATGAAATCCGTGGTTCAGTTTAGGTGTGCTGTAAGACACGTAATTGGTTAAGGTGCTATACATCAGCGGACAATCTTTTTAACGGGTAAAACTTAGTGTTCTAAGCTATGTCTGAAAACAACATGCAAATAAGCTGCTTTGTGGAAGCTCAGTGCTCTTTAGGAGAAGGGCCGATCTGGGATGCGAACCGAGATGGACTCTGGTGGGTAGATATTCTTGAGCAGCGGGTTTATTTTGCTCCCGCCAAGGGTAACCCGGTTCAACAATGGACCATGCCAGAACTGGTTGGGTTTGTTTTGCCACGGGCTGATGGCCGGCTATGGGCTGGTTTCAAATCAGGTCTACACCTGCTAGACATAACAGACCCCGCGTCGTTTTTCATCGAGCGACTGAATCGCATCGACACCGATCAACCCTCAATTCGCTTTAACGACGCTGCGACGGATGCAACAGGTGCTCTCTACGCAGCCACAATGGATATGGAGGAGCAACAACCCCTGGGCACGATTACACGCTATGAACTTACCAAAGATGGGGAGCTTTTACCGCCCGTCGTTCTGGCCAAGAACTTTATCATCGCGAATGGTCCCGCCGTATTTTCAGATCCTCATACGCTATATATGGTCGAAAGCATTGGTCATTCGGGACGCTCCAAAGGTGTCTGGCGCGTGTCAACTGGGTCGGATAATGCTGTGGAGGAGGAAACACTATGGCTTGACTGGCCATACGACGGTTCTCCGGACGGTAGTACAGTTGACTCGGCGAATAATGTCTGGCTAGGCCATTACGGAGGGAATACGATTCGCCAGTATTCAGCTAATGCTCAATTGCTACAGGCTATTGAACTTCCTGTCATTAACCCAACAAAGATAGCCATTCATCCGGATGGAAGCCTTTTCGTGACCAGCGCCCGAAAGGGAGCATCCGAGCAGCAATTGGCCGACTATCCCCTAACGGGCAGTATACTGAAAATAGAGTTTTTATGATAAGCAATAAGAAGACCAGTCCCTCAATTTATCGACGCTTTCGGCGGTTTGACTAGCCAGCAAGGCCGTTCCCTTACAAGTCAAGACTTCGCTAGGATGTTAGTCGATGAGATTGGTTGTATATTTACATCTTAACAGAAACGTATTTACGGTACAACTTACCATTTATGCAGTACGATTATGCAATTGTGGGCGCTGGCTTTGCCGGGAGCGTATTAGCCGAACGCTTAGCCAGTCAGGCCGGAAAAACAGTACTCATCATCGATAAACGCCCACACATTGGTGGCAATGCTTATGACTGTCTCAATGAAGACGGCATCTTGATACATCAATACGGACCGCATATTTTCCATACGAACTCCCCCGACGTATTTTCGTACCTGTCGCAGTTCACGGAGTGGCGTCCATACGAACACCGGGTTTTGGCGTCAGTAGATGAGAAGCTATTACCCATTCCGATCAATCTTGATACGGTTAATAAACTATACGGTCATTCCTTCAATTCGGAAGAATTAGCCGAATACTTTAAAAATGTCGGTGAGCAGGTAGATGAGATTCGTACGTCCGAAGACGTCGTGGTCAGTCAGGTGGGCCGTGATCTTTACGAAAAGTTCTTCCGTGGCTATACCCGTAAGCAGTGGGGCGTTGATCCGTCGGAACTCGATAAGATGGTAACATCACGCATACCGACACGAACCAATCAGGACGATCGTTATTTCACCGACGAGTTTCAGTACATGCCTTTACACGGCTATACGAAGATGTTCGAAAAGATGGTGGAGCATCCGAACATTCATCTTATGCTCGATACGGATTTCAGACAGGTTAAAGACCAGCTCTCATTCAATGAGCTGATTTATACTGGTCCTGTCGACGAATATTTTGATTGCTGCTTCGGCAAGCTACCTTACCGGTCGCTTCGATTTGACCATCAGACACTTGACGTAGCTGATTATCAGCCTGTTTCGGTTGTCAATTTTCCGAATGATCACGCTTATACGCGTATCACCGAGTATAAGAAGCTGACGGGTCAGGAGCATCCGAAAACCAGCCTTACCTTTGAATACCCCCAGGACGAAGGCGATCCGTATTACCCAATTCCTCGGCCAGAGAATGCTGAGTTATATCGGCGGTATAAGCAGTTGGCTGATGAACAAACGGGTGTTCACTTCGTCGGTCGACTAGGCACGTACCGGTACTACAACATGGATCAGGTGGTAGCACAGGCATTAACATTGTACAAAAAAATAGTTGGAGCAGAATCGCTTCACGAGGTTGCTCAAAGCTGAGTCGCACGTACAGTCAATTGATTGCGAAATACAGGGAGCAGCGATGATACCTTACAAAGCTAGCCGGTTGGCAAAAGACACGTTGTTGTGTTTTTTGCCAACCGGCTAGCTTTTGCCAATTTGATTCGAAGCCAAAAAGTGACTAGTCTTCTGATTGGTAGAGTTTTACTATATATGTATTTCGCTGAGCAATTGGAAAATAACCACAATTCACCAATTCTCGCAAAGCATTATTTACAAGATGGTGAACATATTGGATTGGCTGCGGATTGTTCCAGCGCTCTTGGTCAAATTTATAACGCCAATACGCTTGTAAGTTTTGGAGTTGTAAACAGAAATCAACTTGGGATGATTATAGAACCGTCGCACACCATACGGCCTTAATAATGGGCTACCTTTGTGAATGGATTATTTCAAACAGCTGCTTGATCTACTAAAAACTGAACGAGAAGAAGACCGTAATCAGTATCGTAAATTAACCGAAACAACATCAATCACCGAGCGTCGGGCCAACGGATTGACCTGGTATCCGATCGCCATCCGGGGGTCGGAAATGAGCCGGGGCGATTACTTGACCGTCGAGGTGGAACGCACTACGCATCAGGATATACCTCATCAGTTGCGATCGGGAACGCCCGCTTTATTTTTTAGCAACCACGACCCGAAAACAGATCGGGTAGAGGGCACTATTTCGTATCAAAACGGAAACCGACTTAAAATTACGTTGCAGGTCGATGAATTGCCCGACTGGTCGCGCGATGGCAAGCTAGGGGTCGAGTTATTGTTTGACGATAATAGCTACGATGAAGTGCAGGACGCCCTCAAACAGGCGAATGAACTTGGGGAGAAGCATCAGAATCGGCTGGTGAACATCCTGACCGGTCAGGCGTCTCCCACATTTCACCCCGACATTCCTGTCCCTACAATTTCCCGGTTGAATGAGAGTCAGCTTCGCGCAGTAAAAAACATACTGGCTGCCAACGAATTAGCCGTTGTTCATGGTCCTCCCGGAACCGGAAAAACGACGACGCTCGTTCAGGCGATCAAAGCCCTGATCAACCAGGATCATAAGAAGGTTCTGGTCGTGGCACCCAGTAATACCGCCGTTGATTTGCTGAGCGAGAAATTGCACGAAGAAGGCGTAAACGTACTTCGGGTGGGCAATCCGGCCCGTGTGTCCGAGCGACTTATGGCGCTTACGCTCGATCATAAAATGGCTGAGCACAGTCTGATGAAAGAAGCGAAGAAGCTGAAAAAGCAGGCGAATGAGTTCAAAAATATGGCTCATAAATACAAGCGTAATTTCGGTAAAGCCGAACGGGACCAGCGTAAAGCTCTCTTCGATGAGGCCCATCGGATCATGAAAGATGTGGCTAGCTCGGAGCAGTACATTATCGATGATCTGGTCAGCAAGGCGCAGGTGATTACGGCAACATTGGTCGGGTCGAACCAGTACATGATCCGGAACCTTACGTTCCATACGGTTATCATCGACGAGGCCGGTCAAGCCTTGGAACCTGCCTGCTGGATTCCCATTCTAAAAGCTCAAAAAGTAGTTCTGGCCGGTGACCATTGCCAGCTATCACCGACCATTAAATCGACTGAAGCGGCTCGGAAGGGGTTGAGTACTACCCTGCTCGAAAAATGCGTTAAGTTACATCCCGAAGCAGTAAGCCTGTTGCAGGAACAATACCGGATGCATGAGCAGATTATGGGTTATTCGTCACAGGTATTTTATGCAAATCAAGTAAAGGCGCACGCGTCGGTAGCCACCCATTCCTTATTTTCCGGTGACAGTCCGCTCGAATTTGTCGATACCGTCGGCTGTGGATTTGATGAGAAATTGGAAGGCACAAGTTCAACGAATCCAGAAGAAGCGGCTCTACTCATGAAGCATTTGGCCCAGCTTGCCACCGAACTGTCTTCGTTTTATACACCAGCGGATTTTCCGAGTGTTGCCATTATTTCGCCCTACAAACAGCAGCTCACTCTTCTGAAAGAACAGCTTCTGCATAGCCCTGATCTGCACCCTTACCTGTCAAAAATTTCGGTCAACACGATCGATAGTTTTCAGGGGCAGGAGCGCGACATTGTCTACATCTCCATGACCAGAAGCAACGCGCAGGGCGAAATTGGTTTTCTGTCGGATGTGCGTCGAATGAACGTAGCGATGACCAGAGCCCGGAAGAAGCTAGTCGTCGTTGGCGATAGCGCAACGCTGGCCAGTCTGCCATTTTACACGGATTTTGTCACATACGCCGAAGGACTTAACGCCTATCATAGTGCCTGGGAATGGCTGTAGAATTCACTATATAACCACCAAACCAATCGTAAGGTAAGTCCATTCTATCCTTTCGCGTTACCTAATGACTGTGTGTTAGCTGCGCTCGTATCCGGCTCAGTGAGGGCCCTTTTATGCCTAAATACGAAGAAATATGGCCCAGCGAAACCCGGTTCAGCAAGTTAGGATAGTTATTCAACAGATCGACGTAGCGCTGTTCGGCGGTCTGCGTCAGCAGGCTTTCCGAGCGGGTTTGATTAAACATAAAATACTGCTCGGCCAGTAGGCGACCAAACCGTTCCCAACCGTGTGAACGAGCGTAAAGCCGCTGTAACTGATCATGCTCAATGACCATTAATTCCGCATCTTCGAGGGCTTCGATAATGTAGGGGCAAGTCGTTTTGGTCAACAAACTTTTCAGGGATGTCAGAAAATTTGTTTCAGCGATGAAGTAAAGGTTATGCTCTTTCTCCGTGCCGGGATCAATGTAATAAACCCGAAAAATACCCTTTACGATAAAACCAACGTGTTTACAAACCGAATTCCGGAAGGTAAAGGTGTCGTGTTTGGCAATAGTTCTGTGTAACCAGAAATCAGTGGACAGGTTAATATCATCGTCGGAAAGTTGGGCAAATTGTTGTAAGTGGTGGTGTAGGACAGCACGTTGTGAAGAAATCATTCGCTACTTTGGTTATAACCTGACAGTTCTGCAATCGAATCGAATGGAGCTGTTTATTCGTAACAGAAAGCCGTTACATTCCATTCGGTCATTTTTTAACATAGGTGAAAAAACGGCAACTGTACACTGCATACCTTTGAGTCACCAAAACAAAGTAACAACACAAACCATACACAAATGAAAATCGCTCGTAATGCCTCAGCCCACTGGGCAGGAACAGGTAAAGATGGTAAAGGTACACTGACCACAGCCAGTACAACACTGAATGAAACACAGTATTCGTTCAACACCCGGTTTGCCGAAGGTGTAGGAACCAACCCGGAAGAACTGATAGCTGCTGCGCACGCGGGTTGCTTCGCCATGCAACTGGCTTTCAATATTCAGGGTGCTGGATTTGCCGCTGACACACTGGACGTGAAATGTACGGTTACGCTGGAAGACAGTGGTATCACGAGTTCGAAACTGGTGTTAACGGCCAGCGTACCTGGTATTGACAAAGCGAAGTTCGATGAACTGGTCGATCATGCCGAGCATAACTGCCCTATTTCCAAGCTGTTCAACACGACCATCAGTGTTGATGCTACCCTGGCTTAAGCTAAATTTCTGTTACGAAAAAGGCGAACGAGCATAAACTCGTTCGCCTTTTTTTGTTAGTAATCAGGGCGAGTCAAAAACCATGCTCGATTAGTTGAACGCATTCCGCAGTTGAATGGCAGCGAGCTCCTGAGCCTGTTGCGCTTTGGGAACAACTGCATACGTTCCAAAAAACTCGTGCGTTACGCCCGAATAAAGCTGGTATGTCACCGATACACCCTGCGACTGAAGCTTGTCGCGCAATAGTCGACCCTCTGCCTGTAATGGGTCAATTTCCGCACCAATGATAGTTGTCGGTGGTAAACCGCGCAGATCCGCAACATCCACTAACGAAATTTGTGGGCTGTCGCCATCGGCTAACGTACGGAAGTATTTATCAACAAACCATTCGATCAGGGGCCGGTTCAACGGCATGGCGTTTGCGAACAGGTTATACGAGTCAGTAAACAGATCGTTGTTTGCTACAGGATAGACCGACAGGATGTGGACAGGAAGTCCCAAGCCACGATCGCGGGCCATCATGCTTACGGATATGGCCATGTTACCCCCCGCACTCTCTCCCGCAATGGCTACTTTACTGGCATTTCCGCCAATGGTCGAGGCATTTTCTTTTACCCACTTATAGGCGGCATAAGAATCTTCGTGTGCGGTCGGGAATTTGTTTTCGGGAGCAAGCCGGTAATCAACCGATACAACAACGGCACCCGTGTTCTGAGCAAGGGCTAAGCTAGATGCTTCGTACACTTCAGGGCTGGCAATAACCCAACCACCCCCGTGTAGGTAAACGATGACAGGTGCTGAACTGGCAGCGCCCGCTGGCGTATAAACCACGATGCGAATCGGGGTGCCGCCGAATCCAGGAATAGTGCGCTGGCTGATGGCAACGTTGGCCTTTGGCGGGGTGATCTTGTTTTTGTCGAGCAACGAATTGACGGCATCTTTTACCGAAGGCTTCGTACGGGCTTCCTGTGGAGTCAGGGTGTACAGTGGAACCGGATTGAGACGCCCCAATTCTTCGATAACGGCCTGCATTTGCGGATCGATGCTCGGTGCGTAGGCTGGTTTGGGGCCGGTTGGCTGAATTCCCTGTCCGGGCAACGGAATCCGGTGATCCTGGCAGGATGATAAGGAGATGATCAGAGCCGCAATAACGACAAAGCTTACTTTAACGTAATCTGAGATGCTTTTTACGTGAATGTTTTTCATATGTGCTGAGTTTGAATCCGTAACTCAACGAGACGTATAGTGTTTAATAAACCGCCTTTTCGTAAAAAAAAAAATGAGAGAAAGGCCAGATAATTGTTGACGATGGATCACCGTTCACTACCAGACCTTGCGAATGCTGATGAAGCTGCCGAATGAATCAGGATACATATCGCCCCGATCGAGGGCCAGCGAAGTAGTCAGGGTTAGTCGGGCCCGTTGGCTGAGTGACCACTGGGCAGACGCCAGTGTTGAGAACTGATGGAGTACTTGCGGATATGGTTTGCTAAATGTACCGAAATTTCGACTGTAGGAAAGTTGCGTTTTTAAAACGGGTCCACGCCGAAATGTCCCTTCGGCGGCTGAGTACCATGCTACAACCCGATTGTTCGGATAAAAGCTTCCAGCCGTACTGGCAACATCGGGTGCCAGATCCGTGTAAGGCGCGATAAACGGTGTGCCCAACGTGCGCCCTTTATACGACCAGCCTTCTACATATTGACTATGGTTGAAGTAATTGTCGCCACCCTGCCACCGGGCCGTTTGGTCAAATGTGGGGCCGCTCTGATTGGTCGTACTCAGCCATTCGACGACCAGCCGGTTCAATCGAAAACGGCTGCCTGAACTACCTTTTCGATTCAGAAAACGCAACCCGGTCAGGCCATCGGGAACATTCTGCAACGCCAGTCCGGACGCATCTTCATAAATGTGCTGATGATACAATTGCCAATAGTTGTCAGCCCCGTTCCATTCCACCGCTACGTCGTAACTACCGATGTGGTTACCAACGCGGTTGGTTCCATCAAATTCGGTAAACCGGTCATTTTCAATGGCATCTGGATAATGGCCGATAACCAGCGACAGGTAATCCTGAAACGACGTAGGCAAGTGACCGTCGATGGCCAGGGGTTTGCCAATCAGATACGCAGCGTGTCCGCCCCACTGAACCTGGTGGTTTAAACCCGCAACAAAACGCACTTTCCAGCTCGGTTTGCCGAGTCGCACATAGAGGTATTTCTGGTGAAGATAACTGCCCTGGATGTATGTATTCGTGAACCAGCCGTGCGCATAACCAGCGCGGAAGGCCAGCAGGTGTTTCGTGAAGCCGAGCGAGACAAAATCGGGTGTGTGAAGCTGGATTTTAGGGAAAGGCAACGCGTTACCGGACCAGGCCACAAATCCCGATGTTAATACCGTATCGCCGAGACCATATACTTCACGTCGATTTCCGGCAAATAGTTCGACCTTTCCAAAACGGACTTTACCGTAGGCTTCCGGCAAAAGCAGTGTTGATTCGTTCTCGACCAGACGCGGACCAACATTGGCAACCGCGCTCACCCCAAACCCCCAGTCGAATCGGGATGTTCGCTTTGCCGTTGTGTCCGTTCGGGGCCGATAGTCGCTGTTCATGCTCAGGCGTAGTGTGCCGAGCGACCCCCGTATGGGTACGATTCCGTACTGATTAGCCCGTAGCCAATAGGGAATTTGTGCGTTGGGTGTCGCATAGCCGCCAAGCTCGGACGTGTACTGTATCCGTCTGGCTGATTGAGCCCAAAGCTGAGCGCTGGTAATCCAGAAAATACCTATGAAGAGGAAAAGTCTGGGCATAACGTAAGAGTAAGTTGCGGTGCTGGGCAAATTAATACCAACTGGTCAGGCAAGATAACGACTAAAACGGAATGCTCTGCAATTCGTGACCAACAAGCGAATAAGCGGGTATGCTACCGCCATGTGGGTCAATTTTTCGCTCCGAATTAATCTGTTAAAGCACGGGTCCGATTCGCGCTCTTCGTGTAACCAATGATCACAACGGCTTTTCTCAATGAATAATGACTAACAGTAGCGATAGTGGTGACTACGCTTTAGACAATACGATAGCTGGCGTTTCGGTAGTATCGCGATAAAAAGTTAACGATGAGGTGATGACTAGTTGGACTGGCGTTTTCGCAAAAAGAGCACACTACTGGGTAATGGGTAAACAAATGCTGGCAACCGTAGCCTTACTGATGGCTACATTGAGCCAGGTTTTTTCGCAACATCAACCGCCGGTAGTACGACAGGATATTCCTCTGGATTCCATCCGCCTGAGCGATCCGTTCATCCTGGCGGATAAAAAAACAGCCACCTACTACATGACGGGGACCGGTGGTATGCTGTGGAAAAGCAAAGACCTGAAAAAGTGGACCGGTCCTTTTGTCATCGCTAAAACAGACCCAGCATCCTGGATGGGACCGAATCCGATGAGCTGGGCCGCCGAACTGCACCACTACAAAGACAAGTATTACTACTTTGCCACCTTCACCAACAGGGCGGTAAAAATCGATACGGTTGGTGAGAACGTTATCGAACGTCGTGCCAGTCATGTTTTAGTCAGTGATAATGCCGACGGTCCTTATGTGCCCATGAGCGATCCGACCTATTTGCCCGCCAGCAAACCCACGTTGGATGGTACATTTTGGGTAGACAAAGACGGGAAGCCGTACATGGTCTACTGCTATGAGTGGCTGCAAAATCAGAACGGAACCATCGAGAAAATAGAGCTGAAGCCCGATTTAAGTGGATCGATCGGCGACGGAAAATTGCTTTTCCGAGCCAGCGAGAGCCCGTGGAGTCGTGAAAACGTCAAGGGCTCGACGGGCCCAAATAAGGTGACGGATGGCCCCTTTTTATTCAATACTGGAACCGGTAGGCTGGGTATGCTGTGGACTAGCTGGATCTACGATGTGTATACGCAAGGGGTTGCTTATTCAAAAAGTGGTACGCTGGATGGCCCCTGGATACAGGAAAAAGAACCGATAACGCCACCAAATTATGGCCATGGTATGCTGTTTCAGACCCTGAACGGAAAGTGGCTGATGTCCGTGCATAGTCACAGAAGTGTTGATGGGCGCACCATGCGGTATCCTCAGTTGTTCGAAGTAGACTTTTCGGGCAGTAAGTTGGTTGTTGGCAAACCTTACAAACCGTAATCCCTAATTTGAGTCTATCAAACACCGAATTCATCGCTTGAGCCACTTTCTTCATAGATCGGGGAAGCTAGTTACTTACTGGTTCTAGGGATAGAGCAGGTACTTTTTTCGGGTAGTTTTGAACGCCGACAGACCCGGCTCCCAACTCCGGCGAATTTCGTCCTCTGACGTACCCGCAATGATCTGACGTCTGAGATTTTCGGTACCCACCAGCTTGTCGAAACTGCCCATCGCTTTACTTTGTGATGCATCAAAAAAGCGATCTTTATCGGGATACGCTTTATACAACTCCATGAGCCAGCCCAAATTGATCCGCCCTGTTTTTCGTAGCTTGCTGGTATCGTACTTCCGTAAATCCAAGCCGTAGCAATCGGTGTCCTGGTGAAGCGGGGACTCACTCATTCCTTTCAGACTGACAGGCCGAAATGAGAAAGCATATTTGCCTTTGAGCGCCGGGGCACCGAGCACCGTAAACGGCATATACGTACCCCGTCCCTGACTGATTATGGTGCCTTCAAACATACAGATACTGGGATAGAGCAAAATTGATTGCTGCGTATTGAGGTTCGGGGAAGGCATAACGGGCAGCTCATAAGGCAGATCGTGGCTATAATTCGCTACTTTGAGGATGTGAAGCTTACAGATTGCTTTATTGGGCAGCCAGCCTTCGCCATTGATGAGTTGCGCGAATTCGGCAATGGTCATGCCGTGGGTGATGGGAATGCGATGCATTCCGATACCCGAATGCAGGTGATCCTCCAAAATGGGTCCGTCAACGCAATACCCATTCGGATTGGGTCGATCCAGAATGACGAGTTCTTTGTTGTTTTCCGCACACGCTTCCATCACGTGATCCAGCGTATTGATGTACGTGTAAAACCGGGCTCCCACGTCCTGAATATCGTAAATGAGCAGATCAATGTCGGCCAGTTGTTCGCGCGATGGTTTTTTGTTCTTGCCATACAATGAGATGACGGGAATCCCGGTTTTAGCATCAACCTCATCGGACACTTTCGCGCCGTTGCTGGCATTGCCCCGAAAGCCGTGTTCAGGACCAAAAATCTTCACGATCTGAACCCCCCGATTTAACAAACTGTCTACGCTGGGTTTCGAGCCGATGATGGATGTCTGGTTGACCACCATGCCAATCCGCTTTCCTTTCAGGTAAGGCAGATACTGGTCTGTCTGGTCAGCAGCTGTCCGGATGGGAGTAGCTCGCTCTTTGGGTAAATCCGGCGACAGCGGAATCCAGTGAGTTGGTAGCAACAGGCAAAGGAGGCAGACCGTACTGATCAGTGGGGAAGCGAACAATAGGGAGAAACGACGATTCATCAGCGTATTGGGTTGGTTCGAGGTTCGATGGCAGTTGTTGGCAAAAGACCAACCTAGCGCTCAAAAATAGCTGAAAAGCAGACCGATCCACAAACTTCCAGGCGCATTCTTCACGCAAGCAATCACTTCATTATTTCAAACAACAGCGTGACCTCGCCACCTAGCTCAACCTGGTCACCATCTACCAATGGGTAGCCCATGCCCGAAATGTCGGCCCGTTCGATGCTGTTATCGGGGTGTAAAATTTTAGTTTTGTTGCCGCTGGCCGGTAAGCCGCCCTGGTCGACGAGGAGTGTATACCGCTGCTGTGCTTCGTCGTACCGAATGGTCGCATGAGACCGGCTAACGGCCCCATTTCCCACTCCTCGTTGCGGATCGAAACCAGCGTCATCATCGTTCAGGAACACAATATCGTTGGTGCGGACGCGCCCCGACGAGGTTTGCGTCGAATGACCTCGGCCAATGCAGAAGCTGGTCTTTTGAGCGGGATCAAGGACATAATCCGCTTGCTCCGTCTGTCCGACCAGGGCGATTAGTTTAGCCCGGATCGGTGCACCCGCCGGTTTCGTTTGATCGATAACGGTTAGGCCCAGATTGCCGTCCCGATAGGTACAGTCAGTGGGTAGCTCATCTGCCAGGAGGCTGTATGTAAACTGCCAGTTTCGGGGTAAGTTGATGTAGTTATCAGCTAATTGACGATTCAGCTCGTCCTGAAATTTCTTTGGTTGACTGGCCCACAGGGCTACCCGATAGACTTCCTCTTCTTCGGCACTGGCGAAAACCACTGACAGCTGAAGCGTCACCGGCGTTGTTAGGGGCTCGTTTTGGTAAGCACGTAACTTTCCAACGATAAACCGCAGGATCTGATCACGTCGCTGCGCGGCTGGCGGTGGCCCCGCTGGCAACGGTTTCGGTGCAATGATCGATGAGTCCGTCTGTTCGGGTGATTTGATTGGTGCGTTGGGCTGGGCAGATGTAAAGCCAAACAGATTTTTTACTTGTTCCAGAATAGTCATTGGCTGAATCGGTTAACAATTGGTTTTACCGGAATCAAAAGCTTCCTAGATAACCTCGTTGTTGTAAAATTGGCGCGACGACCGTGTTGGCGAGTTGAACGGCATCGGCGGATGAATCGCCTAATTCGATACGGATGCAGGTTACGGTATGTGATCGTCCGTTGGCCGTAGGAGCAAAAAAGACGAACCAACCATCGTTACGCCGGTTTCCCAGTACCATTCGTTCGGGCGTACCCGTCTTTCCCGCCACCCGGGCGATACTGATTTTATTCCGTCCGCCCGATGGATTCGACTGGTCAATCATAAACTCCTGTAACTGCTCCGCATAGTCAGCCCGGCGTATGATCGGCTGACCCGTAGAAATGGCCTGTGGTTTACCCGCCTGACTAACAACGTAGCGCGACGGTTGCATAATGCCTTTGTTGGCAATCGCACCGGCCATTCTGGCCATCGAGGCCGGTGTCGAGGTGAGTTGTCCCTGCCCCCAGGCCAGCCCCGAAAACTCGCTGCGGTAACGCCTGGGGTATTGCGTACTCTGGTATAGGTTCCGGCGCACAACGAAGGACGAATCGCGCCAGTGGCGTAGAATCTTAGTCCGTTCGTCGTCGGTGTTTGTGTTCGAAAAGGAGTAGCCGCCAATCAAATCGACATTCATTCCCGTCGACAGATACAGGTCAGCCAGTTCAGTATCCAGCTTGTTATCGTTAGCCATTCGGATAAAATAGACGTTGCTCGACCGGACGATGGCTTTTCGCATGTCAACCGATTCGTTACAGGGCTCCGATTCGCGGGCACCCCGCCGGATGATTTCCTCACAGAAAATGGGGTAACTGACCCCCGACGCCGATGAGCCCAGTTTATTGAACGCAGCGGTGGCGGTCAGGATTTTAGCCGTCGAGCCGGGAGCCGTTGGGTACGTCATGCCTAAATCCCGCTCGGTCACCAAATAGGGTAATTTTATCCGGTCCCGATCAGCCAGCAGCATCGGTTCGGGCGTTTTTAGGTTTGGCAACGGATACATTGCTGAGGCCAGCACGTCGCCCGAGCCCGCATCCAGCACAACTACCGACAGCCGATGATCCGTGTAGTCCGAGGTCGCCAGTGCCTTTTGCAGCGCCACCTGAAGGTCGGCATTGACACTCAGGTGCAGGTCGCGGTTCTGTGCCTTGCGCTTTGCTACCTCGTCACTATCTAAGCCCGCCCGCAGGGCCGGAGCCAGTTCACTGTAGTCGTAAACCGACAGTGTGCGCGTCAGTTCGACGGATGGGCTGAACCGGTCGGCTCGATAATCAGTGGTTACAAGATCCGTCTTACGGGGGCGACTGTTGAAACCACGCAGTTCGCTGAAATGGGTAGCCTCGGCGAAATACCCGTTGCTCTGTCCCCAGAACAGTTGCGTATTCAGGTCGCCCACCCAGAAGAACAGGTGTTCGCCAAAGGGGTAATACCGTTGTAGCCGCTTTTGGGTAAGTGTACGCACCTGCTCCGATTTCAGGCCACTTTCGCGCAGCCGGGACAACTGCTGATCGACTAACTTCGGTGAGCTGGTGGCCAGTATCAATCCGTTTCGATCATAAATAGTACCGGACGCTAACGCTCTCGTCAGCCGCTCAATCCGGGGATTATAGCTGTAAACGGGATCGCCGTTGCGCGTAACCACGCGGGTCGGACGAACGATGTAGTCGCTGCCTCGCCAGCCGATAATCGGCAGCAAACGGCCAACTAAAATCAGAACGCCGATCAGGAAACCCGAAATGCCCGCCATCAATACCACGTCGTAATGCGTTTCGAGGTATTGTCGTTGCGTGACCTGACCGGGCCGACTCGCTACGCTAAATACCGCTCCCATCGCAATGAGGTTGATGATCAGGGAGATTTTACCGTAGCTCAAAAACGGTACGCTGATCCCCGTAAGGGGTAAAAGGCCAATTGAGCCGCCCGCAATAAGGAGAAACTGAACGCCGGTTGCCAGCGCAATACCGGCTATCAGAAAAAAGCTGAATGGCTGACCAGCCCGTCGGGCGTGCAGAAAGATTCGATGCAGTAAAATGCCAAAGAGCAGAAACACGGAAATGACACCGATTCCACCCAGTTCTTCACCGATACTCGGCAAGATCATGTCGGTATGAGCGGCAGGCATAGCATTCGCGGCTCCTTTACCCAACCCCTGCCCAAACCAGCCACCGGAGGCCAGTGTCCAGAAGGCGTGAGCCAGATGATCACCGCCATACACGTCGTTATTCCAGGGACTAAGCCACATCGCCTTCCGGTCAGCCAGACGGCTCCCCACGAAGGGTAATTGATCGCCAAAGGCAAACAGGGTCATAACCAGTAAGAGCAAAATTGGGGCCTCCGTTAGTAAGGCCGCCCAGCCAAGCCGGGTCATTGATCGGGCCTGACCGCGCCAGATCATGTAGCCAATCACCGCGACGATGCTGACCAGAGCCGCCAGCCAACCAGGTAGCAACCACAGTGCCAACCCATAACCAACGCCAGCAGACAAGGTTAGCGGTAGATTGCCACGGGCGATACTATAAAACAACAGGAACGTAAAACAGACGACCAGTGCCGGACCCATATCACCAAGCAGCAGGTAGAGAAACATCAACGAACCCGCGCCAGCCAGTGCGCCGAAGCTCACGGCAAAACGCCACCGTAAGTCGGGTAGCTGCCGGATCTGTTGCTCATTGGCCGCAAAAAATCCGGCAAAGAACAGCAGCAGCAGGTATTTGGTGATTTCGCTGGGCTGAACGCTCAGGCCAAAGAGCGATAGATTTACCCGTACTCCGCTCCCCTCCGGTCCCGAACCAACGAGTAACGTTAGCGTAGCCAATCCGACGGCGAGCACCAACCACGTCCAGCCCGATAAGCGGACGGATGTTCGATCACGAAAGGCAAACAACCAGTCATAGCGCCAGTCAGCGTAGAATCGGCCTATGTTCAGCTGGGATATTACGGTCATTCCAACAAGCCCAATCACGATGCCCTGTACCGTTTGCCAGGCATACAGTGTGTCCTGCAACGGGTCCTGAATGGCCAGCAGCGTGAGTACGGATATACCCGTTAACAGCATCAACACGGGTAACAGCAACGGATCGGGCTGGAAACGCCGGAGTGACCAGAATCCCTGCACGGCCCAGAAAGCAAGTAAGAAGAGGGCGATAATCGACCAGAATTGCCAGGTGAACTTTGTTGTCGAACGCACCGTCAGTGCGTGGTCCGTTTTGAGCTGACCATATACCACCGACCCGATCAACCGAAGCTGGTGCGGCCGTGCGGTAAACGTAAAATCCTGATCGCTGGTCAGCCGGTTTGTGCCCCGCCGACTCCCAAACTCGAAGCCGGGTTTGAGGGGTACCACGCTGTAGGCAGCCCCATCTGTCAGACCAGCAAAACTAAAATGACCATCGGCGTCGGTTCGGGCGTAGATGAAGCGGTCGCGCAGGGTATCCGGCTGGGCTGTCGGCAGATGGCGTTTGAGCTGAACCAATACACCGTCCATTGGGTGATCATCCCGCGTGACCCTACCTGATATCGCTACCCGTCCACTCCCTGCCTGTACTGTGGCTGAATAAGCTTTCGGATTATTGAGTTCACGCCCGTACAGCACGGAATCGAAGCCCATTTGCTGACGAGACAACTGGAGCCGGTTTTGAAAATCGGAACCCCCTATCCGGCTTCGCCACCCCAGGGGGGCAACGACCGAAATTTGCCGTTTGTTGATCGCGCCTAAATTATCCAGAGCGCTGTTCTGAGCAAGTTTGGCCGATAGGGAATCGCCGACAAGAGCCGCATCACGCGGGTCGGTGTAGTAGTTGCCATTGGTTAGAAGCCGCTGAATCGAGGTTGACGTAAGGCCCGTTTCCAGCGTTAGTGCCTGCCCGGAAGTAATGGCTTCTTTAGTTCGATCTAGTGCTGGTATCAAATTGATATACAGCTTTATAAAGAGCAGCAGCAACAGAGCCGATGCACCCAGCAGATAAATGCGTCCGGATGGAACAGGGGCTGGTTTCATTCAATAAAAATGATGGGTTGATGATGGGCTACGGATTGGTTTTGGCCGAATCCGTGGGCGTGGTGGTTGAATCCGGAATGGTCGGTGTGGTGTTGGTGGTGGAGGGCTCGACGGGCTGTGCGGGAGCCGTATACAATTCCGATGAGTCGATGGGAGTTTCTTCGGGTGGATAGTCCGCTGCTGCGGCTGTATCGTCGGTCATGGTGTTTAGATCCGAAGAGTCCGTGACCGTAATCGTAGAGTCCGGCGTTGACAGCGATTGATTCGGTTTTCGTTGATTCGTGTAGAAGATGGCCAGCCCAATCAAAATACCTACGATCAACACGCCCAACCCGATCATCCACCCGTTCGAACGTTCCTCGGGTTCTTCGTCAGGCAGTGAGGAATACGCTTCCACAGGTGGCGTGATGGGGACCGGTGCCGCTACGGTGCGTGGCATCACAGGCGCGCGCCGATCACCGGACCGGCTGGCCTGAAGCTGCTCCACGTTGGCCTGGCCGAGCAACAGCACCAGCTCATTCACGTCGCTGAGCCGTTCGGCGGGGTCCTTAGCCAGCGTCCAGCTCAGAATTGTGTCCAGACTTGATGGGAGATACTCCCCCGCCGGAAGCAGAATCGGGGATGGTCTCGTTTGCAGCACCTGATTCATGAAGGCCGCGATTCCGGCGCTGTCGGCCAGTGAAAACGGCACGTTCCCCGACAGGCACTCGTACAGAACGATACCCAGCGAATAGTAATCCGTCGCTACATCGACTCCTTTGGGATTATCGAACTGCTCCGGCGACGCGTATTCGTAGGTCATCAACGACTGCCCCGTCATGGTCTGCGATTGTTCACGAATCCGGGCAACGCCAAAATCGGTCAACAGAAAATGTAGCTCACCGCTGGACAGCAACCTGAACAAAATGTTTTCGGGTTTGATGTCCCGATGAACAATGCCGCGCGGATGAATGGCTTTGAAGGCTTCCGCCATTTGCTGAGCCAGCCGGATGGTTGTCTGAATCGTCAAATGGCCCTGTTCGGTGAGCAGCGTTCGCAGGTTCCCCCCCTCGATCCACTCCATCACGATGAAGGGCATGGGCATATCAAGCTGCACGTCCCGCACCCGCACCACGTTCGGATGGCGGATGTCAGTCATCAACTGCGACTCGAGCCGAAACCGTCGTAACGTTTCGGCATCGGTATTGAGCGCGAAGTGTTTAATAGCCACTAAATCACCCGTTTCCAGATGACGAGCTTTCAGCACACGGGCGTTTGACCGACCCAGTTCGCCAATTATTTCGTACCCCGGAAAATGTGTGTTAAGGCTTACTGTTGGCATCGAAAAATTAGTTTAAAGGGGCGATCGGCTCATTGACAAGCACCGAATCCGGGTTTATCAACGCCGGCGACTCATACCCCATAATCTTGTATTTTATGCTGACGCCCCGGTCGCTGTTGGGCGCATTGCGCACGGACGACGAGCCGGGTCCTACGTTCCGGAAAATCACGTTTTCCGATTTGTATAATCCGCCATTGTCTTTGTAATACGTCACCCGCACTGTAACCGATGTGAACTGAACCTCGCTCGGATTGCTTAGGGTGAGCTGCACGTTTTTTATGCCGCCAAACAAGCCTACCCGAAAATCATTAGCCTCTAAACTGAGGGTTTTGGCCGCTGTCAGAGCTTCCTGCCGGAGCATTTTCCTCCGTTGTGCCTCTTCCAGTTCGTGTTGCGCCATCGTATCGGCTTGTGTAGCGGCCTTTAATGGCGTCTCAGCGACTTTCTTATTACTAATCGATAGCTGGGTGCCCAAAGTAGATTTCGAGCCTGTAACGGCAAAATAAAGGGCTACTCCGCCAAAGACGATGAGCAGGACCAACGCCATCAACTTCCAGGACACTGCCGGACCAGTCCGGGAGCTGCTCTGACTGGCTGGCACAATAACCGCTGGGGCTTCTCTGGGAAGTTCAGGAACACGCGCAGTCGGTTCGGTCGTCCGGGCCTTCTGGGTTCTGGATACCGGGACATTTTTGGCTACAGCATGGCTGGCGCGGTTGGCCTGAAGATAGTTCATCTCGGCTTGCTTGAGCAGCCACGTCAACTCGTCAGGGTCACTGATGCGTTCGCTTGCTTTCTTTTTCAGCAAGCCCTGTAGCAATTCCACAAATGGCCCCGCGGCCTGATCGCTGGGCGTAACCGTCAGGGCTGGTGGTGTCTCGTTCAGCACTTTATTCATAAACGTGACAATGCCCGAGTGATCATCCAGCGCGAACGGAACATTTCCATGCAGACATTCGTACAGAACGACGCCCATCGAATAGTAATCCGTAGCGACGCTTATGCCTTTCGGATCGTTGAACTGTTCCGGCGACGCGTATTCGTAGGTCATTAGCGATTGCCCCGTCAGCGTGTTCGACTGTTCGTGCAACCGGGCGACGCCAAAGTCGGTCAGCAAAAAATGCAGCTCACCACTGGGCAATGGACGGTAAAGAATGTTTTCGGGTTTAATGTCCCGGTGAATGATGCCCTGCGGATGAATGGCTTTGAGCGCGCTGGCCATTTGCAGGCCAAGCCGAATTGTTGTCGGTACATCCAACCGCTCCTGCTGCCGGATGAGCTGGTGCAGATTCCCGCCTTCGATCAGTTCCATGACGATGTACGGCAGTTCGGCCTCTAATTGCACTTCCCGAACTTTTACGATGTTGGGATGGGCAATGCTCGTCATGATGGCTGACTCGCGCTGAAACCGACGGAGCGTTTCATCATCCGTGTTCAGCGCAAAATGCTTGATGGCCACTAGGTCACCTGTTTCGAGGTGACGTGCTTTGAGAATGCGGGCGTTGCTTCGGCCTAACTCACTCAGAACTTCATAGCCGGGAAACCGGGTGTCAAATCGAATGGTAGCCATTAGCGACGGGTTGGTTGACTGGGTGCAGGCGGATTCTGAATAGAAACCGCAACAACTGAATTTCGAAACGTGTCTTGCCGGATGGCCGTCAGAATGGGTTGGCCGACGCGTTTGAAGTACACATTGGACAAGCGCAGCGTTGCGTCACTGGTCGTTTCAATGCCCGTTTTGAAATTATGAATCACGATGTTTTCCAGATTGGCCGAACCGTGTCGGCTTATGCGTACTGCGGGTTGAGTCTGTGCCGTATCGACGGGCATGAGCACCGTCAGTTTGCCATTTCCCAGAATGGTTTGCAGCGAATCGGACAAAACAAGCGGCTGGCTAAGCCGGATCGTATCGTCCGCTAAAAGCAACTGGTGGTCTTTGCTGCGATACGCGGTCTGTAACAGCGAGTCCAGCTGGGATGCTCCCGGTGCTGCTAGCCGCGTTGAGTCGGACTGATTGCCTGCTTTGTCCAGACTGTCGGTGGCTATATCGGCCTGTTCGAAGGGCGGGTACTGATACCAGACAACAGCCGCAATCACGCCCGCGAGGATAAAGCCCAGCGCGAACCACAACGCACCTAAATTACTTTTTCGGGCTTGTGGCTTATCACTGAAATCGCCGTAGGCAAGAGGTTCCGTTGAGGTAAGTGGTTGGTTTGTCGTGGGCGCAGGATCAAGTTTGGCGGATGCTGCCGGAACCGGACGATTGGTAGCTGATGTGTTATTTTTCGCCAGTACGACGGTGATGTTATCATTGCCGCCCTGCTCATTGGCCAGGTGAATCAGGTCTTCCAGTTGTTTTTCCAACGGTTGCTGCTGGTTCAGAATCGCCACAATCTGGGCCTGTGTGATCATATCCGTCAGACCATCGCTGCACAACAGCAACTGGTCACCAGGTAAAAAATCGGTTTCGCCCGATTCCAGAAAGTCCGGATCATCAACCCGATGCACCGTAGAGCCGACTTCCCGCAGGATCTCATTCCGGCGCGGGTGACTCATGGCTTCGGCTTCGGTCAGTTCGTTCGCATCTTCCCGAACTCCAACCAGCGAGTGGTCGTAGGTGAGTTTGTCAAGTGTACCCTGTCGGTAGCGATACAGCCGCGTGTCACCAACGTGAACAAAGTAAAGTTTGCCCAGCTCAACGTCAGCCACTGCCGTTGTCAGTACGCAGCACATCTGCCCCAGACGACGATCCTGCTGGCGTTGTTCGTTGATCTGGTTATTGGCAAATACCACCGCTTCGCGTAGCATCGAAAGTGGATCGCCGGTTGGGGTGACCATGTAGCGTTCAATCGATTCTTTGGCGATAGCGGCCGCCCGGTCGCCCCCGGCATAACCACCTACGCCATCGATCACAGCCAGCAACGCACTGCTCGCTGACCAGATCGTTGAACAGACAAACGTATCCTGGTTATCCTTTCGTCGTTGGCCGACGTCGGTCTGACCGGAAATTGATAAAGAAGTCATCGGTTCGATTTATGGGTCCGGTTTTGGGTTTTGCATCCCGCTTAGGCAGTTAGCAAACCACCCCGCAACACTGTTTAACGGGGTAAATCCTGAAAATGCCTGATGACCAGCAGACCCACAAACAGAAACAAAAGTAGAACAAGCAGCGCGTCGATCATAAGCTTATGTGTTACGTTGAAACGACAGCGTCACCATACTGTTCAGAAGAATCTGAGCTTTGTCCGGCAATTCATGCCATTGCGGGTTGGCCGGTTCGCTGCGTGCAACGACCTGTTCATTCACACGGGTTTCGTTTCGACTGAACGAGGCAATCTGAAACGATTGGGTCGCTTCGTTGAACCGAATTCGTGCGTGTGGATTCGATACGTAAGCCGATTCGACCAGCAAATAATTCGGAAAGTGCAGATTATCAGGTTCTTTTCGGGCTACAACGATCTCCCGGTCACGCATTAAATACGAGGCTTCTCGGTTTAGCTCGGCGATGTAATAGTCAATCGTGGCCAGTCCCGCGCTCAAACTGCGGGGTAGTTCCGGTGTACCTGGGGTGATAGCGTTACCCATTGGGCTCCGCCTGGTAGCTGTGCTCGGTGAGTCAAACGTAAATTTTACAACAAATGCCCCCGGTTCGCGAAAATCGATGTGATGGAACGTGTTCAGATCGACATCCACCTTTTCGTACCGGTTCGTCTGCTTGACCCGACGCGTTACGTTCATCTTCTCCGACGACTGACCCTGACCATTGCCAGGAAGAATTCCCGTCAGCGTGCCAATTACGATCACGTCGGAGGGATTTACCGATTCCCCGCCCAATTCCCTACCTGCCCCGAACTTGAAAAACCAGCTCGATGCGACGGGCGATACCCGTTCGTATTGTCCTCTCTTCGAGTTGACGGTGAGCGTAAACGCGTTGACTGCTTCGTGAACGATCACGGGAAACGCGTTCAATCGATCTTCGTAGCTATCGGGATGAAGGATAATCAGGAAATGGGCATTGAAAAGCATACTCGTTCCCACAGATTCCCGATGAATTGAGTCAGTGAACGAAGCAACGAGTTCATCCAGAATGCGGTTGTTGGTAATTGTCGCTATAGGCGCATGTTCTGTCTGGCTTGACGGTACAATCAATTTGCTCAATCGAGTCAGCCAGCCTCCGGGCTGATTTTCCATGTGTGGGCGGTTCATTTTGTTCACCATTTGCTTAAACGACGAGTACACGCCGTTTCTTTTAAACGTATGCCAGCTATTTCACAAGCTATTGATTAGTGAAGCTAAGTCTAGGGCAGCTAGCGGAGTCTGTTAGCGCTTTCTAGTTGTTTTTAATTCTCTCCACAAATGGGAGAGAATTAAAAAAGGTATACGTGTATAAGTCAACACTCTTGAGGATAGTACGGTGGCAAAAAAAAAGGCAATTCAAGAAGGCTTATCCGTTCACAGGCTGCTACCCAATTATAACCTACATCACGCTCAACTATAACTTGATCCACGTCGAAGTATAACCCATAACACGTATTCCCGTCACAATTTCCTTTTTCTTCCAAAATTCGGTTCATGATGTAGTTCAGTAGATTAGTCTCTTTTTTTTAAAAAAAATAAGAATTTACACACACAAAATCTGTTGTGTGTTTTTCTTTTTATTTAGTTTTAACTGTTTCTTTTTAGGGCTCTGCAACTATCTGAAAAACAGTATGTTATAAGGTGAACTATAACCTATATCACGTCTAACTATAACCTATATCACGTTTATATATAACCTATATCACGTTTATGTATAACCTATATCACGTCTAACTATAACTCATAACACGTATATCTATAACCTATAACACGTATACTATAACCTACATCACGTATCGAAGATGCTCATTAGCTATGTATAACCTATATCACGCATGTATAACCTACATCACGTATCTATAACCTGGAACACGTATAACTATAACCTACATCACGTATAGGAACTAAGCAGGTTATCAATTGTACTTTACCCTATAAATATATGGTAATAGTATGTTCCAGCCCATTTGCCGACCACTCCGTACAGGTTTAGCGATCGGTTTCAACCGGGTAAAGCAAAAAGGTAATCGATTGCCACTACCCATCGCCCTTATGACATTGGCAAAATGAACTGTATTATAACCCCGAACACGTAAGTATAACCTCGAACACGTACAGAATTGACCAATCCGTAAGCCTAGGCTCGGGTTAAGACGTATTTTTTTGTTATGAGGCCGGGTTTTCGTAAGTTGAGCCTTATTGGGTTAAATTAGAATGGCAAAGGAGACTAAAGTTCGCAGACGCTCGGAGATTGGTGAACGAACGATTGCTCGCATGAAGGCGGGACGTAATGGTATTGTAGAAGCCACCTATCGAATGGACGTAGTCGAATTCCGGGTTTTCTTCACCATGCTCACCATGATTAGCCCCGATGACGTTACGTTTTGTGAGTACGAACTCCGGGTAGCCGATATAATCAGGTTGTTTAGTCTGAGCCGCGACGGACGTAGTTATGAAACGATTAAAGAAGCGGCTGAACGGCTGGTCAATAAGACCATGGTCATCTACCACACCAAAGAGGACGGCAATCGGTATCGAACGGTTATTCCCTTTCTTACCAGTGCCAGCTCTTTGATCGGCGATACTAAAATGGAGTCGATCCGGGTTACGTTCCACCCCGAACTAAAGCCTTTTCTGCTCCAGCTTCGCACAGAATACCTCGAATTTGATGTGCGCAATCTCGCTCGGGTACAGAGCCAGTATTCGATTCGGTTGTATATGATGCTGCGACATCAGATGAACTTGAAAAAAACATCGGTGCGCTACACCGTCGAGCGGTTGAGAGAAGTCTTTGAAATTGGTGATAAAGATTACCCGCTATATGGCAATTTCAAACAGAAAGTATTGGTCAGAGCCTGTACCGACCTAAATGCAACAACCAATATCCGGATCGATGAGATGGAGGAAGAGCGTACCAATCGGAAGGTAGTCGCGGTTGTTTTTCACATGTCGCCCCAGGATTTGCCACTCCTGATCCCCGAAACCAGAGCGGAGATCGCCGGCGAGACACCGCTGGTTTCGCCAGCAACTAAGAAACAAAAAGCAGTCGTCGAAATTGATGACCCGGAAACCAATCTGCTGGTCGATGAATTGCATGGTCTGATCGCTCAATACATTGGTCGCGACGCTGTGCGAACCTGGTTGCATCAGTCCTCGGAAGAACAGATTCGTAAGGCAATCGACTACACGCTCAAGCAAATTAAACAGGGAACCTCAATCAAAAATATTGGCGGATACCTGCAAAAGATGGTAAATACGTCGCTGCCCCTGTCGTTCGACGCACCCGAACCGGTACCGGAAAAAACAAGTCCGCCAACCGGCGACAAAAATAAAACCCGCCAGCAGCAACAGGCGCTTGAAGAGGCTCGGCTGGAAGCGCTGACCGGTAGAAAATACCAGGCGGCTTTGCAGGCACTGACGGAACATCCCGACTGGCACGAAGCGGTCTCACAGCATATGCAATCGGGTTTGTTCGGTAAGTTTTACAAGGAAAAGTTAAGCCTGTACGAAAACGTTAAGAACCCGGCCATGTACGGGCCTTTCTTCCAAATTATCGAGCGACTTAAGCCCGATGTGTTCAACCAGATTCAGTAGTGAGTCAGGTGATTGAGCAATTGGTTGATCGAGTACAGCCATTCTGCCTCCCTCCTACCCCGATCAACTGCCCGTATTTTTTAGTCATTATGGTTTTGGATAAAAGAAGTTCTTTATACTTTTACAAAAGATAATTTTTTATCCAAAAAACTATGATCACCCAGGAAAAACTAGTGCGGTTTCTGCGCGCTAAACCAGCCCTTAACCTGTCGCAGATCGAAAAAGAAGCTGGTATCCCCTCTAAAACGCTTCATAAAGCGCTATCTGACCAAAAGGATATTCCAGCCAAACACTTACCAGCTCTTGATGAAGCCGTCCGAAGGTATGGTTATTCGGAGGCCCTGTTCGATAAAGCGAAAGTTATTTCCGTTGTCAATCATAAAGGCGGGGTTGGGAAAACGACGACAACGATCAATGTCGGTAAAGCATTGAGTTTGCTGGGTAACCGGGTTCTGCTGGTCGATATGGATTCACAGGGCAATCTATCGCAGTGTTTTGGTATCCACGTACCCAGTGAACAGGTGATCGATGCGCTGCTGACGGGTTCTCCCCTACCCATGATCGAAATTTCCAGCAATCTGTTTCTGACGCCGTCTGATATTCGAATGGCATATCGGGAATCCGAACTGGCCAATTCCATCGGTGCTGATCGTAGACTATCGTTAAAACTGGAAGAAGCGCGGGATAAATTTGATTATATTCTCATCGACTGCCCCCCCAGCCTGGGTATTTGCACAACCTGTTCGCTGGTAGCGTCCAACTTTTGTGTCGTGCCTATTCAACCCGAGGCCAGTGCTTACCACGGTGTCGAAAGTCTGTTCAATCGGATTGCCGAGGTTCGGACGTACATCAATCCCACATTGACGGTGAAAGGTATTGTTTTCACGATGGTTCACAAAAACCAGAGTGTTCATAAAAGCATGATGGCGCATATCCGGGATACGTTCCAGAGTTTTCATATCTACGAATCGATCATCGAGGTATCAACGGTTATCAAGCAATCGCAGGTTGCGAAAGAAGATCTGTACACCTACTCCGCTAAATCACCATCCTGGCAGCAATACCATCACCTTGCTACCGAAATAATGTCGATCTGATATGAAAAAAGATTTCATGAGTTCGATGAAAGAAAAGACGTCAGCCCTACGTCCCTCGCTCCTATCGACGGAAGAAAACATCAAAAGCCAGATCCTGATCCTTGACAGCCTGCGCGACTTGATTCCGCCGTTGGCAGATGATGAATTCGAGCAATTACAGCAAAATGTCCTGAAACATGGCGTTAAAGATCCGCTTACGGTTTGGGAAACCACATCGACCGCAGCACAGATCGACGCCGAAGATCGACCAGTGTTTATCCTGATCGATGGCCACAACCGGTACCGAATCGGTTCGCAATACCGGTTGGATTATCGAATCAATCTGGTTCAGTTTACCACATTGGACGAGGTTAAGGCATACATGATCGATTACCAGTTGGGCCGTCGAAATCTAACCGCCGAACAGACCTCATACCTGCGCGGATTGCGGTATTTACAGCAGAAGTCGATGCGAGGAGGAAACAAAACCGGCGGTTCGCAACTGGATGTTTCGGCAGCACTGGGAAAGGAATACGGGGTCAGTAGCCGAACCATAAAACGGGATGGTGATTTCGCGGCTGGTCTGGAAAAGCTGGCGCCTGATGTAAAACAGGCTGTGTTGTCAGGAAAGAAAAAGCTTCCCAAAGCATCAATCAAAACTATTGGCAAAGCGGAGACAACCGAGCCATTTCAGAACATAGATGCGATTGAACGTGCAATATCTTCAGTCGAAACCGGAGCGAAACCAACCACAAAAAAGAGCAAAAAAGGGGAGATGGCAGCGCTGGAAACCGCGATAAGGGAACTAGCCGCCGGAACGCTTACCCGAGACCGATGCGAACAGCTGGTCCTAAAAACGAACGCGTTGATCGGTCTGCTGGGAGCAAAGTGACACGCTGTCACTTTGCTCTTAATTTGACAAAAGCCACGATAGAGAACGAAAAATAGCAAGGTGAAATTCCATTCTGGGGTCAACGTGACAACGTGTCACGTTGACCCCAAATTTTTTAAACTAATGCGAAGCGACTTTAAACATATAGATATAAACCATGATTCGAGGTCAAAGTGACACGCTGTCACTTTGACCGTCGGGTGAAACCAATACTGAGATATACTATTGATTACTAGCAAGATAGCATTTCTGATAGGGGTGAACCACGTAAATTAATTCGCGAAAACAGGGCTGACGCGATTAGTCATTTTTACGGCAGAAAGTAAATTTGCACCTGTCTCCCAGGTCGAACGTTTGCAAAGTCGAACGACTCTTGGCATATTGCCGTTGTAGTAGTGAAAAAAGGCACTGGTTTGACATGGTATACAAAACACTATCTCCGAAGTCGGCTCTTTATCCGCCTTACACCGTTATCGAAAAATCGAGGCAGGGGATACTGCGTTCCGAAGCTGATCAGGTAGCGGGCCTGGTTGGACTAACTGATATCGAGCTGGCGCGTATTCTAAGCATGTCGGTACGCAATCTGCACCGGCTCAAACCCGATGACAAACTCGCACGAGATGCGTCTGAACGGTTGCTTCTACTCACCAATCTTTTACGACACGGGCTCGATGTCTTCGATGAGGATGCCGAAACGTTGGCCGGATGGTTACGTTCGCCAATTCGGGAGCTTACCAGCCAATCGCCCCTGTACCTGTTGGATACGACGACCGGTTTTGGACTGGTCGATGATGTGCTGGGTCGAATCGAGCATGGCATTGTCGGCTAAAAAACAGCCCGAATCGTGACGCTGACTGTTTATCGAACCATAAAGGCAAAATATAGCCGTGACCCGTTGGCAACTGAAGGTGCACGGTTATTCGGCGGACGCTGGAATCCCAAAGGATACCCGTTGCTCTACACGACATCGTCACCCGCTCTGGCTCTGGTTGAATCGCTGGTTCACCAGCCACGTGTTAGCTACGAAAAATTACCGCAGCTCCTGCTGTTTACGCTGGACGTGCCGGGTCAGTATGCTGGTGTAGATGCCTCGCCGGACCTGATAAAAGTATACCCCTTTGATGATCTGCCAGCTTACTGGAACGACGAGAGCTACGAACATACTCAATGGATTCTGCGCGACTGGCTCAATGCGCCCACGACGCTGGTAGCGGCTGTTCCATCTGTGGTAGTGCCTATGTCTTACAACTACCTACTTCATCCGTCTCACCCGGATTTTAGCCAAATTCGGGTTATTAAACAGGAGCCGTTTCCTATCGAGCGTCGGCTCTGGCGGGAAAGGGACCCCCCCGCAGCGGCTGAGTAAAGATCATTCAACACCAGTATGCCGTTTCATCCGTAACGAAGTTAACTAATCCGGTTGAACGAGTCGACCGTATGTTGACAGAAAAACGTGTCGTTGATCCAGTCCAACTGTAGGAGTAATGGTTATAGAATGAACCCGCATGAAACGCCTGTTTGAGTTTGTTTGCTGGCTGCTAGTTGTTATCATTCCGCTGGTGGTCTATTTCAGCGTTGACATCACTGATCTGATGCTGACAAGTAGTCTATGGCGATGGGTGGTGTATTGCTATCCGATCATTTGTTTTGATGTGCTGGGTCTGTTTTATCTGTGGTTAAAAGGCCGGGGGCGCTGAGGCAATGACAATAGATCGGGTGGCGCTTAAAACCCATCCCCGCACAAACAACTGAATGCACTTGCCCCGAGAATCGCTTTCCGATAATTGGACTACCAGCGGGTGAATGACTGAACAGGGATTGCGGGGTTGACAGAACATTTTTCTTCTTCAGATAGTCTATCATATCTGGCAGTATGAATTATTCTCTTGTAATCTAGTTAAATTCAATGGCTGGCGAGCACAAGCCCTTTGACCAAAATACAAATGCCGAACTGGAGAGGCTACAAAATACCTTGCTTAATGCCGGTATTGGCACCTGGGAACTTGATTTCGATCAGTGGCTTATTAAATGGGATGATCAGTGTCAGGCACTTTTTGGTTTATCGGATAATAAAACGATCACCTACGAGCAGCTGCTGGTTCTTATACATCCAGATGACCGGCAGCAGGTAGACGAGTCTTTCCAACGGCTAACCGTAGCATCCTCCACGGCAAACTTAACCCTACGGTTCCGGACGAATGAAACCACCGGGGAGCAATGGATACGCATGATCGGTAAGGCAAAGGCCAATCCTGACAATGCGCCAATGCAACTTTCGGGTGTTGCGCTGGCGATCGTCGGAGAACACAGACGGCCCCAGCCAGCTGATAATCCGTTTTCGGAAGGCGAAGCGAAGCTACGAAGCCTGATCGAAAGTGCCCCTTTCCCCATTGGCGTTTATAGCGGCCCTGAGATGACGATTCAGTTTGCCAACCAGTCAATCCTGGATGTATGGGGAAAAGGCAACGACGTGATTGGAAAGAAATACTCGGACATACTGCCCGAGTTGTCAAACCAGTTGATCTACGACCAGCTTGATCGGGTATACAGGACCGGTATCGCCTTTCATGCCCGCAATCAACGCGTCGATATTGTCATTGCCGGGCGGCTACAGTCCTTTTACTTTAACTACAGCTTTACACCCCTTTACGACGCCGATGGGCAGGTCTACGGGGTCATGAACACAGCCGCAGAAATAACAGATCTGATCCGGGCCAAGCAGGACCTGGAGAAAAGTGAAAAAAATCTGCGGGGTGCTATCGAACTGGCGGAACTGGCCACCTGGAGCCTGGACATCCAAACAAACACATTTCATTATTCGGACCGGTTTATGGACTGGCTGGGATTCTCGAACGATACCGCGGATTTGGATGAAGCATATAATCCGCTGCCTATCGACTTTAGAGATGCAGTGGTCAGCGCCATTAACTTGGCAATACAGCCTGGATCATCGGGTCATTATGAGAACGAACATCCGATCATAAACCGGCTCACCAACCGGACACGAATCATCCATGCACAGGCTCAGGTATTTTATGATGCCAAAGGCCAGCCAGCCTTGCTCAGTGGCACAGCGCAGGACGTTACCATGCAACGGCACGTTCAGCTGGCCCTCGAACAACTGGTGCAGGAACGAACCGAAGAGCTGGAAGCGACTAATGAGGAATTATCCGCCACGAACGAAGAACTGGCAGCCAGTAATGAAGAACTAACGGCCAGCAGTGAGGAGATCGTAGCCGCGAATGAACAGCTTGAAGAATCTAACCAGAACCTGACTCGTTCCAACCAGAATCTGGAGCAGTTTGCTTACATCGCTTCGCATGATTTGCAGGAACCTCTCCGTAAAATTCAGCAGTTCTGTGATCTCCTGAAGACTCGCTTTGCTACGGGTGGCGAAGAGCTGATCTATATTGACCGAATGCAGATAGCCGCTGGTCGCATGTCGCTACTGATCCGCGACTTACTGACATTTTCTCGAATATCAATCCGGCAGGTGACAGCAACGCCCGTAGCGCTCGACCATCTTGTGAAGGACGTGCTGGAGAATCTATCGGTGGCAATTGATGAAAGTCAGGCTGTTGTTCAGGTTGGTATTTTACCGGTCGTACCGGGTGATGATCTTCAACTGAATCAACTCGTTCAGAACTTACTTTCCAACGCGCTCAAATTCCGGCGTACCGATCGAAATCCCCACATTCAGATCAATGCGACTGACGTACTGGCGTCTGAGTTGCCACCGGCTGTAAAACCAGCCCGGCAGGCCGATGCGTATTACCGAATCGACGTAACCGACAACGGAATTGGTTTTGAAGAAAAATACCTGGACCGAATTTTTCAGGTTTTCCAGCGACTGCATGGCCGAAACGAGTTTGCCGGAACGGGTGTTGGCTTGGCCATTTGTCAAAAAGTGGTGACCAATCATGGGGGCGCTATCACGGCCAGTAGCCGGCCTGGTCAGGGAACAACATTTAGCGTTTATTTGCCCATATAAAGCGAAAATAGTATAATTTAGCGTCTGGTTTAGACCAGAAAATGGTACGTCTGGTTGATGTATGCTCACCGCCTACCATGCCCACTAAATTTCCGATTTTACTGGTTGATGATGACCCTGCTATCGCTGATATCCTGAACCGAGCCGCACAAAACAGCTTTATCGAAGCGTCATTTATCCACGTGACCACGTTTGAAGAGGCCAAACAGTATATCGAAGATTTGAAGGGAAGAGGGCCAAAAATTGTGTTGCTGGACATTGATCTGAAAGGCAAGGCCGACGGGTTAGATTTTTTAGCCTTATTGCGGGCTCACCCCAAAGGCCGAACGTTGCCAACGGTAATCTTATCCGCTTCCAAAGCCCCCCGCTTGGTGGAGCGTGCTTACGCTTTTGGAGCATCCTCATTCACGAGTAAGCCCTTCAGTTTTCTTGAGTGGAGAGTGTATCTGAGTAATCTGAGAACGTACTGGTATGAGACGGTTACGCTACTCGATGTCAGACACGAAGAGTGACCAAAATGCGTCATGATCCTCATCGTAGCTACTTATCCGCTTTCCATCTCTTGGTAAAACCGGCTTAACCGGTAGTATAAAATTATCATCAGTTACAGGCATTGTCCCGATGCTGTACAAATTAATGAACTCATTTACGGGCTAGGTTGCCGGGTAGGGGATAAGCAGGAGTTCGGCTCTGGCTTAATTAGTAGGCCGAACCACCGGCATTCCTTTACGCTGTAGCGGTAATGGGTACGGCCGACGTACTGCCTTCCGGTAATAACTCCGCGATTGGATCTACCGTGACGATCACGAATTTAGACGTTGGCGTATTGCTTACACTGGCAACACAGGCCAGGGCAACCAGTGGATTGACTTCCTAAAAATAGACGGCTGTATTTCCCTCCGGAATGTTGTACGGAATGGCGACAAATTTCTCCA
Organism: Spirosoma agri; assembly: GCF_010747415.1. Lineage (NCBI taxonomy): Bacteria > Pseudomonadati > Bacteroidota > Cytophagia > Cytophagales > Cytophagaceae > Spirosoma > Spirosoma agri. The sequence continues at coordinate 205,219 of NZ_JAAGNZ010000003.1, read as the reverse complement.
GTCTTCGCTATTGCCCCTCAAAATGGCTGGTGATCGTTACCAGCTGACGGCCTCTGATACCGCGTTCCTGCACGTTCGAGTGCCCGCGTACAGGACACGTACTCGAGCCGGGCTTGCCCATTGCGCCTTTCAGCAGATGCAGATTGACAATCTTCTGAATGGTCATCACCCCACTTTTTTGTTGGGTCAGCCCATGGCCCAACAGGTAATGATTTTCTGCTTGGGAGCAATCAGATTGGCCGCTCAGTTGCTCGATCGATTCCCAGCTGGTGTTTCGAATGGTAGCCAGAAAGGTATCGTAGTTAGCGGTGTACTCCTCGATGAACGCCTGATCGATTACCTCGCCGGGGTTTAATTCTTCAGCGCGGAGCAGATGTTTTATAATACCCCGCAATACTGCCATGTCGCCGTTGATTTTTACCTGTAGATGCAGGTCAGCGATGGGCGTACCATCACCAAGCAGTGTACCGACGGCTTTGAGCGGATTCATGAAATCCTGCGGGTTCTTGAAGTGACTCAACCCGGCTTTGTGCAGTGGATTAACGGCAATGATCTTGGCTCCGTCGCATTTGGCCATTTGCAGCGCGGTGAGCATACGCGGATGATTCACGCCGGGGTTCTGACCCATGATCAGGATAACCTCGGCTTTGTGTATATCGTTGAGGGTGACGGACCCTGAGCCCGGTCCCAGTGTTGGACTCAAAGCTGAACCGCTGCTTTCGTGGCACATATTTAAGCAGTCGGGCAAATTATTTGTCCCGAATTGCCGCACAAAAAGCTGGTACAAATAAGCGGGCTCATCAGGCACCTTCCCCGACATGTAAAATATGGCTTCGTTGGGTGAGGCCAGTGTGTTCAGCTCGTCAGCTACCAACTGAAAGGCGTCGGGCCAGGAAATAGGTGTATAGTGCGAAGCACCCGGACGAAGCACCAGCAGATGCGTCTGCCGACCGGCGTTGTTCAGGTCCCGGTCGGCAGACGCAAGCGGGCTACGATGCCGATACCCGTCGCACCGATCCGGCCAGGCGCAGGACGAACAGTCGAACCCGTCTTTCTGATTGAGGTTCAGCAGCGCTTTCGTACCCCGCCCGGTACCCGCTTTGCCCCACGAAAATCACATGGATTTGAGTACGGCTGTTATCCCGGCGGCTATCGTTTCCGGTTTGCCAAGATTTCAGGCCCGTAAGTGCCTCGGGTGGCTAGGCCAGCATAGGGTTCTTGTATTTAGCCCCCACGGTATCAAAGGCGGGAAACACGGGGTTGGATGGACTCTCAGGCTTTGACTCGGTAGCGGAGGAATTTCCAATGTGTAAAAACGGTCGTCAGACTGCAGGAGTAATAGGTAAGCGTACCAATAACCTCGCGAGTAAAGCGACTGAAATCAGAACCGTGTCAATGGCTTACCGCACAACTGCCAGCGATACTGATGCCGCTAAGACTAGTAGATCGACGACCGGATCATGGAAAGTTGGTCAGTATACGAATAACAAAAGAACCGGGGCTATGGACTATATCTAATCGATCTTTAACCCGAATCGGCAGTAGCTGCTCGGAACGGTTGCTTACTCACTACAACTTTCTGATGTACGCGTATTATTCAGATGCGTAGGATCTCCGACTTTTGTAACACTGTTTCTATTGACGCGACGAACCATTGAGTTTGTTCGCAGTCGGCTCTATGTATAGTTTATACAGAACCGTGGTTGATTCGAGTATACAGGCCGTTACGTCGATATGGGCTGAGGCAACTCAGTGGCCATGAGCATGATACCCGTTATGGCACCCGATGTATCGCGCAGGGGCGTGTAAACGAAATCAAAGTAAACGACTTCCGGCTTTTTCTTGCGCACTAGTTGAACGCTCATACTATGGCCGAAGTAGGGCTTCCCTGTATTGAACACATTGTCCATCAATTCCAGGAAACCCTGCTCTTCAATTTCGGGCAACGCTTCCCGAATCGGAAGGCCAAGAACCGCTTTTGTTTTTCCCCATGCCTCAAACAATTTGGCATTGCCTACTTCAACCAGCATTGCCCGGCCTTTAAGCAGACCAATGGCCATGGGGGCTTGTTCAATTATAGTTCGAAAGCGGGCATCGCTCACCTCCAGTCGTTTTTGGGCAATGAACTGGTCGCTGACATCGAGGGCCGTGGCCAGTATGGCGTAGAGGTTTCGGTAGGAGTCCCAGAGGGGGGTAAAGAAAAAGGTATAGTGCCGGTTGATGAGCTGACCCTGCTGCCAGAAGGAGACTAACTGATGACTGCTGGTGACCATTTCGCCGGAAGTATAGGCTCGCTGGAGCAACACGGCAAACGACTGATCACGTAAGGTGGGTAGAGCCGCCAGCAGAGGCTTGCCAATGATCTCACGGTCACATTCCAGGAGGCTGTACATGGCTTCGTTGGCGGTTTCAACAACCAGATTCTGCCCCTGAAAAACACCCATGGCTACCGGCGACGCACTGATCAGCGCCTTAAAGCCAAGTTCAGTGGTTGATAACGAAGCGGGGCTGATTGTGTACTGCGTAAGCTCTTCCACGAGCCCGACGATAAATAGGGGTTTACCCGTTTCATCGCGATGCATCACGCCAACGATTCTGGTATGATAAATTGTACCATCCGGCCAGATGAACCGGGGTTCGTACACGAGTACACCCGTGCGGGTTGCCTGCTCAAGAGCCGCCTGCCGCAATAGCTCATCCTGCGGATGGAGAGCAAGCAAGAATTCTATCCGACTCAGTTTGGCATTGGCATTGCCACATACCCTGTAGGCAAACGTTGAGGAATGAACCAGCTCATCGGTGAGCAAATCCAGCCGATAGACGCCCGTTCCGGACAGGGCTGTGGTCAGTTTATTTAATCCATCGGACTCGGCCAGTTGCTGGCGGGTCGGCTGTTCCTGGGTAACGTCCTGGGCAATACCCACAAACCGATACACCTCGCCCAAGGGGCTGAAATAGGCTCTCCCCTGGCAACGTATCCAGCGAAGCTGACCTGTATCGGCTGCAATCGTGCGGAAGCGAATATCATATTGACCGCCTGACCGTGTGTCTGACGCCCACTGTCGGGCCTGCTCGACCATCGATCGGTCGTCTGGATGAACACCGCCCAACGTGTGCTCGTAGAGAACGACATCCTGACTGGAAATGCCATATAATTCCTGACAGCGTTTATCCCAGCGCACGAGCTGGGTAACAGGGTCGAATTCCCAGGCTCCGATCCCCGCAGACTGTAGAGCGAATGAAGCAAACTCATTGGAGGATGCCACATTGTGAGCAGAGCGGTTTATGTTGTTTGACATGAGCCATCAAGTTGAAAGAAGGTGTAGAATGAACTAGTAAAAGTAACCTGTGCGCCAATTACCAAATTGATGACGAAATATATAACGAGTAGTTGGGGCGAAATAATAATACTAACTATTTTGTATGTGGTTGAAAGTTTATACTACCTTAGTTATACTGTTTCTGTACTATATAACTATGTATCCGGTCAACTTACACGGCAAATTCCTAATGCGGATACGAATTAACCGTAAAACAGCTTTTACTAACTAAATTACCAGTCTGAATAAACCCAATATAGGTAAATGTAGACGACAAGCCCTACGCTTGTTGATTGAAGAACCAAATAAGTTGCTATTTTTTTGTAACCGGTATAAGCGATTCGGTCTAAGAGTGATACCTTGTTGACTACTTCTTTATCGTATAGAAATAGATTACTACCGGTTATCTGTGAAAAAAAGAGAGAGTGATACGATGAAAGCCAATCTGGATATTGACTTGTTTCCGGACCTACCGGTTGGCATTGTCGTGTGTGCTTCGGCACAGACTGGAACCGGCTCTATGCTGAATTTTGACATTACGTACTGCAATCCTTTCGCGTGTTCGCTGCTTGCCATTCCCTGCGAACCTGGCGAGACGCTGCTGCTTACGGACATCCCTTTCCTGAAAACGTTACTCAAGCCCGTTCGTGATGTGCTTAAGACAGGCGTCTCGTACAGAAATGAGTCGTATGAACAGGTGATGGGCTATTGGATAGATAGTTCGATTTACCGAAATGAGACAGGATGCACGATCTACCTGCAAAACAATACACCCAATAAACGCTATAAAGATAATCTACAGCGCCGACTGGAACTGGAAAGTATCATTGCCGGCATATCGAATCAGTTCAGCAACATAGCCTCTCACGAACTGGATACGTGTGTTGTTGACTCACTGGCTCAGATCGGTAGGTTCAACATGGCTGATCGGGCTTATATTTTCAGCTACTCGGCAGACGAAATGTCGATGAGCTGTACGCATGAATGGTGCGCAGAGGGTATCGAAGCGACACAGGCACGTTTTCAGAACAGGCTGACGCATGGTTTCCCCTGGTGGCATCAGAAACTGGTCGACGAAGAAACCATTTTGGTGAGATCACTCGCTGATTTACCCGATGAGGCAGCCAGCGAACGGAAAAGCCTGGCGGCACAGGGTATTCAATCACTGCTGGTCGTCCCCATGATTTTCGATAAAAAGCTGGTCGGTTTCGTCGGTTTCGATGTTGTCCGGCAGCAGCGAAACTGGGATAAAAATGATATTGACCTATTGAACACGTTTGCTGGGCTGGTGATAACGGTCACTAGCCGGGTAAATCGCGAACTGGAACTGCAACGGGTCAATAAGCGGCTCGAAGGGGTAAACCGCATCAGCAACGTGCTGCTAAATAGTCACCTGTCGGATGAGCAAGCCGATCACGTAGCCTTAAAACACATTTATAACATGATTCCCTGTGAGGTCGGGGCGGTATTTCGCGTCGACCAGAAAGGGCAGTTAGCCTATACGCAAAATCCGATGCGCAGGGGTAAGCGGGAAACCTGGACAGATATTCAATTCTCGGCCGACTTCCTTTATAATCGAAAATTTACGCAGGGTCAGGAGATCTTGATCAACCAGTTACAGGCGGATACTTACGGCTTACCCACGGGTCTGAATCCCTACCAGTGGGGCCACCGTTCCTTTCTGGCCGTTCCGCTGTTTGCCCATCAGCACTATATTGGTCTGCTGGTTCTGCTCGACAAAGCGCCGGATTTTTTTACGCAGGAGCACGTACTGATCGCACATGAAGTCGCGGGGCAATTGTCGATACTATTGTTTCAGGAAGATGTTAATCAGCGGCTGGCCAGTCAGGCGGCCAAGCTCAACGAAAATAACCAGCTTTTACAGGCGGTTATTACGAACGTGTCTGTCGGTCTGGGTCTCTTGCAGCCAGTCCGACAGAATAGCCAAATCGTTGACTTTACTTACTTGCTGGCCAATCCCGAAAACGAACACATTACGGGGTATAAACACTCGGAAATGGCGGGTGAGCCGCTGACCAGCTTATTTCCGCATGTAGTGACCAACGGCTTTTTTGATAGAATCGTCCATGTATTGGAAACGGGCGAAACCGCGCACTTTCAACAACTGGTTAACTTTCCGAGCGGTGATTATTGGATCGATTACTCGCTGGTTCGGGTGGGGGACACCATTCTGTTGACCGCCAAGGATATTACACACCTCAAACAGATCGAAGACCAACTTCGGCAAACCAACGCTGACCTGGAAAAACGGGTGGCCGATCGTACGACCCAAATTCAGGAGCTTTCGGCCATGCAGCGGGCCATCCTGAAGCATGCGGGCTTGGGTATTTCGGCAACGGACACCGAAGGCATTATTCAGCTCGTGAATCCTGCGCTCGAAGCGATGTCAGGCTACAGCGCGGAGGAATTAGTGGGAAAAGTTACGCCCAGTTTCATTGGTCAGCCGGACGTTTTTCAGCCGAAACCTGATCTCCTGCACGCTGACACAGCGTTTGACTTGAGTGCGTCTAAGGCAAAATCTGGTTTTATTCAGCAGGAGTATACGATCCGCACTAAGCAGGAAACCTACATACCCGTTCTTACCACGATCAGCGGCCTTTACAACGAGGATGAGAAGCTGATCGGCTACGTAAATCTGGTAACCGATATTGCCTATCTGAAACGCATTGAAGAAGAGTTAAAACAGGCCAATCAGCGTATTCAGTTAGCGACAATAGCGGGTAAGCTCGGCGTTTGGGAGTGGGGTCTGGAGACGAATGAATTGGTAGTCGATGAGCATTTTTATACGCTGTTCGGTATACCCGACACCATTAAGATTCAGCGGATCGCTGAGCTGGCCAAACTGGTTCATCCCGCGGATCTTACCTTTTTCAATCAGAATGTGAAGCAAATTATTCGGGATCAACAGCCTTTCGAGGCTGAATTTCGCATAATCTTCCCGACGGATAAGTCCATTCATTTTATGAAGGCGGACGGGTTGGTGTTACAGAACGAGGCCGGTAAAAGTAGCCGCATGATTGGTGTGGTCAGTGACCAGACCGCTAAAAAACAGGCCGACTCAGCCCTGAAAGAAAGCGAACAGCGCTATCGGTCGCTGGTTGATCATTTGAACGATATCGTTTTTTACATTGATTACACGGGGGCCTGGGTCTATTTGAATCCGGTCTGGCAGTCGATAACAGGGTTCAGCGTTGACGAATCGATAGGAAAACCAGCGCTGGATTTTGTCTATCCCGACGATCGGGAACGGAACCGTCATCTGTGTGAACTGCTGATGAGTCGTCAGAAAGCGTACTGCCAGCACATCGTTCGCTACGTTCATAAGGGGGGAGGGTATCGATGGATCAGCGTATTTGCCCAGGTTACGGTCGATGAACACAATGAAGTCACGGGCATGACCGGTACGCTGACTGATGTTACGGAACGCAAAAAAGCCGAAGAAGCGGTGCTGGAAAGCGAGCAACGTTTTCGCGATATTGCCGAAAATGTAGATGAGATTTTTTGGATTCGTGACCTGGACGAACCGCGTTTTATCTACATGAACTCAGCCTATGAGCGCTTTAGCGGCCAGCCGGTTCAGAAACTTTACGAAAATCCCTATCTGTTTTTACACTTCATTCTGGAAGAAGATCGCCCAAAAGTAATGAATGCATTTATGCACAGAGATCCGGATCTGGGCTTTTCGTTTCGGGCTCGCCATCAGGATGGGAGCATTCGCTATCTGGATGTCCGGATATTCACCGTGAAAGATGAAGCTGGCTTGCTGAAACGTCGGATTGGTATGGCTACTGATAGCACGTCGTCTGTTGAAAAAGAATTAATTCTGGAAGAATCGTTGCAGAAAGAACGCAGTTTGAATTACCTCAAATCGCAGTTTATTTCGACCGCTTCCCATGAGTTTAGAACGCCACTGGCCACCATTAGCTCAAGCGTGGAATTATTGAAATATTATGTAAACGCTATACCCGAAGGCACCAAAACGGAGTCCATCAACCAACATATCGACAAAATATACCGCGAAGTTTTTTCATTAAACGACTTAATTTCGGATACGCTTACCATCAGCAAAATTGAAGAAGGGCAGGTAAAAGTTAATCGGGAGTATATCGATTTGAAGGCACTCAGTAAAGAAATAATAGAGACGACTTTTTGCGATCGGCAGGACAAGCGATCGATTAAATTCAACGTCACGGGTCGATCCCGAGCTGTTCTGACAGATAAAAAACTAATTAGTCATGTCCTGAAAAATATTCTGGCCAATGCCTTCAAATTTTCGACAAAAAATCCACGGCTAACCCTGACTTTCGACGAAAAAGCGGCTACTTTTTATATCATCGACGACGGAATCGGCATTCCCAAGGAAGACATTCCGAATTTGTACGGTAAGTTTTTTAGGGCACGTAACGCGGGCACAATTCAGGGAACCGGCCTTGGATTAGCGATCTGCCTGGAATACGTAACCCTGCTGAAAGGCTGTATTACTATCGATAGTAAGGAGGGGGTCGGCACGACTGTTCGAGTTATCCTGCCGATTATGGTTTGACGTATTTTGCTGCCATTGTTTGACTGGTTCTTATCGTGCCGCTTATCGACTTGATCAGTCATTCGCCGAGTCGTGACAACTCAGAAAAGGCTGTTATAGCGCGCTAATTATACCAAGCGTACCCAAAAACTTGACTATATGCTGCCAAAATTACTCTTGATTGAAGATGAGGACAATCTGCGGGAGAATATAGCTGAACTTCTCAGTATCAATGGTTACCATGTGATGTCAGCGCTGGATGGTCAGCAAGGATTAGCGCAGGCGGCACTTGAACCACCTGATTTGATCATATGCGATATCCTGATGCCTAATCAGAATGGTTATGAAGTACTGGAAATTGTCCGGTCAACACCTGCATTGACCAACACGCCATTTATCTTTCTGACGGCAAAATCAGACCGGCTGGATCTGCGGCATGGTATGAACCTGGGAGCCGATGATTATTTGACAAAACCGGTTGCGAGTGTCGATCTGATTAAGGCCATTGAAAGCCGGTTGCGGTATAAGAAGCAATGGATACCTCCGGAAAAACCATCAACGTCCTACCTGACGACGCTTAAAGTGTATAATGACAGAGGCAGCATGACCTTGCGAGCCGAAGAGTGCCTTTACTTTTTCACGAAAGAAAGGCGGTATTATGTCATACACCCACAACGAACGTATCAATTGAACAAGAGCTTAGAAGATTTGACCGCTCAATTGGATCCCCAACAATTTTTTCGGGTAAATCGTAAGGAGATCATTCATCGAAAAACGATCCAGCATTTTGCTTACTGGCAGGATGGAAAATATTGCCTGTTCCTGCAACTTGGCAATCAAACCCGTGAAGTTATTTTGTCGAAAGCACGTTATCGGGTCTTTATCAACTGGCTGCAATCGTAACGAACCTGCTAACTACTTTACTCGTAAACGATCTATAGTACCAACGTTGCGAAGATGGTACGCCCAGGAAACCAATTCGAATGTTGCGCACGACGTATGTACGCAGATGTCCTTATTTACTTTACTGACAGCAACGCATTACTGAAACCTATCCTGGTCCGCTTCGTAAACGTCGATCAGGTATTTGAATAAGGGCGCGTTGGTTACGACAAAGTGCCGGAATGGAATACTGCCGCGTTTTGAATTGAGGGTAGTCAATAGATGTTTGTCGCCTTTCTGTGAGTAAAAAACGGCCAGCGCTCGGGCTGTTTCCCAAAGGCGATTGTAAAATTTGTCAGACTCTTCCTGTGTGGCCAGAAACGGCGAATACTGTACTCGGGCAGCGCCAAATCCCATGCTAACGTAATCGTACAATTCATCCAATGCCTGCTGGCTAATTGATCTGTCCATTATGGGATTAGTCTCTGACTTTAGGCAAAAAATAAGTAATTGTCCGCTACACGTTAATCGATAAATGCATCGTCATCGATTTGTCTGGTTAAAGGAAAAGGGTTACATAAACGCACTTTTGTTTGCTATTTTTAAGTTTTGATAATTAATGAATTCGAGCCGCATTTTTCAGTAAGACAACTCTAAATCTATAGTCTACGATTGGAATTAACAAATAGGAGGGAGGCAATCGGTATACACAAAACTATAGCCTCAGCAAAAACACTGATTTTGCCGTACATTTATCGGTTTGGACGGTAGTTCTTTCTCGCACTTACCGTACTGCTCATGGACAATAAAGGGTGAGTTGCGGAAATTTTCTTGATGGTAGAGCGTAAATTGGGTGCTGATGACGTGAGCTCCATCAGTGCTGGGTTCACCCGATAGGATATGGCTGCTTAAGCCGAAACGCCTTACAGAATTTTTTTAGCTTGCTTTAGGAAACCAGCGCCGAACAACTCATCCAGCAAACCGGTAAATGAATATGCCTTCCGGAATTGAACCCGCTGGAACGTCTCACGCAGATCACGGTGGAGTAAATCGGCGTTCGCTTCTTCATAGCCTTATGTATCAAGTAATGCGTCGTTGCCTGGTCGCTGTTTTTCAGTTCGTCGTTTTTGGTAATTGCTTCATTGCCCTCTGCGCAGTGGTGATGTGTCTGACGACCGTGGCGTTGTTTCACCTACAGGTGCCGGACTTATTTTTGCCCTTCATTTTCGCTGGTACACTAGGCAGCTATTGCCTCCATGTGTACCTAACCGATATGTCATCCGCAGGGACTGACCGGGAACGTTGGATTGAGACGCATAAACAGTTGTTGCTGGGCTTGTTTATTGGCTCTTTATTGGTTGGCGGCTGGTTGCTGACTCAGCTGAACGCTTACCTGACCGATCTGCTACCGGTTATCCTGCTGACATTTTTATACACAGCACCCAAAATCAACTGGCGTCCTTTCCGCGCTCTGCGGCAGATTGCCGTCTTAAAAACCACGTATCTGTCTCTGGTCTGGGCCTATGTAACCGTAGCCCTCCCTATGCTTCTGGCTACGTCAACCGTACGTATCAACTGGGTATTCGCAGGGGCCTGGCTGCTGAATCGGTTCCTGCTGATTTACAGCATTGCGCTTTGCTTCGATTATCGTGACCGGGATATAGACCGGCAATCGAAATGGCTAACGATTGTGTCGCGGTTAACCGGGCGGCAGGTAAAGCTATTTTTCGGGATTCTCGCTTTCGGCTTCGGTCTGACGGTTGTTGGCCTGTACACGCTTGGCTGGGATACGCTGACGCTTCTGTGCGTATGCCTGCCCATGCTTATCCTGCTGGTTGTGGCGCGACGAATTGTGAGCAATGCATCCGAATACGGCTATTACGTCTATCTGGACGGCTTGTTGATGTTGACGGGTGTGCTGCTTGAACTTCTGCATGTAGGGACTTTCTGACACGATTGGTGGTTGTCCGGCTTTATGGTCTAATTATCAGTCGAATAGGAGCTGACTTACTTAGGATCTACGCTACTCATAAAACTTCTTGCTGAGCTGGCCGACGCTGAGTTCAGCATTCCTTCGACTACCCGGTTCCGGTGGACCTGTTGCTTACTATTTGGAGAGTATCCCAACACTCCGACTAATCCCGTGTTCTCCTAACTCAACTTATCATCTCGTATCTATGTCTATTACCCTTCAACAGGCTCAGCAAGCTATCGAGGCAGCCATCCGGCAAGCCACCCAGATCAGCACTCCTATGAATATTGCCATTGTTGATGGTGGGGCAAACCTGACCGCTTTCGTACGGATGGATGGAGCCTGGTTAGGCTCGGTTGACATCGCTCAGCGTAAAGCCCGCACCGCCCGCTATTTTGACATGCCCAGTGGTGAACTGGGGAAACTTTCCCAGCCCGGCGGATCGCTTTATAACATTGAGCACTCAAATGGAGGCTTGATTACATTTCCGGGTGGTCTGCCCATAAAAAATGAACAGGGTGAAATCATTGGCGCTATCGGCGTATCTGGTGGTAGTGTGGATCAGGATGAAGCCGTTGCTCAGGCTGGTGTCGATGCATTGACGTAGGCCAATCGGCACCCCCTAACTTTTATAACTGGTAGCCATACCTCGCAAGGTGTGGCTATTTTTTTTCGTAATCGGCGCAACTGACCAGACGCTTGGTCAACACCTCGCCACGATCAAAACCGTCATTAAAAAGGTCCAGCGCTGATCTGCTCTCTTTTTGCCTCATCAACCAGCGTTTGTAATTTCCAGAAAAAGTAAGTTGCGTTAAGCCAGAAGATGACTCAATCGATTCACGATCAACTGAGATCTACACCGTGCACGGCGTAACTGCTGTTTATGAAAGTCAATCATGGACTCATAACGGAGAATAAGACGGGTCTTTCTGGAATCAGATAAGTACGAGGTTTGAGTGCGCTGGAGCCATCTCATGGAGCAGGCAATCATTCGTTCGTGTGCCGAAATGGCGACCTCAATCTGATCGATGCGCAGGCGAGTTAAGCGGATCAATTCTTGATGGCGCGAAGAGTCCGTCTGGCAGGGTTGACGTAAAGTGGTCAGCCATTCCTGATGCAATTCCTCCATGAAGGTAGAAAAAGGAAGGCCGTCGAAAGCCGCCAGAGGAAGGTCCGTGCGGTCACTGCCATCCAGTAACTGAACGGTTAATAAGGTATGTCCTTTCGCTACCAGGCTACTCAAAAAATCGAATTCGGCTTCGATTGAGCTCAAGGCATAAGCAAATTCAGTGCTTCCGCCTTCTTTGTCCAACGCAGTAAATACGATCATATAGCCTTTTCTTAAATGCGCATATGGGTAAACTGAATGAGTAAGCGAATAGTTACGGTCGACATCAAATACCAGCCAGGTAAGCGAGAACTGTCTTCATTTTTTGTCTTTATTTCGAGGAGAAATAATGCTTTGGCTAGTCAATAAAATAATCGGCCTTGTGCTATGCGGTGTTTCGCTTTGCGCTACCCCGTTTCCTCATCAGTTTGCCTCAAGCAGGTATACGCTTGTTTGGTCTACAGTAATGTAAAGTGAATGGTGAGTACTAAAACAGAAGCCTGGCAACTGCTGGGCTTCTGTTTTAGTGAATGGGTGCAGCGACAATGTCCCTCTTGACCCATGAAAGTCAGCTGCAAATAAATATGCCGGAAACAAGTAGCGTGTTACTGATCAGGAAGCTATATTACAACTCTACCCCCATTTTACTAATTAAGCATGGAAAATTCTGACTCTTTCTACATCGTAGCGATCGGCGTATCAGCCGGTGGCCACGAACCTTTGTGGGACTTCTTCAGCCAGATTCCCGTTGACTCGGGGATTGCTTTCATCGTGATTCAACACCTGAACCGGGATTACGCCAGTATCGCCGATAAGCTCTTGGCCAAATATACGGACATGCCTATCTACTGGGCCACTGATCAACAGCAAGTCAGGCCAAACTGTGTATACATGTTGCCTGTCAATAAAATGATGACGATTGAGGAGGGGCTGCTTCAGCTACAGGACCGGGAAGTTCTGGAAAGAAGCAACTGGGCGGTTGATATCTTCTTTCGCTCACTGGCTAACGGCCAGAAAGCCAAGGCGATTGGCATTGTGCTGTCGGGGGCGGGCACGGATGGCACGCTGGGCGCGATTCAAATTCATAATCAGCAGGGTACGGTTATGGTGCAGGATCCTCGGACAGCGCAGTTTTCCAGTATGCCTCGTTCGGCCATAATAAAAGACCACCCCACCGAGATCTTAGCACCCAAACGGCTGGCGAGGGCCTTACTGGATTTTGTAGTTAACCACGATTATTCACTGACCGAGTCCAAATAAGTTGTCTCGCCGATTCGCCACCGTACGAACGTATGGGGTCATAAACGAACCCCTCCGTAATCGGTAAGTCACGTGAACTGGTTACAACGGCCAGAAAAATTAACGATTTTGTTGTTTATTATCGGGTTCAGCCGGGCGGATAAACAGCCAACTCCCCGACCAGCGAATTGACTACGAATAGCCAATTGCTTGATCGGGGAGTTGATCCTGTAGAACCAGGTGTATCGACTATCTATTTAGCCGGGTAGGTGACCGTATTGTCATCGTCCAGCAACGTGCCAGCCGGACGAACCGTTTGCGCGGTCGTGCCTACATTCTCTACATCGACTTCGGTGTTACGCACCGTTTCATGGATAACTTCGTCGCGTTCGGTAACGTCTTTACCGACCGAAATTTCTTCCACCACATTCGCCGTTTTAGAAACAACCGGTACTTCAGCGTGCTCCGTCAGCGAAATCTCGCCTTCCTGAAAGGCGTTCAGATCAGCCGCCGTAGCTGGGCGATTGACCGGATTGCGTTGAACGACAACGCGCTCTTCCCGCAACCGGATACTTTCTTCAATGGGCCGCTCCACAATACGACTCCGCACCCGGACACCGCCCGTTTCAACCGTACGCTTGCCTACTTCCAGGTCTTCCTTAATTACCTTGATGGTCTGATCGCCATCAGCTAACTGACTCGGCTCCGTCGTTGTTGTATTTGCCAGGCCTGTACTTGTCGTAGCACCATAGCCATATTCTTTACCCGCCGTAGTGCCGTAACCATATTCCGTTGCCCGCTCATCAACATCGACCGCTCCGGCCTCGTCCAGAATGTCAGCCGCCCGTTCCGCTTCATCGGCTGAACTCGCGTGTACCGTTACGATCGAACCCCGTTCGGCGACAGTTGAGTACCGGTTCGTGTCATCGTCATCATCACCACCAAACAACGAACGGAAAAAACCGCCAATGCCACTGCCCGTGTCTTTAGCATCATCGATCAACTCTTCGCTACGCGTGCCCGATGAATTCACGTTCCGATCCGGAAAGGCGTCGCCGGTGCTGGTTGTATCGGTGCTACGGCCAGCTGAAATGTCAATGTTATTTTGGCTAAATCCTTCACTAACCAATGTGCTAACGGCCTGTTGTGCCTGGGTGGGCTCGTCAAAAATTCCGATTACTGTAAGTGCCATGACTTGTACTGGTTTGGTTGAGTAAAAGATGAATTGATCTATAACGAAGGCTATCGAACCAAGCCGGACGTTCATTGAATGGGAAATTGCGCTTTAGGCTGATGGCTTCCCGGCGCAGGGTAAATGGTGTCACCAGTTCTGAGTGACTGATACCCTGCTTTCTTACAAAACCATGCCATCAAGGGAAATCAGCAAATGCACCATGTGGTCTATTTATTTGATCGATCAACTAGGTCTTTATGTGATAGGGGAATGGGGCAATCCGGCCCCATACTGTAGAATTCTGTGACTCATCACGAACCCAGGCGGAAAATGCGCGTTAGGGCCAGCCTACAGAACCTGGTTTCGTCACTGATTACTGCTTAAATAGGTCTTATTGCCATTCCTGTTGATGTAGAACTTGCCACCTCGTTCGCCATCGTGAACCACTTCACCGTTGGGCCCTTTAAGCACCTTGTCGATTGGCGCTTTATAATCAGCCGGGGATGCTTTTTCTGGGTTACCCACCGGCGGGTTGATTTTTTTTTCGGCCTTAGCCGCTCGGGCCTTGGCCATGCGATCCGTTACCGACATCTTCTCCTTAAGGGCGGGTGTTTGGGCCAGCGTATCGGTCGAATAAAACAAACCCAGCGAAATACTTAGAGCGATTAGTACTGTTTTCATTGATTCAATAGGTGTCATCCGGTCAATCGCCAGCCATTAAGCCAGACTTTGTTTCTGCAACCGAGGGACCAGGTGAAAGTTAGGAAGCTCATGCTGTCGATTCCCCAGGCACGGGGCACTTTTTCCTCAGCTTGTGCCTCGTTTCTCATCGCGTGTTGCTACCCGTTCGATTGACAAGGCGCTGGAAGCTACTATTTTCCTTGATGGCACCATTTTTACAGGATGTGTCCTTAGTCAACCGGCGCATCATAACTGGATGCCCCGTTTTTTTACTAGAATTAGCTAACGGGGCGCTGCACCCTTACGTAATGATACCTCAGGAATCCTTTACTACGTCCAGTACTTCTGCTCAATCACCTCAACCAGATGGAGACGCGTCCGATCAGCCCGTTGTCACGAACCAACCCGTTGAGCGTATACCCGTTATTGAGGAAACGATCACAATCGGCAAGCGATTGGTGGAAACCGGGCAGGTTCGGCTGGTGAAAACGGTGCATCAGGATCAACAGGAGGTTCAGATTCCGCTGACTGCCGATCAGATCATGGTTGAGCGGGTACTGATCAATGAGCTGGTCGATGAGGCTCCGGTCACGCGTCAGGAGGGCGATACGATCATCTATCCAGTCCTCAAGGAAGAATATGTCCTGGTTAAACGGATCCGGCTGGTGGAAGAAATTCGGGTGACGACGCGGCAGGTACAAACGATTGAAAACCAGACCATCAATTTGCGACGAGAAGAGATAGCCATTGAACGTACCTCGATCGAAAGCCGCCATGAACGTTCCGATTCGACGGGTGCGTCCACCACAGCGGCTGGTATCGGAATGGGCGGGCATACTGAACCCTACCGGCCTGACGAGTCGTCCTTGTAGATTGCTCAACGAATCATTATGCACCTGTCCCGGCAGCATACGTGAGGGTGCCGTCAGTCCTACGCTGCCGATCGAACCTGGAAGTTGAGCAGGTGATTCGCCACACCAGTAAGGTCGTCCCTAAACCACAACTCAACCGGGCAGGTGTGGTTGCTCGTGCTGCGTGGCATTGCCTCTACTGCCTGCACACGCGCTAATCACTCTATATACGCAGCTAACGGTCATTTACCTGGATTTCGGCTCTGTTCTGTAACAACTCGGTTTTGGTGAGGTTCTGCCAGCGAGAGAATGGCACACTGATCCCGGAAAAGGACGCCGACCTGACCCGTTTTTTGGATATCCGATTGTTACCCCAATGGCCCATGAGCAACTTATTGACCCGTTTCTACAAACAACTGTTCGCTGATTCTATACCCATGACCACGACAACTGCCCAACCTACTCAGGCTACGAAAGGATTTTGGGCCAGTGCCTGGAATATACTGCGCGATGCGGCAAACGGTTTTCTGGACGATCGCTGTCTGAAGCTCAGTGCTGCCTTAGCCTACTATACTATTTTTTCGCTGGCTCCCTTACTGGTGCTGATGATCGCTCTGGCGGGTATTTTTCTGGGGGAAGAAGCCATCCGAGGACAGATTTTCGGACAGATCAATGGATTGGTCGGTAATCAGGCGGCCAAGCAAATTCAGGATATGATCAAGAGTGTCGGGTTATCGGGTAAAAGCAGTACGGCCCTGGTTATCGGTATTGTTACCTTACTAATCGGTGCCACCAGCATTTTTGTTGAAATTCAGGATTCAGTCAACTTGATCTGGCGTGTCAAAGCCAAACCAAAACAAGGATGGCTCAAGTTGCTCAAAGATCGACTCTTATCTTCGTCTTTAGTAGTGAGCCTGGGGTTTCTGCTGTTGGTATCGCTGGTCGTCAATGGCGTCGTGCTGGCGCTGAGCGATCAGCTGACCCGTTTCCTGCCGGGTTTAGGTGTCTATGTGATCAGCGCACTCAACTTTGCCATCAGCACCGCCGTTGTGACGATACTGTTCGGTGTCATTTTTAAAGTGCTGCCCGATGCGAAAATCAGCTGGAAAGACGTGCGGTGGGGGGCCATCTTCACGGCTTTGTTATTCATGCTGGGCCGGTACCTGATCGGGTTATACATTGAAACAACCGGTACCGAATCGACATACGGAGCCGCAGGTTCGCTGATCGTTATCCTGACGTGGATTTACTATACGGCGGCCATCTTGTATTTCGGAGCCGAGTTTACGCAGGCGTACGCTAATCAGCTCGGCATCAAGATTGAACCCGCCGACAATGCGGTATACATCGAGCAGACGGAACGGGAGCGTGAAGTAAGTGCCATTCCCATCCAACAGAAAGTGGCCCAGACCCGGAAATAAGGGTACTTCGGCTTTATTTTTCGGGTATGTACCAGAACGGGATGGTGACGATTTCTTCCGTTTTGGTCTAGAAATCAGCTACAACCAAAATTTGTAGTGTGTGCCGGCCCGTTCTCAGCGTAGTCGGCAGCAATACCGTTTGCCAGCCGTGGTGCTGCACAAACGACTGACCTGGCCGTAGGGCAAACGCAGCAGGTGAGCGGGAAAGCCAACCAGCTAGGTTCTGAAAGTATCCACTTGTGTTGGGTTTGTATCCGCTATTCAGGCAACACAAGTGTAGTTAGCAGCGTACTAGATAGGTAAAGATAACTGGCTATTTTGAGATGCATTTTTGAGATCAGTTTTAACGGCGTCAGATAGTAACCCGCCTGTTAAGCGTCATCTCAAGGATGGAGGGCGACCGTCGTCCCTGTATCTCTACATTGCCAAATTAATCTGATCACGCTATTTCGTACGTCGATTTATGAACATCTTCACCAGAACGGGCAGTAAGCTGCTGATTGCAGCAGCCCTGCTAGCGGGTTGTAAGTCCAGCGGAGACACAACCGTAACCCCAGGAACCTCAGGCACGTCGGGTACATCATCGAGCATCACGGGAGATCTGGCCACAACGACTTCAACCAACATGACCTGTGCTTCATCAACGGGGGTCGCGAAAGTGGTTTGTTTGGCCGAAGCCTTCAAAGCCACCCTTAGCAGTACCCAGGTGTCGACCATGCAGTTGACCTACAGCAAAACCAACGCCCAAAAGTGGTCGAATTTGCCTGCGGCCCTCTCGTCGCGGATCGGGATTAAATTGGGCTCTCTCAGCAGCACCCAACTGGCTGCTTTCCGGGATCTGATGGTGGCGGTATTGGCGCTCACGACGACCGAAGAAGGCTACGACGAGATGCTGGGAAATCTGGTCGCCGACGACTATTTAGCGACTATTGGGGGTGGTTCGGATTATGGGGCCGGCAACTTTTATCTGTCATTCCTGGGTACGCCCAGCACTACGGGCCTGTGGGAGATTCTGTTCACGGGACATCACTACACCCAGCCCTATACCTTCAACGCCGGTCAAATAACGGGAGTTACGCCGGCATTTCGGGGTGTCGAGCCAGCGGCTGCCGTAAGTGCCAATAATCGTACCTACCAGCCCATTGAACAGGAGCGGCAGGTATTTGCCAGTATGCTGACGGGGTTAAGCAGCAGCGAGCAGACTACCGCCAAGCTGTCCGCTACGTTTACAGATCTGGTGCTGGGTCCCGGTAAGGACGGACAGTTCCCCGCTACCAAGTCTGGCTTGCTTGTGAGTACGCTGAGTGCGGCTAAACAAGCACTGGTGCTGAATGCCATTAAGCTCTACGTCAATGATCTGGACGCCACTACGGCGGCCACAATTCTAACGAAATACACCTCGGAGTTAGCCAACACGTACATTGCTTATTCGGGTACGACGGCGGTATCGGCGCAGAACGACTATGTGCGTATCGACGGGCCGAGCGTCTGGATCGAGTTTTCGTATCAGGGTGGTGTTATTGTCCGGAATACGCCCCACCCGCACTCCGTCTGGCGAGATCATACCGGCGATTATGGGGGGAACTAACGGAACTTTTTTTTCTTCGAGCGGCAACTGTCTCGCATCATCAGCTGTCCGAACCGATAGTATTTTGCTATGCGGATCGCATCGAAGAACCCTGATTATTTTTATTAATTAACGCATACAGCGAGATTAGCACCATGAAGCCTTTAATGTTTTTATCGGGTATCGGATTGGTTATCTTCCCGGCTCTGTTGGCCATCCAACGGCCGGTTTACACGCCTGCGCCAGTCCAGATGGCGAATCCGCTACCGATGGCCGTACCCACCGACTGTGCATCCGTTGAAGGGTTAGCCCAGGTGGTTTGTTTGGCGGATGCGTTCAAAGCTACGCTCAACCGTGAGCAGGTAGCCGCCCTACAATTACCTTATTCAAAGACTGACGCCGTTAAGTGGTCGAATTTCCCCGAATTTGGTGGTCGGCCCCGGCGGGTTGGTATCCGCTTAGGTCTACTGAATCCTGTCCAGCTCAAAGCCGCTAAAGCCTTGATGGGCGCCGTGATGGCCCAGCATGTTCCCAACGAGGGCTTCGATGAACTGGATGGTAATTTAGCTGCCGACGAATACTTTGGAAAAACGACTGGCAAAACGGATACCTTCTCACCGGGTAATTACTTTTTGGCTTATCTGGGTACGCCTAGTACCACTGGGCTTTGGGAGTTGCAGTTTGGTGGACACCATTATGCGTTTGCCAATACGTACAATTACGGGAAAGTAACGGGTGTCACGCCCTCATTCCGGGGTGTGGAACCGATGGCCGCCATAACCGTCAACGGCCGATCCTATCAGCCCGTTGAGCAGGAGCGGCAGGCTTTTGCGATGGTGCTGTCGGGGCTAACCAACACCGAACAGACGAAGGCTAAACTAGCGTCCACGTTCAGGGATGTCCTGCTCGGTCCGGATCGGGACGGACAGTTTCCCGTGACCAAGCAGGGCCTTCGCGTGGGTGATTTACCGGCTGCCAAGCAAACCTTGGTCCTGAACGCTATCAGGTTGTACGTTAACGATCTGGACCCGGCTACAGCCGCAACTGTACTGGCCCGGTACACCGCCGGGTTACCCGAAACCTACCTCGGGTATTCAGGCAGTGAAACGCTCAGCCAATCGGGTGATTATGTAAGACTCGACGGGCCGGGCATCTGGCTCGAATATTCCGCGCAGCCCAGCCGTGATTTTCCGGGTACGGTGCATCCGCACTCGGTCTGGCGTGACCGCACCAGTGATTATGGGGGCAACTAAGGTAAACGTCTCTCGTTCGTGAAAAAACAACGCTGTTTTATCGACCTGCTATCCGGTTGGCCGGTGGTTTTTCTGCTAGGCCTGATGGCTACCCTATGGCCAAACGGATCGACGGCTCACCCCATGCCCAACTCGGTGGTGTTGCTTACCATACATGGGGATCGGATTGACGCAGAGGTGCAGATTCCGCTCAGTGAACTGCAAGCTGCCTGGGGGCATGCGGTCAATGATTCGGCGAATGGATTAGTGGCGCGGGTCGGTCCGCAATTGCGGGATTATCTGATGAAACACATTCGTCCACAAAGCCCCGACGGCCGGGATTGGACTGTTTCGGTGGGCGCCCTTTCGGTCCTTGAAACCCAGAACCCGATAAATGGCATGTATCGGGAGCTGGTGGCACAAATTCGACTGGTTCCCCCCGTTGGCGCTTCTTCGCCGGAGGAGGCCGTCCGGCGATTCATCTTTCGGTATGATGTCGTTCTGCACCAGGTGGTGACGCATAAAATTTTGGTGTCGGTTCGTCAGGACTGGGCACGTGGGCAGGTCTCCGACGAACCACCGATGCAGGTGGGCGTTATTGAACTGGATATTATTAACAACCGGATACCGCCCTTAGTCGTCAGCCTGGAAGCGGGTAGTACCTGGGATGGGTTTCGGGCGATGGTGCAGCTGGGTATCCGGCACATTTCGGAAGGCACGGATCATCTGCTTTTTCTGCTGGTGCTCCTGTTACCGGCCCCGTTGCTGGTCACTGGCGGGCCTGACCGAAGACTGTCCTGGGGTGAGTTTGGTGGGATTCGCTATAGTTTCAGGCGTATACTTATGATCGTCAGCGCCTTTACGCTTGGTCATTCGCTTACCCTGCTGTTGGGTGCCCTGGGCTGGATTCGGTTGCCCGGCCAACCCGTTGAGGTGCTCATTGCGCTATCTATCCTCGTATCAGCGGTTCATGCGTTTCGTCCCCTGTTTTCGGGCCGGACTGCGGTCAGTCGGGAAGCCTGGGTTGCGGCTGGCTTCGGTCTGGTGCACGGCCTGGCCTTTGCGGGTACACTGATTAATCTGCATCTCGATGCCGGTCCAATGGCCCTGAGTATTCTGGGTTTTAATCTCGGTATTGAACTGATGCAGGTCGGTATCATCACCCTTATCATTCCGTGGTTACTACTGCTGAGTCAGACGCCCTATTACGGCGGTTTACGGCGTACAGGAGCCGTATTGGCCGGAGTAGCAGCCATTGCGTGGGTCATTGAACGCCTGTCCGGTGAGCCAAACGCCGTAACTTGGGTTGTCGAGCAGATGGCCCGGCAAGCCTGGTGGTTGCTGGGAGGGCTGGCCCTGCTCACGCTGATTGGCTGGTGGCGACTTCAACAGGTCAAGCAACTTCCCTTCTCCTGACGGCCTGTTAGTCGAAGGTATTAAATACCCTGTAAAACAACCCGTTGGTAGGGCCGTTACGCCCTACCCGTCAATCGATTAATTTTAACTCGTAATGAAACATCAACGTCAATGGTCACGACGGAACTTCCTTTCTTCTGTCGCGGGGGCGAGTGTGGTCATGAGGACAAACGCGCTGGCGTCGTGGGCTACCGACCGGGTCCGGATCGACCCACGGGTGGCGGCCATCGTTGCCAAAACGATTTGCATTGATACCCACAACCATGTCGATGTTCCCTTCATCGCAGCTGAGGTCCCTGGTCCTCAACTCGACCTGGCTGGTGCGATGAACCGATCGGGCTTATCAGCCATCTGCATGACCATCTCCGTCGACCGGCCCGCGCTGGTCAACCCCGGAGACGCCTACGAGCGGTACAAGAATGCATTGGCGTCGATGGACAGCGTGCTAACCCAAAACGGTGTGAAGCGCGCTCTGAACCTGGCTGACCTACGCACGGCACACACGGCGCACCAGCCGACGGTCATTCAATCGATCGAGGGCGGTCATTTTCTGGAAGGGCATTTGGATCGGCTGGACGAAGCCTATACCCGGGGCTTGCGACATCTCGGGCTGCTCCACGACAATGATGCGTCTGTGCCATTGGGCGACGTTTACACGAGCCCTCCTCAGTGGGGCGGGCTGACCGCCTTTGGGGCCGATGTTATCCGGGCGTGCAACCGGCTGGGAATTCTGGTTGACCTGACACACGCCAGTAATGAAACGGTGAATGCGGCTCTCAAGGTGGCGACCAAACCCATAGTCATCTCCCACACGGGCCTTAATACCCAGTTGGGTCAGAATGAGCGCATGGCCGCTATGATGAAACCAAGACTCATCAGTAAAGAGCAGGCTCAACGTATCGCCAGGGCGGGTGGTGTTATTGGTGTATGGACACACTTAGCCGACACACCACTGGCATATGCCCAGAACATTAGGGCGTTGGTGGATGTCGTTGGGATCGACCATGTTTGTCTCGGCACCGATACCAAGCTAACCCCGTCTTATAGATCCCCATGTGCCCAGAAAGGTCCCGGCGGTGGTCAACAGGGCGAACGGATCGGTGAACGCACGAATGGGGCCTGGGCCGACCAGACAGTCGGGTTTTACTACGCTGTCGTTGATGCTCTGTTGACGGTTGGCTTTTCCGGCGATGAAATTGGTCGGGTAGGAGGGGGTAACTTCTGCCGCGTGTTCGATGCGGCCACGGCGGGTCATCACTGAGAGTCGACCAGTAGCCCCTCTTATGTTGTGAGTTGTCATAAATTAAGTAGCGCGTTGACCCTCCCGAAATTGGGTGGGTGACACGCCCATGTGCTTTCGGAAAAACCGGGCAAAGTAGTTCGGGTACTCGAAATGCAGCAGATACGCAATCTCCGACACAGAATAGGTGGTATAGGTCAGGTACTTGCGGGCTTCGTCCAGAATATGCATCTGCACAAATTGGCTGGCCGACTTTCCGGCCACGGCTTGACAGATCCGGTTCAGATGAACGGGCGTGATGGCCAGATCGTCGGCATACTGGGTGATCGTATGAGTCGTTCCAACCTGCCTGACTCGTTGCTGAAACTGCCGGAAATAGTGTTGCGGTAGGTTATTGGGACTGTTCTGCATGGTTTGGTTTTGCTGCCATAACCGGTACAGGATAACAAAGAGCCGTTGCAGACTCAGATGCAGCATGGTACGCTTTTCGGGCTGGTCGCCGAATAATTCCTCGTCAATCTGGGCAATCAGTTGCCCCACTACCGGCGCCGAGTAAGGCTCTTCGAACACCTGAATGCACTGTACCGATCCCAGCATAGGCTTCAGGGGCGAGGTATCCGGGAACAGGCTATCCAGTAAGCTGTCGGATAAGGTCAGAATACGGCCTCTGGTGTCCGGCGTGTAAATGAGCCCGTGCAGCGCTGTAGGCGGAATCAGCAGTACCACCGGCCCCGTTAGCTGGCGTTTTTGGGTAGCCTCCGAAAAATCGACACGACCCATTTCGACAAAAAATAGTTGACATAAGCGGGGGTGAACGTGTGGTTGAATCACCCAATCGAACAGATGGCTACGCGTTTCGAGCAGTTCAGAGAACAAGTACTCGCTATCCGGCTGATGGCCCGGCACCCCGACAACAGCCTGTGGTGGACAAAACCGGTCTGACGAACCGGTTTGATCGCTGACCTCGCCGTATAGTCCGTCAAACTGGGGAATGCGTTTCATACGTGCAAAGCTACGGTTCGGGCACTAAAAGTTGTAGCTTATGTTCGATTTAAAGCCGTCAAAGACCCTTTTGTTGCGGATGTACCCAGAAAGAAGCACCTACCATTTGTTGTCGTGGTCCTTTTGTACCAATGGCTATTGCCTGTTCAATCCTGGTGATCTCGCCTGCGGCACAGTAAACTGGATTCGGTAACAAACCATTTATCCTGGGCTTGTCGAGGAGTTGAGAACGGTTGCCTGGTTGCCTGTAGCCGATGCGTATCGCGCCGATGAAAACACGGGTTTTCACTATTAATTACGGTTGACCCTAATTCGTAGCACACCTATACATACGAGGATACGATTCCTGTCGCTTATCCATTCGAAGGCTTCACGTACCTGATTCGATCAGTAACTTATGGTACAGTAGTATTAGTTGATAAGCTCAGAAAATAGAGCGGAAAACGTGAGACAGCAGAATGCCCAGACGGCTTCCCAACCTGCGCATAACTGCCGGAGATTGTCCAGTGCTTTGTAGAGTAGCTTGTAGACAGATGGCGAAGTCAACTCCATCACGTCAGCGATTTCGTCAGTTGCCAGAGAACTGTAATACTTCAGGAAAATAATTTCGCGCTGACGGGGTGGCAATTGATTGATGAAACGGGCTAAGCGATCTGTAATCGAGTCGTCGGTTTGCGTGGCAATGAGTTGTTCCTCAGCGGAAAGCTCCTTGTCTTCGTCGGGTGTGGCGTCCGAGAATTGACGTTGCTTCGTAATACGTCGGATCAATTCCCGACGTAACGCCACGATGAAATACGCTTTGGGTGACGTAATGGCTGGCAATTTTGTCGCTTTGCCCCAGACCTGAACAAATAAATCCTGGACTGTGTCTTTGACCAGTTCCTTATCGGGAGCCAGCCGGTAGCCGTAGTTGAGCAGCATTTTGCCATACCGCTGGTAGAACCAGGACAACGCATCCGCACTGCCCTCCTGTAATGCTGCCCACTGTTGTTGTTCGGTGGTATTTGTATCGGGTGCTACAGTCGATTGACCACTATTTGAAGGAATAGTACTTGGCGTATCAATAGGAAAACCAGCCTTATCCCCGGATGGGTCAGGTGGATGCGTATAACGTTCCATAGTAACGAAAACCATCTAGTCGAAACGATGGACAGTGGTCTTGTTGATCCGACTATATTGCACTAAAGTACGGATTTATTGCATAATATTTTAGTAAAACGAGCCAAAGCTGTTTTGGGATTAAGTACTCAATAACAGTCCCATTGTCGGGATGACAAAAACGAAAAATAGCGCTAGAATCCAACACTCACACCCAGGTTATAGCCTTGAGTCACTGGATAGTTGCCCACATCGATCCCGAACGTAGCATCAGCCAGACCACCAACGGCGGGGTCTAAGCCGCTGTATTTGGTGATCGTAAACAAGTTCGTCGCCGACACTGACACCCGTAATCGGCTCATTTTTAGGTGACTTAACAGGGCGTTCGAAAAACTGTAGCCCAGGTTTAAATACTGCATCCGCCCGTACGATCCGTTTTCGACGTAGTAGGAATTAGGCTGCGTGTTGGTGCTGAAATTAGTTGCGCTCTCAAAAATCGGCACCGTGGTGTCGGTATGGGTAGGCAACCACGAATCCTTCACCCGTGTACTGACCGCAGCCCCGGTGAACGAGGGGTAGAAATCCGTAAACCAACGCTGGTTGTTAAAAATCTGACTGCCCAGTGAAGCATATAGGTTGGTGTTCAGATCGAACCCTTTGTATTTCAAACCCAACGTAATGCTGCCTGTGAATTTAGGAATCGGGCTACCCAGATACGTCCGGTCATTGTCGTCGATTTTACGGTCGCCATTGAGGTCTGCAAAACGGAATCGGCCCGGCGCAGCGCCCGTTTGCGTCGCAGCCGATGCCACGTCTTCTTTGCTGTTGAACAGGCCAACGACCTGATAACCATAGAAAGAGGACAACGTATGGCCTGGCTCATTACGTACCACCGGCCCACCAATGCGGGTGCCGCCACTGGAAAAATACGGTACCGATGGCGCAATAGCGGTAATCCGGTTACTCAGAAAACTCCCAATTCCAGTTACTTCGTAACTCAGCTCGCCGACGAGTTTTCCCCGCGTGGTCAGCAGCAGATCGATGCCCTGATTGCGCATGCTCGCTACGTTCAGGAAGGGCGCATTGGCCCGGACCCCCACGACGCTCGGCAAAGCCAATTGGTAAAGCAGGTCTTTGTTGTCTTTCCGCCAAAAGTCGATCATTACCTCCAGTCTGTTGTTGAAAAACGAGCCATCAATACCAACGTTGGATGTCGTGCTGGTTTCCCATTTCGCATCTGGATTACCATATTGACTGGGATAGTAACCTGATTCGACGGACTTATTCGTTGCGCCGAGGTCATAGCCATTGGCCGCATTGGTGGCAAACAGGTTGAACTGGTTGGTGGAACTGAGGTAGTTGGAATTGCCCATCAGGCCGTAGCCACCGCGAATTTTGAGGTCCGAAATCCAGGGCAGACTCCTCATAAACTCCTCGGATGAGATGCGCCAGGCCGCCGAGAAAGCGGGAAACACGCCGAATCGGTTGCTGGGCCCGAACTGGGACGATCCATCCCGACGGACCACCGCCGTAGCTATATACTTATCGTTAAATGTGTATTTGGCCTGGCCGAAGACGGAGTAGAAGTTATTGCCTTTGCTGTAGGTACTGGAAACCTGCCGCGTAGCGCCGGGCGTGGTGGTGCTCAGCGTGACGTAGTCCGGATCGGTGGAGAAGGGATTGATCCCTGACCCAACGATGCCCCGCCCGCTCCCGGTGTTGAGGGCTTCCAGACCGGCCAGTAGGCTCAGATCGTGTTTTCCGAACGTCTGTTTGTACTGGGTGGTGTTGGTAAAGGTCCAGGCGAGTCCTGCGTTGGATGCTTCTGAATAGGTATAGTTGGCAATATTTTCCGAGTTTTCGTAGGTAGACCGAGTGTGTGAAGTAGCGTAGTTCGTATAGTACGTTCCGCCCAGACTACTCGTCAGTGTTACAGCCGGAATGGGATCGTACGCCAGATAGGCATTCCCAAAAATACTCACCATATGAGTCAAATTGTTAGCCTGTCCATCCCGACTGGCCACTGGATTTCGGGGATTGCTGAACCCCGGAGCGGCTGTGCCCGCATACTCTCCGAACGAATTATACACTGGAATTATGGGAGCCATTCGAAACGCCGACAGAATATCGTTCTCATCCGAAGCAACGCTCGAATTATTGTTGGTGCTGTTGCCCAGTGCATTTCCCGTTGTGCCCTGCAAACCCGTCGCCGATACGTAGGCGACCTGTACGTTCTCGCCAAACCGGAGCTTTTTTGTCAGGTCAAATTCGGTATTGGTGCGAAAGGTATAGCGCGAAAAATCATTGTTACGAACGATCCCCGCTTGTCGCTGCATACTCAGACTCAGGTAGTACCGGCTGGTCTCGGTGCCGCCCGAAAAGCCCAGCGTGTGTCGTGTCATGGGAGCCACCCTGGTAATGGCTTTGTACCAATCAGTGCCTTGTTTATTGGCGGGAATGACGTTGTAGATCGCCCCATTGGCTGGATTGATGTTGTAATGAGCCTGTTCAGCCGCTAAGTCAACGGAGCCGACAACACCCGCATTTCGGCCAACCAGTAGATAATCCGGCAACACCGGCGTTTGCCCCGATCCATACTGTCCATTGGCAATACCGGCAAAACTGTTCGACCCAACGGCTGTTCCCGTTTGAAAAAGATCATTCTTACGCGCCTGCCAGGTCCAGTCGGCCTGCTCCTGCGGAGTCAGAATCGGGAGCCCTTTGCCCGGATCGGTCACGCCGTATAAACCATCGTAACTAACGCTGAGCTTTTGCACCCGGCGCTGCCCTTTTTTCGTCGTCAGCACGATTACTCCAGCGGCCGACCGAGCCCCATAAATCGAAGCCGAAGCGGCATCTTTCAGGACGGTCGTGGTCTCAATGTCATTGGGATTGATGAACTGAATACTTTGGGTAGGCACGCCGTCCACCACATAAAGCGGCTGGTTACCCCCGAACGAACCAAAGCCCCGCACCCGAATCTGGCTGGATGTACCGGGCTGTCCGTTGGTGATGACCGTAACGCCCGCCACGCGCCCCTGCAACTGCTGTTCGACATTAGCCGATGGTACAATCTGAAGCTGAGTAGGTTTAACCGTCGAAACAGCGCCCGTCAACTCACGCCGATTTTCGACGGAATACCCCGTGACGACGATTTCGTTCAATAGCTTCGTATCCTCCGCCAATTGCACGTTGATCGTCGTGTTTTCGGCAAAAGGATACTCCTGTGTAGCGTAGCCGATGTACGAAAAAATTAGTGTTCCGGTACGTTCTGGAACGGATAAATTATACGTACCATCGAGGGAAGTAGTCGTTCCCGCCGAGGTATTTTTGAGTACGATGGTAACGCCGGGCAAGGCCTCTCCGGTTGTGGTCACTACGTTGCCGGTGAGTTGATACGTGGGTTGTTTTTCGTCAGAAAAGGCTGATTTGATGGGGGAGAGACCGGTCGGATAGTGCTGGGCGGAAGCCGTTGCGCGAATGGGCTCCTGATAAAGAACGTAGGTGTTTTTTGTCCGCTGAAACGTTATGTTGTAGGGTGCCAGTAATCGGGTTAGCATCCGATCTAAATGTCTGGGCAAACTGGCCAGCACGTCCGACGAAACAAGTTTATTCGCCAGTAGATCAGTATCATAATTGAAAATAACGTGGTGGCGAAGTGCCAGTTCATTCAGTAGCTGAGCCAGATCGGTTTTACTGGCGATCGGTCGTCCAGATGACCCAATGGGGGAGATTTTGCCTGATGGCGACTGCTGGCCGTATACGTCAATCGATTGACTGCCTACCAGCCCAAGCAATAGCAATCCCGCAAAAAAATGCGGTTTCAGTCTATTCTTTTTGTGGGTAGATGGGCGCATGCTCAACCTAAGTCGTTAGTCGATCAGATAGCCTTCTTTTGTTGCTTTTGCGCGCACATTATAGATCGTTTGAAGCTGATTATAGAAGGTTGGAATCGAATCTGTGCCCACCGAGCCGGTAAACCGTTTCCGAAGCAGTTCCGGGCGGCTAACCGTTGTGCGAATGCCGTAACTATCCTCTAATTTCTGAAAGACGTTATTTAGCGTTTCTCCGTTAAAAATTAACGTATTGTGTAGCCAGGCGGTGTAGATATGCGGGTCCGCTTTTTCTTTCGTTAGGGCATTGGTTGCGGGCAACAGGGTGGCTTTATCCCCGGGTACCAGAACCATGTTCTGACTGGCATGACTACGTTCGTTGATATGCACTATCCCTTCGGCCAGCATCACTTCCGTTTTGCCCCGCCGGTCGTTCACATTAAAAACAGTACCCACTACGTTGATGTCCAACCGGGCTGTTTTGACCGTAAACTTCACGAGTTCGTTTCGTTGTCGTTTTTTTCTGACCTGAAAATAAGCTTCACCCGTCAGCGTCACTTCCCGATTGGACCAGCTCCGTTGGTATTCCATCTTCGAATTGCCGTTCAGCGTAACCAGTGAGCTATCGGGTAAGACGACCGTACGCATTTCGCCAAAAGCAGTCGTATAGTACACAGGTTGTTGATACCACCAGAAGCCTACACCAACCAGTAGCAATACAGTTACGGTGGCAGCAACGGCATACCAGCGTCGCCAGAGCGGAATCACAATACCAGCAGGCTCCTCCCGAAGATCGGGGGCAATTTGCTGCTGAATACTTTTCCAGCTTTGCTGAACCTCCTCTTCCGAAAAAACGTCGGGTTGTGACGATAACTGCCTGACAATCTTGATGGCTTCTTCTACCTCTGCCCGTTTGTAAGGGTGTTTCTGCACCCACTCAAGCCAGAAAGAATTAGAGGTTTGCGTAGGATAGGTCACCCAGGCGATAAAGGCATCGTCGGCAATAAAGTCCTGTATGGAAAATAGCTCGTACGAGCGCATATGCGGTACTAATTATGTCTGTTGGTAAAGTATAGAGCCGTCCGGAAATTACCCCTTTATTATGAAATTTTATGAACTGCCATACGAGATAAACTCGGTTTCATAAACAGACACGGGTGAATATCCACGCCAGAAAAAATGCTCATTCCTCAAACCGGATATTAGTCAATTTGAGAATTTCGTCGTTCGGTTTGGCGCGTTTGATGGCGAAAAAATATACATCATGCCGACCAGGAACTGGTTTGTTGAGTTGACCCCTAACCGTTTTCAACGTATCCCAGCTGCCCGTTGGCCCATAGCTTGTTGTACTAATCACCGGGCCCGCCTGCGAGTCGATACGTACCTCAATTTCTCCCGTCTGGTTTGCCGATCCGTATTCGTACTGAAACGCTTTGATGCCTGACAGGTCGATGTTTTTCAGCAGAATATACGACTTGTGGCCACCCGGCGACAGGTTATCCCGGAACCGAGAAAAGCCAACGTGGGCATCGGCGTAGGCAGGTTTTACGTTGGCATTGCGTAGCGTCACTACGTCCGTTCCCGTAAGTGGACCCACTGCTTTGTTGCCCTTATCCGTGTAGGAAGCCACAACTGTGTACTGCCCTTTCACGTCACCTTTGGGATTGTCTTTCAGTGCCAGCGAACCTTGGAGTGGCAAGACCGTCTGGCTTTTCTGCTTGTCGGTCAGGGAAAAAATATAACGTACCATTTCCTGCGCGTCCTGCGGTGAAAGCTGCGGATGCGCACTCATGACATGCTCCGTCCCCCAGGCGCCACCACCTCCGTTTATAATTTTAGTGCCCAGTTGTTCAATGGACCCAGCCTGCTCCTTGTACTTATGCGCAATCGCCAGAAACGATGGACCAACCGACACCTTATCGACCGTATGACAGGCTTTACAGTCACTACCCGCCATGAGCGTTTTGCCTAGCGAATTCGTTTCGGCAGCGAGCATTGGCGTATTGGGCGACGTGGTGCCCGATGCAGTTGGCTGGGAATTGTAGGCGTAAACGACTTTAATTCGTTTGGGATCAACCACTACGTCCTCCTTATCCTTCACCCTGACGGCATAGGTAAACGGTTTGTTATCCCAGAAAAAGGATTTATTGCCCACACTCGTAATCGTCACGTCTGGCCGGGTATTGCCAACGTTGACAACAACGGTATCCCGCCCCACAAGCCCGGCCTGATCGGTCACGTTCAGAATGGCTTTATAGACGCCCGGCTTTTTGTAGGTGTACGTCGCCGTCGGGGTCGTGGCTCCCACCGTTTTGCCATCGAACAGCCATTGGTACGTCATCTGATCATCGTCGTCAAGGTCGCGGGAGCCCTGGCTTTTGAACGTAACACGCAAGGGAGCCTGCCCGTCAGCTTCGCGAAGAATGGGATAGTTTCTACGCTCGGACGTCAGAAAGACCCGTTTATCGACTCGCGCTTCGGCCGCTGAATCCGCGATGCTGGCCTGGGCAAGGGGTGCCCGATTGCCTGTATTGTATTCGATTTTCACTAGACGGGCATCCTCATTATCAGCCCCGTAGACCGATCCGTATTCCAGCATATACATCACACCATCGGGCCCAAACGCCAGGTCAATGGGTCGCCGGAAATCACCATTAGTGGCCATGAACGGTTCGCTACGTACATAATTCTCTTTATCGTCGAACCGGAGTGCCATCACCCAATTGCGCATCCAGTCGAACACAAACAGGGCACCGTCGTAATAATCCGGGAATTTGTTCGGTGACGCAGCGTTTTTATCGAAGGTATAAAACTCGCCCGCCATCGCGCTACGTCCACCTACACCCAATTCGGGAAACTCGTCCGAAGCCGCGTAGGGATACCAGATCATGGCGGGCTGGGCGGGTGGCAATTGATTCAGGCCGGTGTTATTCGGTGAGTTGTTGATGGGTGCTGCCGGGTCGAATTTTGGACCGGCGGTCTTCGTTGCAAAATCCCATTTCGCGTAAGCATAATTGTTACCCAAAAAATAGGGCCAGCCGAAATTGCCGGCCTTTCTGGCCTGATTAAACTCATCGTAACCACGTGGCCCCTGAACGCCATCTTTCCCCGCATCCGGCCCAATCTCGCCCCAATACAGTACAGACGTTTTCGGATTCACGGCAATTCGGTACGGGTTTCGGCAACCCATAATGTAAATTTCGGGCCGTGTTTTTTCTTCTCCTTTTGCGAATAAATTCCCATCGGGAATGGTGTAGGTTCCGTCAGCTTCAGCAACATCCGTTGTGGGATGAATTCGCAGAATTTTTCCCTTAAAGTCATTCGTGCTACCCGCCGAGCGTTGCGAATCCAGACTATAAAATTCCTTGCCCGGCCGTTCGTCGAGCGGTGAATACCCATCCGATGGAAACGGCGCGGAACTGTCGCCGGTGGACAGGAACAGATTGCCGTCTTTGTCCCAGGCCAGCGAACCGCCGTGGTGCGACCCGCTAATTTTCTGGACCGGCACTTTCAGCATCACTTTCTCGGAACCCAAATCCAGGGTATTATCGGAGTTCATGGTAAAGCGGGATAACTGAAAAGCCAGCGTTTCTTCGGTCAGGCCAGCAGGCGCGTAGTACACGTAGAGATGACGATTTTGCGTAAACTTCGGATCGAGCGCCAGGCCAATGACGCCCGTGCCGCCCATATTCGTGATCGGGAATTTGTGGATCAACGTATTCTTCCCGGTACGTGGATCATAGACTGAGAGGTTGCCAAATAATTCCGTAAAAAACACCCGACCATCCGGTGCAATCGCCAGCTCCATCGGTGAATTCAGATCATTGACCAGTACCGTTTTCACGAAGCGGTTTTGCTCGGGCGTTACTTTGGCATAAGCTTTTCGGTAGTCCAGCGGTTTGCCATCGCCCATCGCATACTTGATGCCGCCAAGCAAATGGCTCAGAAACAAAGGCTCGCCGAAGCTCTCATCGGTGTGGCCGCCACCGGTATAAAAGGCTCGTCCGCCATCGAACTCGTGATACCAGCTGATGGGATGGTTCGCGCCGTTGGTGCCGCCTTCGTAGGTATTCTCGTCCAGATTGGCCAGCACGTTTATGCCTGAATAGAATGATCGGTAGTTGTACCATTCGTCGGTACGTTCCCAACGATCGGGCAGCATCGTCGTGGCTGGATGGGTTTTGTTAGTCACGTCAACTGTGGCTTTGCGCACATTGGGATTGTGCGGGTGACTGGAAAAATGAGCGCCCATCAGCTTGCCATACCAGGGCCAGTCATATTCTGTATCAGCTGCGGCATGGATACCGACATAGCCGCCACCCGCCTGAATGTAGCGCTCAAAAGCCGCCTGTTGTTCGCCATTCAATACGTTACCTGTCGTGCAGTTGAAGATCACCGCTGCGTATTGTTTCAGGTTTTCGTCGGTGAACAGAGCCGCATTTTTCGTCGTATCGACTAGAAAGCCATTGGCATTTCCCAGCTTCTGAATCGCGGCAATCGCGAACGGAATGGAGGTGTGTTTCCAGCCTTTAGTTTTTGAAAAGATCAAAACGCGGGGCGGATTAGCAGGTTGCCTGACCATCATGCCCGAATAGAGCAGGAACGTAATACCGAGCAACCCAATGGCATAGAGCCTTGCTTTTACTGATGTCATCTTGAAAGAAGTTGGAATCGTTTGGCCCGATCGTTCGCTTAAGGCACCTGGACTGTTTTGGCCTTGGTATAATCCAGTGGTTCGTTTTTGCCGATGCTGTACTGAATCCCGGCCAGAATATGTTGTTGAAATAGGGGATCTTGATAGGCTTCGCCGAGGTGACCTAGTGCAGTATAAAATGACCGGCCACCATCGAATTGGTGCTTCCACGCCAGCGGGTGATAGGCGCCTTCGGTACCGCCCTGGTACGTACGTTCATCGGCGGTCAGCAGTACGTGTACATCGGTCATGCGTTTTTTGAAATTATACCATTCGTCCTTTCGCTTCCACCGCTTGGGCAACTGGCGCGTCGATGGGTCTTTCGCATCGGCAACCCGCACAACACCCTCCACCGGATCGGGTGGGTGATTCACGAAAACGGCCCCGGTCAACTGGCCGAACCATTCCCAATCCTTCTCCGAGGCAGAGGCCGAGTGAATGCCCACGTAGCCACCACCCGCCTGAATGTAACGTTCAAAAGCCGCTTGCTGCGCGGGATTCAGTACGTCGCCAGTAGTGCTAAGCCAGATGATAGCCGCGTACTTTTTCAGGGTATTGTCGGTAAAGAAATCCGCATTTTTTGTCGTGTCTACATCGAACCCATGCTGTTGACCCATATGCGTAATGGCCGCGATACCATCGGGAATGGACTCATGATAATACCGTAGTGTTTTACTGAAAATCAGGACTTTGGGCTTGCTGGATTGGGCAACACTCAGCCCCGAAACACCCAGTAAAAAGGCCAAAAGAAGCGATACTATTTTTTTCATGCTTAATTCGTTTTCAAGGTCATTGCACGATACCCCCAATCCCCTAGAGGTTTTAGCTCCCTTCTGGGGGCTGGGGGTGTTTCACCCCTACACACTTCGCTTATAGTACAGTGATTCCAGTACTTTCCGGGCTTCGCCGTCGGGATCGTTGCGTACGTCGCTGGTTTTGTTGAAAACCATCATCGCGCCGTTGTCGGGCATAAAGGCGGGCCAGTTGGGAAGTCCTTTATGATTTGGATTGCCAGTGCGGGCGAAATTGACCCAGGCCTGACTCATTTTGGTAGCCAATTCCCGAGCTTCGTTTCCTCCGCCTGTCATCGTTTCGCACCGGTCGGTATTGGCAAAGACAAACGGAATTTCGCTGCAATGAAACGAGCGGGGTCGGCCATCCAAAACGGGCGTCTGCCAGGCAAACAGGTAGAGATAAACGGGGGCAGCATCCTGAGCCGCTTTCCGCTCGGCTTGTAGATAAGCCATTGGATTATAAGGGGCTACGTATGAGATGAGTTCAACAGGCTTCGCTTTTGGATGCACTTTACGCAACACATCATACAGCTGGCCACCCTTGTCGCCAAAGCGTTCGGCCAGTTTCTTTTTCGCCCCATCGTCGTCGATTGATTCCATACCGGGGTTGTTGATACTGGCCGACGCTTCGTTACGGTTCGTACCAATAATCATCGGGATATTCGCTGAATAGGCTGGAACGGCAGGCTCAAACGGATGAGCGGGTAATACGGTGCCATCCACGACCGGTTGCCACCCCGCCCGACCAACGCCCGGCGGTATCGTGGCTCCCATTTTCTTCTCGGCAGCTATGCCCGCTTCCGTAATGCGCGCAAAAGAGAGTTTATGAATATCGCTGATAGTTGACCGGTTGAGTTTCAAATCCGCCAGCACATGCTCAGCGAGTTGGGCCGCGTAGGTATGCGTAGCCACCTGAACGGTCGAGCTACTTTCCGAAATGCCTTTATGAAAAAGCCCCTTTGCCGATGGCATGGCCATAAGCGTTGTGACTTTTGCCGCGCCACCCGACTGTCCGAAAATCGTTACGTTGCTAGCGTCGCCCCCAAACTGAGCAATGTTATCACGTACCCATTCGAGAGCCGCTACCAAATCCAGCATGCCTACGTTTCCCGACTGAGCGTACTGACTGCCGTAATCCGACAAATCGAGAAAGCCAAAAACGTTGAGCCGGTGGTTGATCGAGACAACGACGACATCGCCGAATCGGCTCAGGTTTTCGCCATCGTAGGACGGGTGTTCCTGGCTGGAACCGGAGAAAAAAGCCCCCCCATGTATCCAGAACATAACCGGTCGTTTTTTACCATCGTTCACCCCCGGCGACCAGACATTTAGTCGAAGGCAGTCCTCTCCCTGCGAACCATCGTTCCATTGATACAGAAACGCGTATTCTTCCGAACTCCACCCGGCATTTGGCTTCTGGGGACAGACCGGCCCGTAGATAAGCGAGTTACGCACACCAGTCCAGGGGGTGAGTTTGGCCGGTGGCATAAATCGGGCCTCTCCGGCGGTCGTTGCTGCGTAGGGAATTCCTTTAAAATTGACGATACCGTTGTGTGTATAGCCGCGCACTTTCCCCGCCGATGTTTCCACCACCGCATTCGACTCAGCAGCCACTACACTGTCTTTTCGATTCGGTGCGGTGGGTTTTGCTGTTACGTCTGACGTAATTGGCGAAACGCCCAGGGCCGTTGCCCCAAAGCCAAGTTTTTGAAGGAATTCTCTACGGTTATTGCTCATGATTTTGTTCGTTTTGAGTAGCGTGGACTTCCAGTCCGCGTAGCCGTAGGCTAGTAATGTCCAGCTGCAACTTAGCCCACAGCTACGCGGACTGGAAGTCCACGCTACATATCAATACCCCGGATTTTGTGTCAACACACTTTTGCCCTGATAATCAATCTGGGTCTGTGGGATGGGGATGTATTCGTCCCGACCCGCCGTGAATTTGCCACCACTATAAGCTACCGGTAATTTTTTGGATTCGTAGGCCAGGAATGCGTTCAAAACGGTGGAAGCCGTTCCCCAACGGACCAGATCGAAGAAGCGATGCCCTTCGCCCGAGAGTTCGAGTTTGCGCTCAAATTGTACCGCCGTTCGGGCTGCCACTTTATCGGTCCAGGGCATGGTGTAGTTGGCGATTACGTAGTTGGCAGCATTCTTTCCATCCGACGCTTTTACCCACGTATCGGCATTCGCGGCCCGGGTCCGAATCATGTTGACATACTTGCGCGCCGTTTCCAGACTTCCTACTTCAATCTCGCATTCAGCCGCCATCAGCAGTACGTCGGCAAAGCGGATGATGTTGTAATTGATCGCCGAATACGCATCGGTTGATGTACTGGCATCGGTCAGCGTTTTAGCCTGCGATTTGTAATAGATAAACTTCTTGGGCGAATAAGGTCCGGCAAAGCTCTGGTCGCGAATCCAGGCAAAACCGGGGTGGATCGACCAGTCGAGATAGGGAATGCCCCGACGACCCACCGACCAGTCCAGACGCGGATCAACCGGACCCGTATCTGGTGTGAATGCCTGATTTGACAGGATACCCTGATCTGTTTTCAACTGGTTTGCATCCGAATTGTAGGAGCCGTCCA
Organism: Spirosoma agri; assembly: GCF_010747415.1. Classification (NCBI taxonomy): domain Bacteria; kingdom Pseudomonadati; phylum Bacteroidota; class Cytophagia; order Cytophagales; family Cytophagaceae; genus Spirosoma; species Spirosoma agri. The sequence goes on along the minus strand of NZ_JAAGNZ010000003.1, from coordinate 168,562 downwards.
GCAAAGGAAGTCCGTTGCCATCCACCCGAAACGAGTTCGCCAACTCGAAACTGGGCGGAAAATAGCCGCAGCAACCCGCCGGACCGCTTGAACCGGTGTTGTACGGAAAGTTGTTGGCCAGATCTGTTGCGGCATTATCTGAACTACCGGTATTGGCCGCATTCTGGATCGCAAAAATCGACTCGGCGTTGGTTTCTTTGGCCGCGTTGAAAATGTCGGTGTAGTTGGCGACCAGCCCGTATTTTGTGCCACCCGACGTAACACCATTGGTAATCACCTGATCGAACAGCGTTTTAGCCTCGGTGTATTTCTTCTGATACAGGTACGTTTTCGCCAGATACGCCATAGCCGCCCATTTGTTCGCCCGACCCACCAGCGTCTGCGTTTCAGGCAGGTTGTCGACAGCGTATTTGAAATCGGCTTCAATTTTAGGCCATATATCCACGTTGTTCGGCACCTTTTCGGCACCCGTTCCGTAGCCCACCGATTCGTCTACGTAGGGAACCAGATTGAAGCCCCGTTTCAGATCAAAGTAGTAATGTGCGCGCAGGAAACGGGCTTCGGCGGATATCCGCTGTTTGTCAGCCGCCGTTACGTCGACACTGGCCGATGGAAGCGCCCGTAGCACCGCATTTGCCCGGCTGATGCCTTCAAACATGGCACTCCATTTCTGACCGATGTCGAACAGACTGGGGTAAAGCTGATACGTCATCCAGGGGATGAGATCACCATAATCGCCTGAATTAGAGCCTTTGTTTGCTTCCCCACCCGATATGCTTCCCCGCAGCCAGTTAAACGAACTGCTCACCCGCCGGAAGCCCCGCCCGTTCAACTGGGCATACGACGACACCAGAATTCCCTCAATTCCGGCCTTGGACGTCAATTGGTCGCTAGACAACTGGCCGGTGGGCGGCACCTCCAGAAATTTTTCTTTACAGGCGGAGGTCGACAGCACGAGTGTTGCTGTCACTATGATTAATTTATTGGTAAGATTTTTCATGTTGCCGATTAGTCGATTAGAAGCCAAAACTCACCCCTACATTGTAGCCCCGAGTTACTGGATAGTTGCCCACATCAATCCCGAATGTAGCATCCGAACCGCCACCAACCGCCGGATCTAAGCCGCTGTATTTGGTGATCGTAAACAAGTTCGTCGCCGACACCGATACCCGCAACCGGCTGAGATTGGCCCGACTTAACAGTACAGTAGGAAAGGTATATCCCAGATTCAAATACTGCATCCGCCCGTACGATCCGTTTTCGACGTAGTAGGAATTAGGCTGCGTGTTGGTGCTGAAATTAGCCGCGCTCTCAAAAATCGGTACCATGGTGTCGGTATGGGTAGGCAGCCACGAATCTTTCACCCGTGTACTGACCGCAGCCCCGGTGAACGAGGGGTAGAAATCCGTAAACCACCGCTGGTTGTTGAAAATCTGACTACCCAGTGAAGCATATAGGTTGGTGTTCAAATCGAACCCTTTGTATTTCAAACCCAACGTAATGCTGCCTGTGAATTTAGGAATCGGGCTACCCAGATACGTCCGGTCATTATCGTCGATTTTACGGTCGCCATTGAGGTCCGCAAAACGGAATCGGCCCGGCGCAGCGCCCGTTTGCGTCGCAGCTGATGCCACGTCTTCTTTGCTATTGAACAGGCCAACGACCTGATAACCATAGAACGAGGACAACGTGTGGCCCGCTTCGTTACGGACCACCGGCCCGCCAATCCGGGTGCCACCGCCCGTGAAATACGGCACCAACGGCGCAATGGCGGTGATCCGGTTGCTCAGAAAACTCCCGATTCCAGTCACCTCGTAACTCAGCTCGCCGACGAGTTTTCCCCGCGTGGTCAGCAGCAGATCGATGCCCTGATTGCGCATGCTCGCTACGTTCAGGAAGGGCGCATTGGCCCGAACCCCCACGACGCTCGGCAAAGCCAATTGGTAAAGCAGGTCTTTGGTATCCTTCCGCCAGAAATCGACAACCACTTCCAGCCGGTTATTAAAAAATGAACCGTCAATACCGATGTTAGACGTAATGCTGGTCTCCCATTTGGCATCGGCATTGCCGATCTGACTTGGGTAGTAGCCCGTTGCAATCGAGTTGTTCGTTGCGCCGAGGTCATAGCCATTGGCCGCATTGGTGGCAAACAGGTTGAACTGGTTGGTGGAACTGAGGTAGTTGGAATTGCCCATCAGGCCGTAGCCACCGCGAATTTTGAGGTCCGAAATCCAGGGCAGACTCCTCATAAACTCCTCGGATGAGATGCGCCAGGCCGCCGAGAAAGCGGGAAACACGCCGAATCGGTTGCTGGGCCCGAACTGGGACGATCCATCCCGACGGACCACCGCCGTAGCTATATACTTATCGTTAAATGTGTATTTGGCCTGGCCGAAGACGGAGTAGAAGTTATTGCCTTTGCTGTAGGTACTGGAAACCTGCCGCGTAGCGCCGGGCGTGGTGGTGCTCAGCGTGACGTAGTCCGGATCGGTGGAGAAGGGATTGATCCCTGACCCAATGATCCCCCGCCCGCTCCCGGTGTTGAGGGCTTCCAGACCGGCCAGTAGGCTCAGGTCGTGTTTTCCGAACGTCTGTTTGTACTGGGCGGTGTTGGTAAAGGTCCAGGCGAGTCCTGCGTTGGATGCTTCTGAGTAGGTGTAGTTGGCGATGTTCTCGGAGTTTTCGTAGGTGGACCGGGCGTATGAGTTAGAATAATTTGTGTAATACGTTCCACCCAGGCTGCTCCGTAACGTGAGGCCTGGAATTACATCATACTCCAGATAAGCATTGCCCGAACCGAAGACCGTGTAGTTGGTATTATTGGCCACACTCTCGCGATTCGCTACGGGATTTCGGGGATTGTTGAACCCCGGAGCAGCCGTACCCGCGTATCCTCCGAATGCATTGTAGATCGGAATAATGGGAGCCATCCGAAACGCGGTCAACACGTCGTTCTCATCGCCCGATACGCTGGAGTTGTTATTGGTGCTGTTACCGAGCGAGTTTCCCGTACTCCCCTGCAAACCCGTTGCCGATACGTAGGCGACCTGTACGTTCTCGCCAAACCGGAGCTTTTTCGTCAGGTCAAATTCGGTGTTAGCGCGCAGGGTATAGCGCGAAAAATTATTGTTTGTAATAATGCCCGCTTGCTGCTGCATGCCCAGACTCAGGTAATATCGGCTGGTTTCGGTGCCACCCGAAAAGCCCAGCGTATGGCGTGTCATGGGAGCAACTCGGGTGATGGCCTTGTACCAATCGGTGCCTTGTTTATTGGCCGCAATCACCGTATAGATTGCTCCATTGGCCGGATTGACATTGTACTTAGCCGCTTCTGCCGTCAAATCGACCGATCCGACAACACCTGCATTTCGACCAACCAGTAAATAATCCGGTAATACCGGCGTTTGACCCGATCCGTATTGACCATTAGCAATACCGGCAAAACTGGTCGACCCAACGGCTGTTCCCGTTTGAAAAAGATCATTCTTACGCGCCTGCCAGGTCCAGTCGGCCTGCTCCTGCGGAGTCAGAATCGGGAGCCCTTTGCCCGGATCGGTCACGCCGTATAAGCCATCGTAGCTAACGCTCAATTTCTGGGCCTTCCGCTGCCCCTTCTTTGTCGTTAAAACAACAACGCCGGCGGCTGCTCTGGCTCCGTAAATCGAAGCCGAAGCGGCATCTTTCAGGACGGTCGTGGTCTCAATGTCGTTGGGATTGATGAACTGAATGCTTTGGGTAGGCACGCCGTCCACCACATAAAGCGGTTGATTACCCCCGAACGAACCAAAGCCCCGCACCCGAATCTGGCTGGATGTACCGGGCTGGCCGTTGGTGATGACCGTAACGCCCGCCACGCGCCCCTGCAACTGCTGTTCGACATTAGCCGATGGTACAATCTGAAGCTGAGTGGGTTTAACCGTCGAAACAGCGCCCGTTACGTCCCGGCGGTTTTCCGTCGAGTAACCCGTTACCACCACTTCATTCAGCGCATTGGTTTCATCGTCGAGTTTCACGTCAATTGATGAGCGATTACCAATCACCACTTCCTGCGTTTTTGATCCGATGGAGGAAATAATCAGCACCGGATTTTCACCACGGATGGCTAGGATAAAATTGCCATTGGCATCAGACGACGTACCGGTTTGCGTTCCTTTCAACACAATGTTGGCCCCTGGGATTGCGCCTTCGCTGCCCGTAATTTTACCCGTTATCCGGCGATCCTGAGCAAATGCAGTAAGGCTCCATAGCAGTAGCGTTGCCCCTAGAAAAGTAGCCTGCAAAGCTCTGTAGAACGATTTTTTCATAAATATTGACTTGGTTTAGCGCATGAATCAAACTAGTTGTGCGAACCGCTTATGAAGGAATGAAATCCAGGCAGGCCTACATGGATTACACTCCTTCTTCAACTGTTTTATAGGCTAGTACAGGACATGGCTGGAATTATCCCTTTTCAAGTCAAAATTTTTATAAATTCTTTTTGCGTATTCGACAGATTGAATTGAACTGAGAGCAGCAAACGTTAGCAAATAAAGCTAAGGAGGACAGTGAAAATGCCTTGGTGGGATGCTATAAACTACTTATAGTCAATTGCTTAATGTATTCAGTGTACTATAAAGGAGGAGCAAAGCCTGTGATTTTCAGCTTCAACTAGGTTGTCGGCGAAAAAGCATCCGCTCTTCAGGCTTGGTACTACGTCTGAAATCACTTTCATTGACATGAGATACAACAAGCGGGGCGGATATCTCACAAAACCTGGTCCACATACAGGTCTTGTGATCTTATTTGATTAGGGGCTAGGCCCGCTTATAACTTCTTGTTTTGGCTGATTGGTAGCCCCGTTCATAAACGCGATAAAATACCGGTTCAGAATCACTAAAACAGGCAGCTGTCACTCCACCAAGACGCTGACAAAAGACTTACCAACAGGTATACAGTAATAAAGACACTCTGCTGTCTCTCGTTCATAGTAACACTGATTATCAACCTATTTTTATCTACCCTTATGGCCGAATATCAAACACCCAAGGATCGAGCCTATACCAATACTCTGTTAAATGCGGCTCCTCAGGAGGCAGCCGCCTTTATGAATCTCAAGCACACCGCCGAACGAACCGATGGGGTCATTCCCATCAAATACCGGGAATTGATGTCGGTAGCGGTGGCGTTGACGACCCAGTGCGCTTACTGTATTGAATCGCACATTAACAACGCTGTACAGGCGGGGGCTACCCGAGAAGAGATTGCCGAAACGGTCTTCATTGCGGCTGCACTCCGGGCGGGTGGGGCAGTAGGGACGGGCCTGATGGCGATGCGTCTGTTTGAGGAAGCCAATGCAGAACGTAAGTAAGGGGCACTTTCTGTTTCGAACTGGTCTGCTGGCGCGTCGCCAGCACGATACGTAAAAGCCTTTGCCACGATACCGATTGGCAAAGACTTTTGTAACCCGACTAACTCTTTTTGGGCTTACCCGCAGACTATACTTGAGGGCGATCCCAGAAAGCAGGCGGTTCTACGCCCAGTGTGCGCAGATAGACATAAGCCTGACCCCGGTGATGAATCTCATTATCGATCAGGTAGAGAAGAAACCAGTAGATAGGTCCTTCATACAGACCAAAGGCCTTGTCGACTTCCTGAAAGCGGGCGGGTGGAATCTGCGGCCAATGAGCATTAATCGTCTCGGTCACCCGATCCCAATGGGCCAGTACCTGCTCCTTCGTCGTTGCGTTGGGGGACGTCTCCGAACCCTCGTCAAAGGAAGGCCACTGACCCGAAACAACGCCCTGCATGCTCTGGTCGGCCATTTGCAGTACTTCATCAATCAGCGCTGAGCAAGGGCGCATGCCGCCCAGGGAATACGAAAAGAAGTGTTCGTCGGGGTAGGCTTCGATCAACCGGCGGGTGAGTCCCCGGTGTCCCTGCCAATGGGCAAGAAGTTGCTCGGGTGAGAGGACGATCTGATCCTTCGTTTGGCTAAACTGGGCTGTGTTTTCCATGGCTGGTAATTGGTTAATGTTGTCGATTGATTGACAACACAAAGAAAAGCCTAGGGAGTGACAGCGGTATGTCAGTAGTAAATCCGGTCGCCCATACCTAATCAAGTTCAGGCATACTAGTTCGGGTACTAGCTGGCCCAGGCGATCGTAGCCCACCAACGCGCGGCTACAACAGTGACGAATCTCGTGCTGCTATTACGTTCCAATCAACGAAATTCACCGCATTGCAAATCACCAGACTCAGCGGCCAAACGCCCTATTTATCGATACCTAAACTAAGTCAGTTGACCGTATGATGAGAACGCCTTAGTGGAGCCTACGCAACTTCACCTTTTCACCCGGTCATCTTATCGCTTATCCATCAGGTTCCTTTCAACTCAGTCTGTTGCCTACGGATCTCAACCGATTCCCTCAACGCAATCATCTTGTGAAACGCCCGTGGTTGTTGCACAACTCTACCTATAGATTTAAGTATCCTTTTCTGTATCTTGAAGTAGGCAAGGCAGAAAAGAATATACCGAAAATCACTTGTTTTCAGCTGTCCAGCCGCGTCCCTAAGCACAATTTCTACCGTTTGTTAAAAGAAACGCTCGACCTGACCTTTATCTATGAGGGTACTAAGTAGCTCTATGGCAATACAGGCAACCCTTCCACTGACCCAGTCATTTTCTTCAAGTTCATGCTCATCGGTTGCCTAGAGAATATCACCTCTGACCGTAAGCTGATTGAGCACTGCTCCATGCGGCCGCGACGGCGTACCGTTGGATATCCTGTATTTCCTGGGCTACAACATTGATGAGCCATTACCATGGCACCCCACATTGAGCCGTACCCGCCAACTCTACCCGGAAGCACTGTCACAACCCTAAAGGCCGCTGCGGTTGGATACCTGTCTTCGGTCACTACAAATCCCAAATCGAAGGCTTTCCCTATGATCCTCCAGCAAATCACTTTACCTGCTCGGTGGGCAAGCATTTGGTGTTTAAGACGTCTGACAAGACCGCGGATGGGGGCTGGCTGAAAGTCTATCGAGCGGATTACCAAGACTGCAAACAGTGTCCCCTCAAACCCAGTTGCGTTCCCAAGAGGTGGTCCGCCACCGCGGCAATGCCGCCAAATTATTCGGACGGCCTATGATCCGTTCTATCGCCGAGCCTTGGCTCGCCAGCAAAGTCGGCGAGGTTAGCGTATGAAACGGCTTCGCCACCAAACAGTAGAACCGGTTTTAGGCATTCGGGTAGAGTACTATGGCCTTCGAAAAGTGAATGTACGGGGAAAACCAGGGGCTCACGAGATGATGCTGATGGCAGCCGTTACCTTCAACCTGAAGAAGTATATGAAATTTACTACTAAGTCCGCCATCAGCCAGGCCATAGCGCTGAAAGTGGAGCGGCCTTAGGCATCACAAGATACTTTTCGAGGTTTTGAGCTGCTTTTTTTAACTGAGATAGGAAACCGAAGGTAGAAAATCCGATCGGGCTGGTTAGACAATCAAAAGTCAAGTTAGAAAGCGGAGTTGTGCAACACCCACGAGCATTTTGCGAGACAAAAACTTTTCAATCTCTGTCCAACTCAAGCCGTCGCATACGAAGTTTCGTTTTTATAAAGACTTAGTCAAATACACATAATCAAGCAGCCTCAGATCGCTACGTTGTGCTCCTCTAAAACTGCTTGATTCCGTGGGCAGGTACACTATTTTTATCGAGCCATCCAGCCGCCATCCACTGTTAGAATCGTACCGTTGACGTAGGACCCGGCTTCGGAGGTTAGAAAAACGACGGGACCTTTGAAATCGCTGGGTTCGCCCCAACGGTTGGCAGGAATGCGGTCGAGAATCGCTTTCGAGCGGTCGGGGTCAGCCCGCAACGCTTCCGTATTGTTGGTCGCAATGTAGCCGGGCGCGATGCCATTTACGTTGACGCCTTTGGAGGCCCACTCGTTGGCAAATGCCTTGACCAGACCAGCCACGGCGCTTTTGCTGGCGGTGTAGCCAGGTACGTTGATGCCGCCCTGGAAACTTAGTAATGAACAGGTAAACACAATTTTTCCGCTTCCCCGGGCAATCATATCCTTCCCAAACTCACGGGTTAGCAGAAACTGCGCATCGAGGTTTACAGAGATTACTTTGTCCCACCAGTCATCGGGGTGTTCAGCGACGGGTTTGCGCAGAATCATACCGGCGTTATTGATCAGGATATCGATGGTGTGCGCGGCTTTGACGTCGGTTACGAACTGATACAGGTTGTCGCGGTCCGACAGATCGACAACGTATCCCGTAAAATGACGACCCAAACCCGCGATGGCCTGCTGGGTAGCTCCGCCCAGAATCGCGTCGGAGTTGGACGCGCCAATAATGTCCGCCCCGGCTTCAGCGAGTGCAATGGCCATAGCTTGCCCCAATCCGGTGTCGCTGCCGGTTACCAGGGCCGTTTTGCCGGCCAGACTAAATTGATCTAAAACACGCATTGTTGTAGGATTAAAAACGTCTTGATGAATGGTAGTATCTAGTGTTCGTTAGTCAATGTCGCACGCTTCTAGGGCCAGACAGAGCCTACGTTATTCTTTTGCCGCTACCGAATCCAGTTGAACCGGCTTCATAGTGGGCGTGAGTATGTGCATGACGAGCCAGGCCAGCAGGTAAGCGGAGCCACACATGAGAAAGATGATGCCGTAGCCGCTCTGCACGTCGCCCGCCTGTTTATAACTTTGCAGGATGCGCCCGACGATTTCGGGAAAAATGATGCCGCCTACCGACCCAGCCATGCTACCGATGCCGACCACGGTACTGACCGCCCGCTTGGGAAACATATCCGAGGCTGTCGTAAAAATATTGGCGCTCCAAGCCTGGTGGGCCGCCCCGGCCAGACCAATCAGAGCCACCGCGCCCCAAATGCCCGGTTCGTAACGAACGGCGATGACGGGCACCACCAACAGGGCAAAGATGAACATGGCCGTCTTTCGGGCTTTCCAGACACTCCAACCCCGTCGAATTAGCGCCGACGACAGATAGCCCCCACCAATACTCCCGATGCTGACCAGCGTGTAGAGGACGGCCAGATACAGGTTCGGTTTCTTGGTATCGAGGTGGAAGGTCGTGGCGAAATAATCCTGTAGCCAGAACAGAAAAAACCACCAGATTGGGTCGGTCAGCATCTTGCCAACTACGAAGGCCCAGGTCTGCCGTTTACCCAGCAGTTATCCCCAGCCAACCGATGGCTCCTGAGTGGCAGTTGTTTCCGGCTCGTTATCGCTATGAATGTAGTCGTATTCGGCCTTCGACAGTCGGGGTTGCTGCGCAGGTGATTGGTAACTAAGGTGCCAGAAAATTAACCAGATGAACCCAACAGCACCGGTAGCAATAAACGCCATCTGCCAACCATACACACCCAGCAACCAGGGAACGACGATAGGCGCAATCACCGCGCCGATGTTAGCCCCGGAGTTGAATATCCCCGTCGCCAGTGCCCGCTCTTTCTTGGGAAACCACTCGGCCACCGTTTTTATAGCCGCCGGAAAATTGCCGGCTTCGCCTAATCCCAAGCCCACGCGAGCCATGATAAAACCAACCGTACTGGTCGCCATAGCATGGGCCATAGCCGCCAGACTCCAGAAAATAATAGCGAGTGAGTAGCCCCGTTTAGTGCCGATGTAATCGATGAAACGACCGAACAACAGCAGACCCAGGGCGTAAGCCGCTGAAAAAAACTGCACGATCCGGCTGTAATCGATCTCCGACCAGTTGAATTCTTTTTCAAGCGTCGGTTTCAGCAGGCCCACTACTTGCCGGTCGAGGTAATTGATAGTGGTGGCGAAAAACAGCAGCGCCACAACGGTCCAGCGAAAATTCCCTACAGATTTATGCATACGGTCGTGGGCAGGTAAGGGGTTAGTTGAGCCAACAGATCGGTAATACGCAGGCGCAACTGGTCAGGCTGTAGCGAATCGCCGGCGAACAATTGGGATCCCAGTCCGAGGGCCGTAGCCCCCGCTGCCAACCAGGGCCTTACGCTCTCAACCGTCGGTTCGACACCACCTGTCACCATTAGTTTTAAACCAGGCATTGGTCCGCGAATGGCCTTGATAAAATCCGGGCCAACGACGTTGGCCGGAAACACCTTTAGCAACTGAGCCCCCAATCCCGTAGCCTGATACAGTTCGTTCAGGGTGGTTCCTGCTGGTATCCAGGGGATGTTTCGTGCGTGACAGCGATCGCCCACCGTCGGGGTTATCACGGGTTGTACCACAAAATCGGCTCCTGCGTCCATAAAAGCATCGGCTTCGTCAGGGGTCAGAATGGTCCCGATCCCCAGCGCCATCTCTGGGCACTGTTGCCGGACGAACGGTACGACCTGCGTAAAGGTAGCCAGCGCATCTGCTCCCCGGTTCGTAAACTCAAAGACACGCAGCCTACCCTCGTAGCAGGCTTGTATGGTTTGCCGGGTGCGGTCGGGGTCGGCATGGTAGAACACGGGTACCAGGGGGGCTGCCCTTAAAATGGTCAGCAAGTGAGTAATCGAAAAAGACATAGCGTCTAGGAATAAGAAAGCGAACCAGTTGATCGGGCCTGAATTTGTTTTACCGTTTGGCGGGTGGCATCGCCGGATTCCTGCAACTTGCCGAAAGCGGCCTGTGTAGCAAAGTCGACGATTTGCTGGGGAGAGAGCTGATGACGAAACCCGTAAATCAGCCCGGCCATGTAGCAATCGCCACTACCCACCCGGTCGACCACCGTACTGGTATAAAGCTCATGGGATACGTGTTGCTGCCCTCCGCTGTAGAGCGTTGTATAATAGCGCAAACCAGTCGGCGGAACGTCAAACCGAAACGTATTGGCGACGGCTTTGCAGCGTGGGAACCGCTCCTGGATAGTCTGCGACGTTGTCATCGCATGAGCCAGAAAATCGGACTGCGTACTTTCCTCGTGAATGGAATCGGCCAGCGGAATGCCCAACAGCGCGTTGGCGGCCCAGATATTTCCCATCACGATATCGCAATACTCGACCAGGCCGGGAATAACTATCAGCGGAGAAACGCCGTATTGCCAGAGCTTAGCCCGGTAGTTAAGATCGATCGAGATAGTGATCCCTTTTGCCGAAGCCGTTTTCACCAGTTCAAGGCAAACAGCAGCGGCATTGGCGGTCAGTGCCGGACTGATGGCACTCATGTGCAGCCAGTCGGCATCGCCCAGTAGCGTGTCCCAGTCGATTTGACTGGGCATTAGGCGGGCAAATCCCGACTCAGCCCGGTCGTAGATAACGCCGGCACTTTTGAGATCGGCTCCCTGCGGCAAATAGTACGTACCGATTCGGTCATTCGACCGCAGCATTCGAGTCGTATCGACTCCTTGCTGCTGGACAAACGTCACTACTTCATCACCCAGTACGGTGGCTGGAACGACCGAACTGTAGCCGACTGGTATGTTCCAATGGGCCAGGGCGCGGGCTACGTTTAACTCAGCACCACCGACATGAACGGGCATCATACCGGTTTGCAACCAATCGCCGTTCAGCGCAGGCGAAAACCGGAGCAACAATTCGCCAAAACAGACAACGCGGGACATCGTTTTAAAGCGGCTTATTTTCCGATGGTGATACGGGGGGTATGTTTACTTTGCTGAGCGAACTGGCGCAGATACGCAAACCAGTCCTGGCTTGAGGTGATCCGGTCCGCTTTATCCCAGGCCCCACCCGTGTAGTAGATCAGGTCACCGGCTGGGGGCGCATCGAGCCGGGCCAGCAGATGATCGTATTTGGTCAGCATTCGAACAGGCGTAACCGGAAATACGCAGCCGATACCCAGCGTACCATCATTGCCGTGTGTCGGCTCCCAATAGCCCAGTACGCCCGCTTTTTCGTCCAGCAAGACCGGACTGGGCTCTTTGCGCTGGCTGATGCCAACCACCATCGGCAGGGTTTTTCCCGACGTTTGCTCAATGTGGACCTGTATTTTATTGAGCTGCGATCCAGCATCCAGCGATACCGTCCGTACTTCCTGCACTGTAATACCGTTGAAGGTGTAGGGATCGAACCGGACGCGGAACGTGGTGCGCAGGGGGCCGTTGTCCAGCACTTCCCAGCTCTTGTAGTTATGGATGAAGTGGAGCGAGTCGTTCAGGAAAACGGCGATGTCGCCTGCACCGAGTGTCAGCCCCACGTGGTAGTAATCCAGCCCCTCACCGTGATCGTTGTGGTAATCGTTTTCTTTGTACCACTTGTTCAGGATCAGTTGACTGGTTCGTTTAGCCCAGATGTCGGTGCCGTAGGCATTATCCGACCGTCCATTCAGGGCCGCGCCGTAAATCCGAAACGCCACCCGGTCGTTCTCCCAAGCGAAATCATCGAAGCGTTCGGGAACGTAACGACCATATGTTTTAGAAACTATCGGTGCTGTTTTCCCCGGCTGTAGTATAAGGCTAATCGACTGTTTGGAGTTAATCGCCACCTGCACCAGCAAATTCTGGACTTCTTTTTTGCCCCGGCGTTCCAGTTGATACGCCACCGGCTGCTGACTTCCCGCCAGCAGTACCTGCAAATTGGTAGTATCGATTTTGGGATAGGCCTTTTTCACCGTGGCCCAGGGAATCTCGATGACCTGCTCATTCAGGGGCACGTCAGCCGGATTGTTGATCCGAATCGGCGATTGAGCCCCGACGTAATGATTAAGCAGAAAAAGCGAAATAAAAGCGGTAAACAGCTTCATGGTTTTGTTGTTGAGTCGATTTACAGTAAGGCTGCCCCAAACACACCGGCACTATCGCCCAGTTTGGGTTTCAGGAAGAGTGTTTCCAGCCGATTGTCGTTGAATACGTATTTTCGGGCCCGTTCGACGCCCTCCGTGTAGAGCAAATCGACGTTACCAACGCCCCCGCCCAGAATGATCGCATCCGGGTCGAGCATATTGACAATGGCCGAGACGGCCCGGCCAAAATAGGTCAGCAGCCGCTCGACGGTGGCATTGGCAACGGGGTCGATGCCTTGTTGATAGCGCTCCAGAATTTCTTTCAGGTTGCGGATTTCTCCGCTCTGTTCGAGGTAAAACCGTTGCAGGGCCGGGCCTGAAATAACCTGTTCGTTACAGCCCCGCTTGCCACAGTAACAGGCATACCCGTTTTCTTCCAGAATGTTATGGCCCCACTCGCCACCGATTCCCTGACGGCCCGCCTGTACGAGTGCCTGCCCATCCAGCCCCCGAAAGACGACGCCACCCCCGACGCCCGTTCCCAGAATTACCCCGAAAACAGTCCGGTAGTCGGGAACGACATCCTGCACAACACCCATCGTGGCTTCCGAGAGCGCAAAGCAGTTGGCATCGTTCGTAATGGCAACGGGTACACCAAGTGCCTTCGACAAATCGTCCCGAAACGGTTGCCCGTTGATGCAGGTCATGTTCGAGTTCTTCATGGTGTTGGTCGCCGGATCGATTGTGCCGGGTGTACAAAAACCAATTCGCTCGGGTTGTAGTCCCGTTTCGGTTTTCAACAGGTTGATGAGCCGGACGATCTGGCTGATGATGTGGTCGTAGCCGTAATGCGATTCGGTGTCGATTCGCCGACGGGTCAGTACGGCATTGGGTGAGGGGGCAGACAGAATAACTCCTTCAATCTTGGTGCCGCCTAAATCGACACCCCAGTAGGTACGCCCGGACGATGGGTACAGGCATTCAGATAAATCGTTCAAGTTATTGGCTATCAGCAGTACAGTTGACGGAATAAGAACTAAGCGAGCCCGGCTTGGCTCGGCTTACCGTAGTTCAGTAATCGGGCAGAAATCCATATCGCCGTAGTCGAGGTTTTCGCCGGCCATTCCCCAGATGAAGGTGTAATTGGACGTACCGGCCCCGGAGTGAATCGACCAGTTGGGAGAAATGACTGCCTGTTCGTTCTGCATCCAGACCGGGCGCGTTTCCTGCGGCTGGCCCATGAAATGACAAACACTTTGCCCCTTCGGCACTTCGAAATAGAAGTAGACTTCCATACGCCGGTCGTGGGTATGGGCGGGCATGGTATTCCAGACGCTGCCGGGTTTTAGTTCGGTCATTCCCATTTGTAGCTGACAGGTCGGCAACACGCTATTGACCAGCAACTTGTTGATCGTGCGATGGTTGGCCGTCTCGGGGCTACCTAATTCGACTACGTCGGCGTCAGCCTTTGCTACTTTGCGGGTGGGGTAGGCACGACTCGCCGGGGTCGAGTTCAGGTAAAACTTTGCCGGATTGGCCACGTCGAGCGAAGTAAATAGTACCTGTTGCGTACCCTGGCCGATGTAAAGGGCTTCCTTGAAGTTGAGATCGTACGCAACACCGTCGGCAATCACCTGACCGGGGCCACCCACATTGATCATGCCCAGTTCCCGACGTTCCAGAAAAAAGGATGCTTTGAGTTGGGTCGGTGCTTCCAGCGTTATAGGTTCCGTTCCAGGCATGACGCCACCGGTCAAGTAGCGGTCGAAGAAGGAAAGCACCCAGCTGAACTGATCAGCCACAAACAGGTTCTCGATGAGAAAATGCTGCCGAATCTGTTCAGTGTTCATTGTCCTCACCTCGGTCGGCGACGTCGCATATCGACTCTCAAACGCAATAGGCTGTCCTGCTTTACCAATGGCAACGGCATCGTGTTCTGTTTGCATACAATGAAGGATAGTAAGGTCTGCGTCTGCCCACCAATTTTAGCCTGGAGGTAGCCGTCTTTGGCTCTCTCTTTCTAGTAAATAGACAACTCTTCGGCCTTCATACCCCTTTCTTAGCCCAATTGTGGGCTTTGTCTACAAAAAGCGGTTCGTTATTGCAAACCTCGCTCGTTCTTAAGATTACGTTCATGCTGAAGCGGTACCTGGAAGAGACCGATGAGTTTACTGTAGATACAAACACACTTTGTATATCTGTCAAGGGTAGGGGAGGCTCATCCGTCGGACTAAGCCATTGACCACCTACCAGAACCCTGCCGAATGGCCGAATGAATTCGAGATTTCAGCCCAACTTTTCGGCCTACGATGTCGTGATCGGTAATTTTGGCTGATATGCCGCTCCCTAGCCTAATACAACATAGGCTGATTTCGAGCGATTTATTGAAGAGGAGGGCCGCCTAGTAGTTGTGCGCTACAAGAAAAATTCGTTTCCCCCGTGCCCTGCTTGCAACAAGATGGTTGGCCGGCTAGGGTAATCGCACGGGAAAAGAAGAGCTCTGTGTCTACTACGATCAGCCAGGCAAGCTAAGCCCTATCACCTGATCACTACAGGGATGCTCCCACGCTGGCTGCGCAGTCAGAGCGAGCTGTCTGATCACCTACTACGTGGCCCTTTCGACCAGATAAAAATGCCAGGAACAGCTTTTTTGCGCAGCAACAACAAAGACTGCCATGAACCCATGCTGATGGCTGTTCGCTATGACAAGGACCGTATCTTCTACATAGATGGGCTATGCTGATTACTCGGTCGAATGCTTACACTCCTTTATCTGACTATGCGTCTAGCCCCTTGCAGGTCGTATGAAAACTATCAATCAATCCGTTTTTCCGAAAGCCTGTATCAATACCTCAGTCTTCTGTCGTTTTCTGGCTTATTGTATATCAATAGTCCGGTAAGCGTTTAAAGCCGCTTGTGCTCCCTCTCGGCCGGGTTTGCTCAGCCCGTGCTCCAACCCGACAAATCCTTTGTACCCTTTGTCGTGCAGATGTTTGATTATATTCGGATAGTTCATTTCGCCGGTTGTTGGTTCGAACCGACCAGGCGAGTCACCGATCTGGATGTAGGCGATTTCGTCCCAGGCGTAATCCAGCGTAGTTAGCAAATGGCCTTCCTGAACCTGTACGTGATAAAAATCGAACAGCACTTTCACGCTCGGCCGACCAACCGCTTTGGCCAGCGCATAAGCCTGAGGGATGGTATGCAGAAACATAGTAGGATGATCAACCCGGTGATTCATCGATTCCATGACCATAACCAGGCCGTGTGGTTCGTAGATATCGGCAATGCGTTTGAGGAGATCAATAGCATTGGCCATCTGGAAGTCCCACGGTAGTTTCGGGTCCGACACCCCCAGCACGTTATGAATAATGCGGGTGTTCATGCGTTTGGCAATCTCAACTGAAGCCCGCACATCGGCCAGAACGCTCTCACGCAGACGGGCATCGCGTCCGGCAAAAGTTACATCGGTAAACGTCAGCGTACCCACAAACTGCCCGAAAGCCATGTTCAATTTTTGCACAGTTTTGCTGATACGTTCCTGCTCGGCGACAGGCCGATTTTTGAGGAAGGTGTTTTCCCACGCCCGGAATCCCTGATCGTAACCCCACTTGATTTCATCAATCGGATCAGGGGGTGCCAACCCCTTGAAAATACCAAACTCCGGCGAAAAAAGGGTTTTGAATGGACGGGGATTATCCAGAGTAAGTGCACTCAAATCGAGATTTGTACCTAGTAAACTTATGCCAGCCAGAGAACTGTTTTTAACAAACTGACGACGTTTTATACTTGACGACATTCTGATTACGTACGCGTGTGGGAATGGGTTGCGCGTTGCAATCTACCATTTTATCTCTCCCATAAAGGCAGCAAGCCGACCTAAAAGCACAAAAAATAATTTAATCATGTCGCATAGCGTATTTGCGAAACAGTTCGTCCGCTGATCGTGCCCGGTTAGCCCCATGATCATACTCCAGTAAGTAAAGAGGTTCCCAACTGTATAACACCGAGGAGAATGAGCCAATTTATCGATCAGTACTTATCCGGAACACCGTTGAGAGTCTGGCTAGTCTCAATGGTTGAAAATGATCGGTTTGTTGTTAAATGATTCAGGATCACCTTCGATGATGGTGGCAATAACGCTATCGATTGGCGGGCTGTTCGATCTGAAACCAGTCGATGTCGGCGTAGCTGCCCGTTCGGATGCCCCGCTGGCTGGTGCAGAACAGGCCGACCTTGGCACTCGTCCATTTCTCCAGCTACAGTCTGAACTGACGCATGGTATCGATCACCCGAACCCGGAGTTAGGCCATACATGTCGGCAGGGTTGCTCGGCCATGAACTGCTCGGGGCTTTGGTTCGTCGCGTCTTTACAGAAGACCTGACGGAGTTTGTAGCCCGTGCAATCCCGATTAATCGACATATAGCCGTAGTCGTTACCCATAACCACCAGGCCCGCACTCTTGCCAGGGGTATCCCCCTCGACAGTTAGTTTAACCAGGGCAGTAGCATAAAATCAGGGGTATGCTACGGTTTCCGAGGTGGCTAGTCCGTATGCGAGGATAAAGAAGACCAGCCGAAAAAATCCGAACGATTCGGCGTTGGCCGCCGGCACGAACAAGTAGGCCGCCACAGCATACAGTCCAAGCAGAACACCTTTCTTGTAGCTGCACCGTTTTGTAAAACGATCCAGCCGGAATTTCCATGATGGCGTAAACCCCAAAAATCAAAACTGAACCAGTCCCGACTCTGCCTTGAATACGTGCAGCACATTCAGAAAATGCCGGTTAAGCACATCACCCATCGTAATGCCTCAAAGCATAAATAGGGATGTGATGAAGATACACGTAATAATGTACTTTTTCTCGGTGAGCGAAGCCGATGGTACGAGGGCGAGTATGGAACTCGATTGCATAGATGAAGGATTAATAGCGCTGTAAAGCCTTTCGTCAGGAAATAGTCAGCCAATCGTCCTCCGTATCTAATTACCAACGAAATACAAACATCTCCGATAGCATCAGAGACGTTTACTAAACCAACTTATGATATGTGTTTTGTGGCTACAGTTAGACATGATTCATAGCCCATACTTGCGGTGTATAAAGACAGAACATGTCAATGTCTGCGTGATTTGTTTACGATTTGCCGCACCAGTCCGGGCAGAACAGGACTAGCGTAAAAGGCGCTGAAGTGATCCGTTCGGGCGGGGCCGTTCACGTCGACGTGGGTCAGGAAAAAGCCGTACAGATTCGCCGTTCGGTCGATCCACGGGTAGGCACCGGCCCAGCTGGGGCTGGTGAGCAGCGTTGGATTCCCGCGATTATCCACTTCGGCACGCCACTCGCCCAAGCCGTACAGATCAGGATGCGGCTGGTACGCCGTTCGGATGTAGGCATCATCACTTTTATCGGCCTTCCCGACCTGATCGGCCTGCATAGCGGTAAACGCAGCCGTCGAGAGAATACGATTGCCTTTGTAGCGCCCACCGTGGAAAATCATGTCCAGAAAACGGATGTATTCGTGGAGTGTACTCCGGGCACCCCCGCCCAGCATCGGGCTGTGTCCACCCGCTGAATCGACGGGCGTAAACCGGGTAGCCGTCATGCCCAGCGGTCGGGCAATTTTTGCCTGAAATAAGGTTTCCCAGTCGTTACCCGTGGCCAGTTCAGCCATTCGGCCCGCCACCTGCATCGCTAGTCCTCCGTAGTGGAATTTAGTGCCGGGTACCGTATCGAGGGGCAGCGGTTTTATGTGCGCGACGGATTCGGTCAGCGTCTGATACCGATCGATCGGATTTTCGTTGGGCTGATAATCCGGGTAACCGGCGGTATGGGAGAGCAACTGCCGTAGGGTGGCCTGTCCCTTCGCGTCAGTCCAGTCGGGTAGCCACTTGACGACTTTATCGTCCCAGGACAGTTTGCCCTCATCGACAACGGCGGCAATGGTAGCCGCAGCCAGCCACTTTCCCGCCGAAGCGATGTACACCTGCGTTCGCGGGGTATAAGAGCCAAAATACTGTTCGTAAACCGGCTTATCGCCCTTAATTACCAGCATCGACGCACCAGGGTAATACCCTTTATCCACCCATTGCTGAATTTGGGCGGTCAGGGGCGCGAAGTCATAAGCAAGCTGAGCGTGTGCCCAACCCGAAAGAAGCGTAATCAAAAACGCAATAACGGCCTGCTTTTTCATGTCGCTTAAATAAAAACCAGCATCAGTTTTTTGTCATTCCTCACAGGTTTGGGATGACAAAAAAATAGTTACAAATCAGTTATTTAAACCAGTATTCACGGTCTGATCGGGTTTACAAGTTTGCCAGAACCGGTTTACCTGCCTGTAGCTTTTTCAGGCGTAACAGGGCTTCGATGTAGTAATAATCGGCGTAGTTGATGGACGCATCGACCTCGCTGTTGTTGGGTTTATGTCCCGTACTATGCAGCAAAAAGGCGTCGTTGACCTGACGGCTCTGGTAGTTTGCCGACGATAGCGTTTCCAGCATCTGCTCGGCTTTGGCGCGGTAAGTGGCCGCTTTGGCTTTGTCGTTAACCAGCGTCGAGAGTTCCAGCAGGGCCGACGCGGTAACGGCAGCGGCCGACGCATCTTTGGGCGCGTTCGGAATGTCTGGGGCACTGAAATCCCAGTAGGGAATCAGGTCTTTTGGCAGGTGCTTCAGGTACACGTCCGACACGTTTTGGGCAAAGGCCAGAAACTGGGAGTCTTTCGTTTCCCGGTAGGTCATCGTGTAGCCATAAATCGCCCAGCTCTGCCCCCGCGCCCACATCGAATTATCGGCGTAACCCTGGTGCGTAACCCCCTTGATCTTCTTTCCCGTTTCGCGGTCATACACGACTACGTGGTACGAGGTGTAGTCGGGCCGAAAATGGTTTTTCATGGTCGTTGTCGCGTGCGATACGGCCATGTCGTACAGCCGCTTGCCGCCCCCGTTTTTCGAAGCCCAGAACAACAGTTCCAGGTTGATCATGTTGTCCATGATGGTATTGTGCTGGGGCCATTCCATATTCGGTACCGAGCGCGGCCACGACAGAATGGTTCCAACTTTCGGATTGAACAGCGTAGCCAGCGTATCGGCGGCAGCCAGCAGAATCTTTTTATAATCGGGATTACCCGTCAGCCGCAGCCCGTTACCGAAACTGCAATACATCTGAAAGCCCAGATCGTGGTCGATGGCTTTCTGGTAGGCGAGTGGTGTCAGCTCCCGCGTAAAGGAATCGGCTTTGGCCTTCCAGGCGGGGTCTTTGGTGTATTCGTAGATGTACCAGAGCGTACCGGGCCAGAAGCCGCTGGTCCAGTCTTTATAGGTGATGTAATTCCAGTTCTTCTTGCCGTTCAGAATGTTACGGGGTAAATTCGGCGGTGTAGCGGGGAGCGAGGTAGCGGTTTTGGTTGCCTGCTGCACGCAATACGTCAGGGCCGGATCGACCGGTAGGCGATCCTGAGTGAGCGTGAAACTGCAAAGGACGACAAGCAGGACGAGGACAAAACTGAATCCAGAGGACGACATGATAGGAATACGATTCGGTTAGCTATAAATAGACCCCCATAGCTGAATCGTACTCTTTTTGCCCAACTCATTTTCGGGTGTCATCAGTAGTATTCATCAAGCACAATAGTATCGGGGCTTTAGACACTCCTTTGACCAGTCACCCGAAGCAAAAAACGGATCACTTTTTTTTAAAATGCGTATCCAAAAATTGCAGAAAATAGTGCCAGTCCAGGTTTGTCACGTCGTGGCCACCCGTTCGCATGTGATAGCCGATGGTACCCTGCACGGAGGTGTTGAGGGGCGGTAACGTCGTCGTAGGTAGCCCGTCTCGCCCAAATAGCTGGTATAGGGCACTGGCCGCTTTGGCCGATTCAAACTCGCCAATCGGGTCGGCTCCCTTGTCCTGCTCGGCGCTGGCGATGTAGACGGGTCGTGGGGCCAGCAGCGCAAGGACTTCGTGTTGATCGAACGGCAGTAGGGTATCCCTGTCCATATACTGCCGGAAGTTGGTACTGTACCAGTGCGGAAAAACGGTGCAGAGCCGCCGGATGGATTCGCCCTGACCCCGCCGGAACAGCTTGGCACCCCCAGAGCCCGATTCGTTACTGAGCATAGCCGCAAACCTCTCGTCGGTAGCCCCCGCCCACAGAGCCGCTTTGCCCAGCCGCGACCAGCCAAATACCGCCACCCGTTTCCCGTCGATAGCGCGGTCGATTTGCAGGTAGTCCATAATCCGGCTTAGTCCCCACGCCCAGGCGGCAATCGTCCCAAAATTATCGGGCCGGTTTTGCCAGTCGGGATAGACCGTGTGGACACCCGTAGAAAAGCGGGTAGCCGGTACGTCGGAGGCAATGTCTTCCCGGTAGGCCGTTACCAGCGCGTAGCCACGATTCAGGATACTGTCCAGCGGCCATTGACGGGCGTTGATGCCTCGACAGGCTTCCGTTGCCCGGTTATCGGTCACACAACCCAGATCGACGTACGGATTATTTTTGCCCGTTTCCAGGTAGCTGGTGGTAATGCGAATACCGGGGTCGGCACTGATGCTGTGATTCCCCCAGAAATTCAGGCCCACGATGGCGGGAACGGGTCTGCGCACACGATTCGGGATGTACAGCAACACATCGATGCGGGGGCCGTCTGGCTTACCGTTGATGTAGATGGCGACCTGTTTACGGGTTGCTTTGCCGCCCAACGCCGTAGCGTCCGTATCAAAAACGCGGAACGTCATACTGGCAGGCTTTCCCGGCGAACGACCATACATCTGGCTGGTAAATACCTCAATCAGTTCCGGCCGGCGCTCCCGTTGCCACTCCGAAACGGTAGTAATATGTGCACCATTATTACTCCGTAACGGATCAGGCAGGCCCGGCGTAGATTGAGCCAGCACGTGGCTCGCCATTCCGAAGAAGCTGAGCCCACTAATCATCACAAAGCGGCCAATTGACATATGGTTTTGAATATTGAATGACGCTATTTGACCAGCTTTTTTTGTCATTCCGAGGAACGACCGGGATAACAAAAATAGAACGCTTACTTCGCTGGGGTTAGCCATACGGCCTGACCGCCACGCGGTAACAGCTTCATCTCCAGTGACTGACCAGCCTTCACAGTTTTGGTCGATACGCGGACCTGCGTTTTGGTCGGAACCGTCGGGTCGTCGGTGTAGCGGTGCGCGATGTAGCTTTTGCCTTTGGACAGAAAATCGAGTGGCAGCGACAACGTGCGGCCATCGTTGTTGGTGA
The DNA here is from genome assembly GCF_010747415.1 of Spirosoma agri. Taxonomy (NCBI): domain Bacteria; kingdom Pseudomonadati; phylum Bacteroidota; class Cytophagia; order Cytophagales; family Cytophagaceae; genus Spirosoma; species Spirosoma agri. The sequence continues at coordinate 146,642 of NZ_JAAGNZ010000003.1, read as the reverse complement.
TCGTGCCGACAAACCAGTCATCTCCGCTCCGGCGGGCGATGGTGACGTACTCCCCGATAGCATCGTGAATTACTTTCGTATCGTCCCAAACGGTGGGTACCTTGTCGAAAAACTCAATTTCGGGTTCGCCACCGTACTGCGCCGGTTTGTCGTACCAAAACACCGATTGCAACGGACTGTAGGAAATAACGTTCATCGCCAGCTGGTGCGCGTGGGTGTTTTTAAGCCGCTTGTCATAATAACAAATGGTATAATCACCCGCCCCGGCCAGGTAGCGCGTAAAGGGCAGCAACGTATTGTGAGTGGCATCAGGAAATTCCTCGTTGCCCCGGATACCTTCCTGGGTCATCACGTTGGGATACGTTCGGCTGGTGCCCGTCGGGCGGTATTCGTCGTGGATGTTGACCATCAGGCCATTTTCCAGGGCTTTTCGTTTGGCTTCGGTGAGCCAGGTCATCCAGCGGTGCGATCCCACTTCCACAAACCCGAATTTGACCCCTTTGACACCCCACTTCTTGTACAGCGGAAAAATCTCGTCCATCTGCTTATACAGCGCCTGCAAGTTCACGTACAGAATGACGCCCACATTTTTCGATTTTCCGTAGGCAATCACCTGCGGCATATCGACGGGGGCCACGACCTGCCGGGCGTCCGAATTGAAGGTAAACGCCGGGCCGTACCATTTCCAGTCGAACAGAATGTATTGCAGGTTGTGAGCAGCCGCAAAGTCGATGCAAGACAGGGCCCCATGCGTGGTAAGCGTCACCTCCCGCATCATCTTACCCGGCTTGATCCAATCGGTGTTGGTGACCGTAGCAGGCGGGTTTAGGTTCAGCATGATGTCGTTGTTTTCCAATAGCTTACCCAACCGGTTCGCCACCATTACTACCCGCCAGGGCGTACCCACATCCGACATTAGATCAACGCTTTCGTACAGCGATGTAACCACTGTGTTCGGCTTGCCGGGGGCGAGTTTAAATTTGGTCATGGCGAAATCGGTCAGTTGCGCTTCGGCCAGCGAGGCATAGATACCATTGGGCAGCGACAGGGTCAGCGGGCGTTCCGAATTCTCGGGCCATCCTGCTAATGGTAACGCCTGATAGGCTCCCTGCGCCCAAGCCGTGTACCAGGCTTTGGTGTCGGCGGGCAAGGCAAACTCGCTGTTTTCGGCCATCACGCGGTAGTACAGGCCGTTGGGCTGCTCAGGGAAAAAATACCGGAACGCGATACCCGAATCATACGCCCGAAAAATAACGTGCAGTGAATAGTCTGGTGCGTCGGGTTTCTGAAGCTGAACTTCCAACTGGTTGTAATGATCCCGAATCAGGCTGCGTTCGCCGTAGACCGGTTTCCAGGTTGTGTCTTTCGCCGTTTTGATGACGTTTTTGATCACCAGATTGTCGCACCAGTTGGTACCCAGCGTACCGGGGGGCGTGGTTACTTTGTGGGCCATGGCGTGCTCGAACACATGGTTGTCGATCTGCACACCCAGCCCCGACTCCAGGATAACGGGTTTCCCGTCGTAGTTGACGAAGTAGGTCATCTGCTTCCGGCCGGGAGTAATTTCTTTTTGAGCAAAAACGACCTCCAGCTTTCCATCGGGCGACTGCAAACGGGTTTCGGGTGTCTGGGCCGCCACAAATTGACAGGTCAGAACCCAGGCGAGTAAAAAACTGAGTTGGATGAATCGGCGACGTAGTAGGCGCATGAAAGCGAAAGGATAATAGAGAAATTACTTTTTTTCGTCTGTGGTGACGAGCAACAACTTACCCGAATCGTAGATGGGCGAAACGGCTTTGTTATTTACATTGAGTTTAGTTACTTTTTCGAACCCCAGCGATGCTTCAATCAGAGGTTGTCCCTGAAGCTGCACATTGAGTTGAGAACCTGTGCGGGCCGCGTGCAGAAACACTTTAGACAGCGAACTCAGGAGCGGCTTTCCGTTTTTGCGGAGGTAGCTACCATTGCCGGTAAAGAAGGAAGACAACTGAGTCAGATCCTGCCGGTTAGCGCCTTCGGGAAAAGTAATGGCCGACAGGTATGCATCGGTTTGCCAGTCGCCGATGGTCAGGTTGGCGTTGCGGTGCATCAGCCGACCGTCGGCTAGCAAGTTGACGTACACCTCCGTTACCTGCCCGTTCTGGGTGATGCGCAGGCCCAGGTAATTGGTACCCTCAAACTTTTCGATGGTCGGTAGGTTGCTTCGCCCGGCAGAACCTGAAGCGCCCGACGAACCCGTGGCCGTCTGAATCGACTGGTTTGTCTCATCAAGCAACAGAATTGCGTTGATTAGCTTGGTGCGGTCCGTTTTCTCGGGGGGCGATAACACGTAGTACGGAATCTTGACGTTCGTGGTGCGGTCCTGTAAACCGTATTCGGTGCGGTATTTTAGTTTTTCGGGGAAATCGTGCGGGTAACCCAGCGGCAAGGTTTCGGGGTATAGGGGCCGGAATAGAACCCCCGCTTTACCGCTGGTAATTTCCAGATCGGGACCGCGCTTTATGGCTTTATCGGCGTAGTGCAGCAGAAAATCGAATTGACCACTGTCGTACGTTTTTAGGTCGTCAATGACCAGAATCACGTTGCCGATCCAGAGGAAATTCCGGTAGTTCCGCAGAAAGTTGCGGGACGTGGGGCCGGTCGCATCGGCTAGTATGTATTTCAGCGATCCGCCATCGAGCAGGTTATAGAGGTGACCTGGATTCTTTACCGCATTGTACTGATCGCGGGCGTCCTGCGCTTCGCCATTAAACGTCACGACGTTATGCGCCTGACTCTTCACGAAATAGCTGCTGTATTCGGGATTACCGTACCCCACATCGCCCCCGTCGATCAACAGGTATTCACCCTTATGGTATAGCACGAACGACCCCGCATCAGCGTGGGCGTGGTTCCAGGTGTAGCCGCTTTTTACGCCCAGCAACGTCGCATCGGGCTTCCACGACGACCGCAGCGTTCCCCAACCCATCGAGCTATAAATCGCCGAAGGAGACAAGGTTGGCGTTTCGGGAACGCGTTTGCTTTCGGGCTGGTACAAGAGGCCCATCGGTGTGCCGACGTTCAGATCTTCCCGAAACGGGTTCTGATCCGTGTGCCGAATGTACCAGTAATAATCGTCGTTGCCCAGGCCCAGCGCCAGCATCAGTTTGGCTGGCCGTTCGCCGTTGGCAAAGTCGTTGCTGTCGCCGAAGTTCAGCGACAGTACGGGCTTATCGCCACTTCGTGGGTAGGCCGAGTGCATAAACCAGTCGACGGTTTTTTGCAGCAGGTTATCGTAGGGCATCGTCAGTTTGCCCAGCGCATTGGTGTACGCTACCCGGAACAACAGGTATTCGCCCACGCCGTAGTTGGCGTAGTTGATGCTTTCGTAGAAGCCCCCCGCCGGGTCGAAGTTGGCCGGTTTGTTTTCCAGCAAACTACCTGCAAAAGCAAACCACTGGCGGCTATCCTGCATGATATCGGCGGCCCACTGACGGGCCTGTGGCTGCTCGTTCATGACCGCCAGCGAGGCAATACCCGCTTCGAACACGATGGCCGCCCACCAGTTGTGGCCCATGTTGTCGAGCGACTGAATGCGTTTGTCTTTTGATACCCAGTCGGCAATCGACGGTTCGACACCCAGCTTAACAATCCGGTCGGCAATGGCCCGTCGCTCGCCGTTGGTCAGGGCATTGTAAATAGCATCGAACGTAACAGAGGCCATCCAGTTGTTGTGACTGGTACCCAGCCCGGCATTCCAGCGGGGTGTGCGGTCGTCCATACCATCCCAGAAAGACCGGCCCGTCAACTCGTTCAGGAGCGTTTTGGCCCGGTCGGCGTAGCGCTTGTCGCCGGTCATGGTGTAAGCCAACGCCAGCTGTTCCATGTTGCCGCCTTGCGGTTCCGAAAGCCATTTGTCGCAGCGCTGCCGCAGGGCATTCCAGCGATTGGCCAGCAGCGTATCCGTTTTGATATGCTCTTTCAGCCGGTCGGTCCGCTGAGGGGTGTAGAACAGGTACGGGTGTGCTTTAGCGGGTTGGGCCTGCCCGGCAAGGGCGGTACAGACAGCACTGAGCGACAGGAACCAAAAAGCTAACATGCGCATAATCAATATATTGTTTAGCCAAAGTTAGGGTTTGTGCATCGACCTGACAGGTATTGTCAACGCGGGCCGTGCCTAAAAATTCATGGTCAGGCTGTACCGTTCGGCCAGTGACTGGGCTTCTTTCCGGGTCAGGTGAATAACGACTCCGTGTTTGGGCGAGGTAAAATTGGTCGTTTTCATCACGCCTTCGTTAAAGTGGCCCAGGTTGGTAAAGTGGACAAAGTCGGTGGTTTCGCTGAAGCCGAAATTGTGCGGACTGATGCCGTAACAATCGTACATTAGCACCCATTTTTTCTGACCGATGCGCTTCCAGACGTTGGGCGCTTCGCAGGCTTTCGGCTCCGGATCGTAAAACTTCTCGTCGTAGACGTACCCAGTGGTCAGTTTGTCGGAAACGGCCTGTTTGATACCCGCTTTGCCGTCGTGGGAAACATAGAACAGGTGGTATTTGTCGCCCACTTTCGTAATGTCGCCGTCGATGTACGATTTGTTATACTTCGGGTACTGAAACAATAGCTTTGGCTCCGTGGCCAGCGCCGTAAACGCCGAATTGAGGTACGCGTAATACAACTGACTCAGGCCATTACCAAAACGGAGGGTAAAATACATCATCATTTTCCCGTTGGTCGGGTCGTAGATCAGTTCGGGTGCCCAGGCACAGCCAATTTTGTCCCACTCTGGAAAGGCTTTATCCACGCGCAGAACCGTGTGCGACCAGTTGACAAGGTCTTTCGATTTCATCAACACGATACCCCGGTTGTTGCCCCAGCCGTATTCCTTGCCATCCCGCTCCCATTGCGTCGACCGAAACCCGGCTTCTTTGGCGTAAATGTGTAGGTCGGTCATGGCCATGTAGAAAAACCCGTCGTTACCCCGCATAATGTGCGGATCGCGAATACCTTTCTGCTCGGCCAGCGTGTCGCCCGCCAGCACCGGCTTCCCCTGGTTAATGTCGGTAAACGAATAGCCGTCGTTACTCAGCGCCATGTGCAGGCTGTGATCTTCGTCCTTGAAATACACTAGCAGATAAGCGGCCACGTCTTTCTCCGACGGAACGGCGTTGACTGGTTTGCGTTTCTTATGCCCGCCGGTTGTGATCGGATGGCTGGATGCGGAGTTGGTTTCGACGGCCGGGAGACGTATCCAACCCGACGAGAGGAACGTGGCTAGCCCGATGGTCAGATACAGCAACAGGTGGCCGGGGCGATGCAGAGAAAACATAACGTAAATGGGTGATTGACTTATCTGATTATCAGGGAATGGGTTGTGGTTTGGGGCCCGGTGTTACGCCCCGACCATTGAAACTGTCGATGGTGAAATAGTAGCTTTCATCCTTGTTTAGGCTACGAATCACCAGCGTGTTCTTCCCGAAAACCTGGTAAGTATGCTGCAATTGATGGGGGGCCGTACCGTACCGAACGTTGTAGCCAGTGCTTCCCATGCTTTCGGGCCAATTCAACGTAACGATGCAGGGATCCGTTTTGTCGCGTATTACCGACAGCTCGCTCACCGGCGCGGGTAGTTTCTCCGAACTTTTACCAAATACCCGGAAGTCGGAAAGGGCAAACTGACCACTCGGTGTATGCCCATTCGTCACGCGCAGGTAACGAGCTTGAACCGGCTTGGCAAACGTCAGGTAGTCATGGGGGGCGTCCTGCTGATTGGTTGATTTATCAGCCAGCACTTTCCAGGTACGGTTATCATCCGAATAGGCAAGCTTGTAGCGGTAAGCAATGTCGGCAGTCCGCCCCAGCAAGGTGGCCCCTTCTTCGGCAAAATTGAGCTGCACGGCATTGATCTGACACGGCTGCTGCAAGTCGATCTGCATCCACTCATTCGGTCCGCCGGTAGCCGCACTCCAGTACGTCCGAATATCTTCGTCGACTCCCTGCCGGGCGGGGTGGTTGGGCAGCGCCGAAGACACCTGCACGGGTTTATCGTACGACAGCAGCATCCAGCCGGGGAAGAGTTCGCTGGGGGAGGTGATTTGCTTTTTAGGAATAATAAACGGGAAATCACCGAACTGGGTATTGGTATACGAGCTGCCAGCCGAGCCGAAAAAAGCGGGAAAAAGCCCCAATCGCCGTTCCCAGCGGTGTTTTACCGAGATGGACATAGTCGAGATCCGCCAGAAATTGCCGTATCGATCCTGAAACGTGCTGCTGTGACCCGCGCCCGCGATGAAGCCTTCGGGCCGGGCCGAGAAGGGGTTATTGGCCGCGAGTTTGAACGGCCCCGTCGGTTTGTTCGATGTATACAGCCCATCTGAATAACTCTTAAACTCCGTTCCGGGGCTGGCGTATTGCAGGTAATACGTACCCTTGTATTTGGTCATCCAGGCCCCTTCCAGCCAGGGCTTTTCGGGGCGTTCGTTGTAGTCGCCGAAGCGTTCCCAGCCGTACGTTTTCGGATTCCCTGCAAACAAGCCCGTCGATTTACCCATCGGCATGAGCGTTTTCCGATCCAGCTCGACTACGTAGATCGGCTGCACATTGGAACAGCCGTAATAGAGATACAACCGGCCATCATCGTCCAGAAACAAGTCCGGGTCGGTCAGGGCAAACGGAAAATCCGAATTGGCTACGGTCCATTTGCCGCTTTTAGGGTCGGCACTTTTATAAATTTTTCCGCCCGGCTTCGTGGTAGAGGCCATGAAGTAAACCGTGTCGCCGACGGTGACCGCCGTTGGCGCGTAATCTTCCAGCGGCAGGTCATCAGTTTTGATCAACTCCCAATGGTTGAGGTCCGTCGAGTGCCAATAGCCCCCCGACCGGGAAGCAAACAGGTAATACTCGCTTTTGAACGTGATGGCGGTGGGGTCGGCAGCTTCCCGCCGGGATGGACCGTCGAGCGTGAAGCGGTAATCCAGATTCATCGGATTACAGACCGTCGTTACGTTGCCTGTGGGTAATGTCTGAGCAGCACAGGGATTGACTGAACAAATAACGCCAGCTGTAAAAAGTAAGGCCGGCAAGAAAGACGTTAACGGATTGACTATCTGTTTGCTCATTTGCGCGATTGAATCAGAAAGGTTTGCTCGACGGGCGTGGCCGATTGGACTTTGTCGCCCACGCTGGTACCATACTGCCAGGCTACCACCGTGACCGCCACGGGTTGGCGGCTGCGCGGAGGAATGGGCGTAAGCACCAGCCGGTTGCCTTCCACGATGGCCGGCCCCGCCTTGACGTAATAGTGAACCGGCAAGCCCGCGCTTGACACCGCCCCAAGCCGCAGCGACTTCGTGGCTGGTTGCTGGTCGGGTATAGCCGGAAACGTAATGGTCTGTGGCTTCCCGTCTTTGTTCGTTATCGGAAACCGCAGATCGGCTTGTTGCACAATGCTCTTGTAATTGGCATCACCGTCATTGGACGCTAGCAGCCAGATGTCGTTCGAGCGTTTGGGGTTGTTGAACCCCATGCGGTAAAAGCTCAGCTGAAAGGTCGTATCGTTGAGTTTGCGGACGGGGCCACAGATGCGGTCGATGCGGATGGGCGTGCGGGCGTGTGCGGCCCTAGCCCGAACGCGGGAGGTATCGGTAAAGACACTACTCAGATGAAACGTAATCCCATCAGCGTCGGGCAAAAACGGCAGTTGGTAGTTGGCGTGCCCTTTCGTTGGTTTGAGGAACTGCCCGTTCTGCCGGAAACCCAGGTACTGCGGCTTTTTGGCCCGCGCCTGTCGGTAAATAGCTTCAGTCGCCCGGGCCATTTCCCCATCGAAACACCAGCTGGCTACCCGCTTATCGCCTTTGTAGCTTTGGTACGGAGCCGGTGCCGCCGTGGGCAGACTATCCTTGCGCCAGCGGTCCATTAGCCAGCCCTTTTGCGGATCGATGGGCGTCAGGATCACCGTATCGGCCTGATTCGTTTGTTTAGGCAGGCGGTACTGAGCGGCTTTTTGAATGTATAACGCCAGGTAGCGAACCATCGCGTCGGAATAATCGAAATGACCCCGACCAGCATCCGCTAGTAGACTGAACGGTGTTTTGGGATGGTTAGCCACGTAATCAAAGGCGGGTTTCAGCCGGTCTTCCCACCATTCGTATTCACCCATCACCATTAGGCCCGGTACACCGTCGATGGTTCGTCCGGTCCAGTCGGGATTCGGGCGACCGCTGCCGGTGAGGTTCGTTTGCGGGGCATCGCCGTGTACTGATACAATGGCCAGGGTACGACCGGGGTTCCAGGCGGCAAAATTCCACGGATAACTCGCCAGCGCCGAATGACCCAACGGAACAACGGGCGCAATGGCCAGTTCCGAATAACCCGATACGTCGGCCAGCCGTTTCATCATGTCCTGAAACTCCACCCCCGCGCCTTTGGCGGTCGCAGTCGGGTTCCAGTCGAACGTCTGATTGAACATGGGTGTGACCCATACGATGGCAAACCCCAACTGACTCATAGTTTTGCGGAAGTCGGGGTGTTCGAAGATGCCCTCTTCGAGCATATTGTGCTGACCCACTACTACGCCCCGCACGTAGCGGCACTGGTCAGGAATCCACATAAAGGCCTGCGGATGGTCGCCGGTTTCGGGCGACACAACGGTCGGAACCGGCGTTGCCCACTGCCAGACTTGGGCGTGGGCAGGCCACGCCATGCAAAGTATCCCTAGTAACCAACTTATTCTGAGCGCACGGCTATGCATACGAAAATTTTCCCGATGAATCTGGTTCACCGTCTACCCGTAAATAGACCGTGGCTAGTTGCTCATACCCTGCCATTTATCAGAAATGTATGATGAGCTGAAATCAGTTTACCTTAAACTGAATATTCTGCGTAAATGCACCGACGCGGATGTCGTCGGATTGGTTGGTCCGAAGAAGTTTGCCGTTGATCCGAACGTTGTCGAATGTTACTCCGCGAACCATGCCCTGATCGCTAAGCCCTTCGATGATCGACGAATTAGCCATTGATCCCGAATACGTTATATTTCGGAGTGTAATGTTTTCGACCGTTCGCCCGGGGCCCGTGTTGTACTTTTTGTTATAGATTACGCGGAAGCTCAGCAGCTTGCCCTCCTCAAAATCCTCAATCCGAATGTTCTCGTAGGTTACGTTACGAATCAGATTCAGGTCTCCGCAGCTAATGGCCAGACAACCCTGATAATCGGGGTCGTCCTCATCATGTTCCAGAATATCTATGTTGCTGAACGTAATATTTTCCAGCGTATCGCCCACGGACCGGGTGTCTCCGTGCAGGCCAATATTCGTTGGGTGCGCTACGTCGGCCCAGAGCGTCGAATTTTTGACCACTACGTTACGCGACCCACCGTAATAATCCCAGCGATGTCCGTAGAGAGCAATGCAGTCATCGGAATTGCGCATAAACACATCGTCGACCAGCACGTCCGAACAACTCATCAGGTCGATGCCATCGCTCCAGCCTTTGCAGCTAAACGATTTCAGATTGCGGATCGTAATGCCCTTCGACTGCCCGCCGTATACGGTGTAATGCTGCGGATTTTTGACGATGATCCCGTCGACCAGTACGTTTTCAGAATGGGTTATTTCAATGCCCCGTTGCGGCTGATCGATAATGCCCCGACCGATAATCCGCACGTTTTTGACATTGTCGCAAACGAGTTTACCCCGGATAACCGCCCCCCCGTCGATGTACACTGTTTTGTTGCTGGGAATTTTAAACACGTCACCGGGCTTGTCATCCGGCGAGTGAATCCCCGGACCAAAGTACATCACGTTGGGGTCTTTCGGGTCGGGTTTGCTGGTTTCGAGCGGGTTGGCGAACAGGTGCAAATTCTGAAGCTTATCGCCGTTAAATTCAATCGACAGCTTGCGGGGCTGCGTGAGGGTGAAATATAGCGTGTTGCCCTCCTGTTTCGATTGGATCTGGTACGATAACGGGCGGATTCGGGCGTTCTGAACGGAGCCATTGTTTTTGCGCACAGCTACCTCTACCGTACCCGAAAAGTCGAAGAACACCATCGAGGCATCCCGTACTTTGTCCAGATCGACCTGTACGTTGTATTCAAACAGGTCCTGCCACGGTCCGCCCGGCTTGCGTACCCTCACCGTGTAGTCGTCGTTGTGCTGACTATACAATATACCCGTCGGTACGGGATAAATCACCAGTTCCTGGGCGTAGAGTCTGACCGATAGCACCCACAATAAAAGACCTAATCCTAATTTTATATGATTCATTGTCAATAGTCTTACGGCTTCTCTTCGATGATCATGGCTTGCCCGCCTTTGGCTTTCAGGCTGATCGGGAACGAAGCATCGGCCCCCATATCGGCCACTCGCTTCTGAATGCTACCCGCCCCGTCGTCTTCGTAAATCGTTGCCTGATACCGCTTGTCAGGCGCCAGAAACGAAAGTGGTAAGTTACCAGCCCAGTCCGTTAAGCCCGCTGCTGAACCAACGTACCATACATTTCCCTGCCGACGTGCCACGCTGATGAACTGACCAATTTCACCCGCCAGATAATGGCTTTCGTTCCAGACCGTTGGTACTCGTTTGAAAAATTCGATCTCTCCTTCGTCGTTGTAATCGGTTGGGTTACCGTACCAGAAAATAGCCTGCAAGGGGCTGAAATACACCACCGACAGCGCCAGTTGCTGCCCTTTACTCACCTGCAATTTGCTTTTATAGAGGTTGTCGGTAAAGTACCGATTCGTGTTGGGATAGCAGAACGTATAATCAGCCGCACCGGCCAGAAAGCGGGTGAAGGGCAGCACCGTATTGTGAAAGGCATCGGGGTTGTTTTCGTTGCCCCGGATTCCCTCCTGCGTCAGCAGGTTGGGGTACGTGCGGCTCAGACCAGTCGGTTTATAATTATCGTGAATGTCCAGGATGAAACCATAGTCGTAGGCTTTTTTGATTGCGCCGGGTAGCCAGCTAATTCCTTCCTGCGTCAGCCCGTCCACGAAGCCAAATTTCAGGCCCACAACGCCCCACTTTTTGTAGAGCGGTAGTATCTCATCCAGCCGGGTTCGTAATGCAACCCGGTTGACGTACAGAATGACGCCCACGTTTTTCGACTTCCCATAAGCAATCACTTTCGGCAGATCAATGGCCGGAATGGGTTGCATAGGGTCGGAGGTGGTCCGGAACTCCGCCCCGTACCAGCCCGCATCGAACAGGATATACTGGAGATTATGACTGGCCGCAAAGTCGATGCAGTTCAACCCGCCCTGCGTCGTCAGCGACGAGCGAATCAGCTTACCCGGCTTGATCCAGTCGGGAACAGCCTGGGTGGATGGGGGACAAAATCGCAGCGGCAGGTCACTGAACGCGTGCAGCCCAATGGCCGACGTTGCCACGCTAACGGTTCGCCAGGGGGTTTGAAAATCACCCGCCGTTCGGACGGAGTCTTTACGAAAAGCAACCGCCAGCGCAGTCGGTGTCGCACCTTTGGCCAGTACGGCTTTGGTGTAACCGGTATTATCGGCTTCGCCAATTGAGAGGAAAAGCTTGCCGTTGGTAAGTGTAGCCGGGAAGTCGCAGGTTTTTTGCAGGTCCGAAACGGGGGTCGGGGTGAATACCGTTTCTTCGTTGTACTGGTAAATCGTGAACGCACCGGGTAGGGCAAACGTCGTATGCTCCTGCCGAATCAACCCCGCACTGGTGCCGGTCTGTTTCGGCAACATATAGCGAAACGCCACACTACCATCGAATACCCGAGTCACAAGCTGGTACGTCACCGACCCGGACACACAATCGAGCGTCAACTCATTGTAATTATTGTGAATGACATCGTTTTCGCCCAACCGCCACGCCAACGATTCGGTGTGCTTGCTGGCGTGCTGCTTTTTGACCACGGTATTCTGTCCGACAGCTACCCCATTCAGGTCAAGCCCCAACGACGACCAGTTTAGTACCGGTTCATTGGCAAGCCACATTCGGTACGTGAGGGCTTTTTGCTCGTTAACGGTAATCTCTATACGCGTATTTTTGTTCGGGGAAACAGCCTGATAAATAGTCGGTTTGGGGGCGGAAAATCCGGCCAGCGAGATAAACCACAAACTTATCAGACAGGAATATAACAAAGATCGGTTAAGCATATTTTTGATCGCTACTAAGCGAGCGTTTAGTCCAGGTCCCAATACACGACGTAGCGCTGCCGATGCAGGTTATAGTACGGTCGCAATTCGACGGCTTGATTACCCATTCCGGCTACGGTCTGGAACGTCAACGGCTTTCCGTCAACGGGTTTCAGCCAATCTGTCACTGGCTTACCGCCCATGTGGATCGTGTGATCGATTGAGTCGGGAATGGTGTAATCGTAGCCATAATACTGATACGGGTCGGCGGGGTCGTGAAACGGGGCCGTTCCCTTCATATTGGCATGGCCCTTTTCGCCAGCCAGCACGATCGGGCCGTACGCGATGGCCGCCACGCGCGGATCGTCATTAGTGGGAACTAACCGGAGCGTCATCGGATAGGTAAGCTCCACCTTGTCGCCAGTTTTCCAGGTGCGATTGACGGTGATGTAGCTGCCGGGCAATTGCTTGACGGCAACGACTTTCCCGTTCACTTTCAGCGTAGCGCCAGCCGTAGCCCAGCCCGGATACCGCAGGTAGAGCGGCATTTGTGTCGGTGCGTTGGCCTGGATGGTCAAGCGAGTTGTTGCCTCTTCGGGATAGGCCGTTTCCTGCACGAGCGTAACGCCCTTCTCCCGCCAGTTCAGTTCTGAAGGAATAAACAGATTGACGTAGATGCCTTTGTCGTCGTGGTAGTAAATCGCTTCGCCGTATTTAGACTGGCTTTCGAACCCCGAACCGACGCAGCACCAGAACGATTGATCGGGCGTACTGTAGAGCCGGTACGCCCCCGCTTTCATGGGCGTAAAATAGCAGACCATGCCCGACTCGGGGTCCTGCTGGCCCAGAATGTGGTTGTACAACGCCTGTTCGTAATAATCAGCGTATTTCTCGGCGGCCGACCAGGTAAACAGGTGCCGGGTCAGCTTGAGCATATTGTAGGTATTACAGGTTTCGCTGGTGTTACCGGTGAGGTGTTTAGAGAGTTTATCGGGTTCGAAAAAATGCTCCTTGTCACTGTTCCCCCCGTGTGCGTAGGTGTGGTGCTGCACGACCGTGTTCCAGAAGAACGTAGCAGCCGTTTTAGCTTTCTCGTTGCCGGTCAGTTCATAATCCCGCGCTTCGCCAACCAGCTTCGGAATAAACGTATTGGCGTGGGCCTTGTTGAGGTTATCCTGACCGTTTTCCAGCGGTTCCAGAGCCGCTTTGTGGTAGAAAAACTGGGCCAGTTTGAGGTGTTCAGGATTTCCCGTCAGAGCATACAGGTTGAAAAAAGCGTCGTTCATGCCGCCAAACTCATTCCGCAGCATTTTCTGGCGTTGCTCAGGTGTTAAGGGCGACAGTTTTTTGCTGGCCCACGCAGCCATTTTAGTCGCAATAGCAAGTGCCTGCTGGTTACAGGCGTACGTGAACTGATCGGTTAAACCGGCGAAGAGTTTATGAAGCGTGTACCAAGGTGCCCAAACGGCCGTTCCGGCAATATTCCGGTCGATGTACTGCTGTGGGTACGCGCTCAGGTAACCATCCTGGTTCAGTACGCGCTGTACATCGGCCAATGCTGTTACCAGACTATCGCCTTTTTTACGAAACGCTTCGTTATTGGTCGATGCGTATTGAAGCGACAAACCCGACAGCAAATGCCCGATGCTGTGGCCACGCAGTTCCATATCCAGCCCTTCCCAGCCGCCCAAGGGCCTGGGCATTTTGGTCGGACTACCCGGTTTAGGCGTATTCATGCCCGCATTGACCCGAAAGCTATGCATCAGCCGGTCAACGGGTAGCGACAGTAGCCACTTACCTTCTCGTTCTGCGTTATCCCGAAACAGGCCATGCGTGATCCGCACATCCTGAAGGTCGAAGCTTTTCGCTTTCATGGGTACGCTAACAGGCACCTTCATTTTATCGGACGCCTGACCGGGGTACTGCGCCAGCCCCAGCACCGATTGGCCGACCAGACCGAACGTCAGGATACCCCGCAATAGGCCGGACGTTGGGATTACGTTAAATGTATTGAACCGCATTGATGTGAGTGACTGCATTATGAACCTCTAGTACGAAATAGACAAGGCCCGGCCCCGGATACCCTTTGCCGTACCGAAGAAGAGTCTTTATTATGGTGTGAAAAAAGAGCGGGGAAGTCCCTGGACTTCCCCGCTCTTTTTTTCAGCGATGCGGCTCGGTTTGCCCTATGGCTTCACCAGCTTGATCGTTGTCCGCTCGGTGTCGGAGGTAGCCCGGAGCAGGTAGACACCCGCCCGATGGTTCATCGGAATCACCTGCTGCTGACCAGAGGTGACCGATTCGATCAGCTGCTCAAAAAGTGGTTTGCCATTCAGGTCCGTCAGCGTCAGTTTAACGCGTTGGCCATCCGCTCCATGAATTTCAACCCGAGCCTGATCGCCCGCAACCGGGTTGCCTAGCGCGGTCAGGGTAAGTGGGCTGTCCGTATGAACACCTACCCGGCTTGATCCTGAGCAGACCGTTTTCCAGTTGTAGGCGTAATTCGCCGTGACGCCTGACTGGGTAGCTTTCAGATTGATAACCGGATTGTCTATGTACAGCTTCAGAGAGACAGGTTGTGCTGTTACACTGGTCGTTGGTAGCGTTTCGTTGACGACCTGAAAGGTAATCGCCTGTCCGTTGACACCAGTGTACTGCGGAGTAAACGTCAATTGCCGCTCGTTGGTGCTAAGAATCTGGCAATTGGCTCCCGTAACACCCGCGAAGGCAAAACTTCCTGTCGGGGCTGGGTTGACCGCCAGCGTAAAAATGCTCGACGCGCTCAGTCCTTTACCATCGCCCGCCGTTACCGTCACTGAGTACACCCCTTGTGCCGTAGGCGTACCACTGATCACGTTTGTCATCAACGACAAGGTTGCGGGTAGGCCTGTAGCTGTCAACGTGAGCTGATCGCCATCGGGGTCGGAAAAGGTATTCGCCGGAATCAGGTAATTGAACGAAGTCCCCTGCGTAGCTTCCAGGTTTGGGATGGGCGTAATCAGACTCGGTGGCTGATTCGCCGTGACGCTTCCGGGCTGACAGACGGACTGCCAGCTATACGCATAGGTTGCGTTGACGCCCGACTGACTGGCCTTCAGATTGATGACCGGGTTATCCGTGTAGAGCTTCAAGGTAACAGGCTGCGCCGATACGCTGGTTGTCGGTAGGGTTTCGTTGGTAATCTGGAACGTAATCGGATGACCGTTCGTACCGCTGTACTGGGGCGTAAAGGTCAGTTGGCGCTCATTGGCACTGAGAGTCAGGCAACTGGTTCCCGTAACGCCTGCGATAGAAAAACTACCCGTCGAACTTGGGTTAACGGTCAGTGTGAAACTACCGGTCGCGGAGAGTGAACCTGGATCCGTCGCTTTGATAGTAATCACGAAAGGAGAACCCGTTGCGCTACCCGGCGTCCCGGAAATGGTGGTGCCGTTCACAGACAAGCCAGCTGGTAGTCCCGTAACCGAATACGTTAGCAGGTCGTTGTCGGGGTCCGTAAACGCTCCCGATGGCATCGTGTAGGTGAATAGAGCACCGACGGTGGCACTCTGGTTGGTCAGTAATCCGTTATAGACCGGTTGACGATTTGCCGTCTGCGTCGTTACGGTCAACGTCTGACTGACCGAAGCCGCAGCCGCAAACGTGGCATCACCCGACTGAAATGCGGTAATGGTCGTTGAACCCGGCCCTACTATGTGAACATTACCGTTGATAATCGTAGCGACGGCTGTGTTTGAGCTGGTGTAGCTCACCGATAGGCCCGAACTTGCCGTAGCGCCCGGATTGAAGTCAGCATCGCCGACCTGCTTGGTTGGCAGTGCATTGAAGGTGATCGTCTGAGACTGCGTCGATATTACCAGCGCAACATCGTTTCCGGTTCCGCCCAGATAGGTGATCTGAAAGCGAATCGAGCCAACCGTTACGACACTTCCTTCGGCTAGTCCAGCAAAGGTCCCCATTACGGCATTACTCGATGTGTTGTCGATGATGATGTAGCTGGTTCCGGCGGGCAGGCTGGTCGCGTTTCCGAGGTCAGTGATAACCAGATTCGCATTGTTAAGCGACACGCCATTGGCCACAAGTTTGTCAGCCGTGCTGGCGCTACTGTTTAACTCCAGTTGGTACGTTGCACCGCCGGTCAGGCTTAGGGCCGATGTCGTCGTAAACGTACCTACCGAGTTGCCGGGAGCAATAAATCCATTTGTACCAATCGTTACCGAACCACTGGTGCTACCCGTTCCGGCCAGTGTGCCGCCGGTTACCGAAACAGGACTGGCCAGCGAGCCATTGACAACCAGTACACCACCATTTACGGTAGTCGTACCCTGGTATTCGTTGGCTCCATTCAGCACCAGCTTTCCGTTGTTTACAGCAACTGTCGAGTAATACGGAACATTGCTAATTGTCGTCGTTCCGTTCTTGATCGAACCCGTGATGGTCTGCGTACCGGTACCGATTTTTTCCAGATTGACCCGTCCTTTGTCTACTGCGGCAGTCGTTGGACCTGATCCTATGGTCCCTTCAAACGTTCCATCTTGATTGTCAGCACCTACAACCAGGGTAGGTATTCCGTTCGTAACATTCGTTCGCGATGCGATGTAGGCATCTGAGGTACCATCCAGCGCACCAATCGTCTGCTTGCTGGCGTTCGACGCACCGTTGAACAGGAGTAAAGCTGTCGCTTCTGTACCCATGGTCGTTCGGGTTGGCGGAAGCAGTACGTTATCCACATCGGTGGTGACGGTGGTTGTCGGCGTGTGCAGTTCGATCGTACCCTGTGCCAGATTAATACCGCCCTGCAAGCCACTCCAATCCATGGCGGCCTGTATACGAAGACCAGCGTACGAGCCGCTGCTTCCGTAAATGGGTGTCGTAATTTTTAGCCCCTGCGTGCCGGAAATTTTCAACGGTATCCGCGAATTGTTTGTAGCATTGCCCATAAACAACTTCCGGGCACCGCTGTTAATCATCGTCAGTAAAGGTGTACCCGATTGGGTCTGGAAGTTCAGGGTACCGCCGTTGAGCCCGCTGGCTAACGTCAATTCCGACGTACCGTTTGCCGCATACGTCAGCGTACCGATAGTAACGACACCGTCGAGCTGAACGCCCGGGATATTAGCAAACGTAGTAGCTCCGAACGTAGCATTGGACCCAATACCTGACGGACTAACCGAGTTCGTCCAGTTGGTCGCTGTCGACCATTTCAGAAAACGGGCCCCGGTACCATTTGTGATCGACGTGGTGGCTACGATGGCTGTGCCGCCTGGCCGTAGCGAAAGCTGGATTTGCGATCCGTTTGCTGCCACGACGGTATAGAGTACATTCGCCGTAAAGCCACCGGGTACAGTGCCTGTCAGCCGTACGTGGTCACCAACGGCAAACGTCTGGCCCGGCCAGGTCAAATCGGCACTACCCGCTGTGGCTATAATGCCCGTTGCCAGAATACCCGCTGTGTTCGACCAGGTGCCGTCTGTAATGCCCGCGATCTGGTTCACGGTCAGAACCTGGGTTACGATTGGGGCCAGGCTGTACTGGCTGTCGCCCATTTGCTGCGCGACGATGGTTGTTGTGCCCGGTTTCGCTACGTGAATAGTGCCATCTGCATTGACCGAAGCCACCGCTGGATTGGTGCTTGAATATACCACAGGTAGGCCTGAGCTAGCGGTTGCCCCCGGTGAAAAATCAGCCGATCCAACCTCTTTTGCCGAAATAGCCGGGAAGCTGATCGTCTGGCTGTTCGGCTTTACCGGCTCCTCCAGCGACGCGGTCAGTGTACCAAAGCCTAACTGATCGTATCCACCACTGTTGGGCCCAAAATTACCGCCACCACCTTCGGGCCGGACAATCTGCGCAAAGCGAGCTATGTACGGAGCCGATAGTCCTTTCCGGTTGACGTAGTGGTTGTACACCAGTTCCCAAACCGGACGAATGTTGCCCCGTCCGTCTTCCGAAACAATCGTCTGCACAACACCGATACAATTGCTGTATTTCGTAAAGGGAACGTCGTAACCTAAGTTGTATTTAGCGATGTACTCGAAGCCTTTCAGGAGCCGGTTGTCGTCATAGCCATACAAGTCGTCGCCCTGATTCCAGGCCATTTCGGCAAAAGAGCCGGCCAGCGTTACGCCTAGCACGGTATGGCCCTGATCACGACCGGCTTCCTGCCATTGGCCCAGATCGCCAACTACGTACGGTACAACATTTTTGATCGAGCCCATGCCCGCCCCGTTCTTGAAGTAATCGACGGCTTCGTTGTAGATGTCCCGGCGGTCGCAGAGTACGCCGATACTGAGCATAGATGCCATATTGCACAAATCCCAGTTGGCCCAGTAGTTACTGATACAGGCTCCATTGTGGTTGACCAGAAAATCGTGATTTATCGGGTACCAGACCGTCAGCATCCAGTTCTGAAACTTGGTAAAGTCGGCCGCTGCCCAGCCGTTGTAAGAACGCATTATTTCGGCGGCATTGGCCAGTTGATACCCTTGAATACCCGCCAGCAGAAACCGGTCAGCCGTACCGCTGAGGGCTGTTGTACCTGCTGCCCAGGCATTCAGGATAGCAATCGATTTGGCAGCATAGGCATCGTCGCCCGACACTTTCCAGCGAATCGCGGTCTGATAGGCGGCTGCGGCATCCCGAAACAACGATGCGTAGTTTTCCGTGTTCGTACCATCAAAACCCCGATACACCGTAGCCGGAATGGGGTTCGTAAAATTGCGAGTCAGCGACGAGTTTGAGTTGGCGACCAGTACGTCCCAGCCCGCTTTCCAGGGTTGAGCACCAGCGTCTACTTTGGCTTTCATCCGATCGAAGTCGGCTTGTTTATGGAGTAGTCCCGGATGCACAAATGATTGTGCCTGAGTGAACTGCGCTACGGACAGCAGCAGCAAAACAAGCCAGGCGATTTGTCGGTAGGCAATAGTGCCCCTACCCCGGCCGATGGGGAATAAAGGTAGATTCATGATTGATTTAGGAAATGAATTATTGGTTGTTTAGAAAGAAGGCCACCCGATGCTATAATAAACTGATCTGGGTGGCCTTGACGTAGTTAATCAAGCACGGTGGGAAATTACTATTACCAGCCTGGGTTCTGCGTAAGCTGGGGATTCAGCTGAATCTGCTGGGTGGGAATGGGCAACAGATAGTTCTTATCGCTAAAGGAACGGCTACCGTCGATAATGATGTTTCCATCAGCATCTTTAGGCGTGGAGGCCATCGCCGGCCACAACGCCTGGTATTCAGTACCCGTCCATTTGATACCAATCAATGGTTTCTGTAACTCACTGGCAGCGGCCCACCGTTTCAGATCGTCGACCCGGAAGCCTTCGTAAAACAGTTCTACGTTACGTTCCCGGCGTATTTCGGTTCGCATGTCCAGCCCGTTGGTCTGTGCGAAAGCGTTGCTCAGCTTCGGCATCGTCTTGTTCACCCGATTGCGAACCAGGTTGAGCGACTTGTCCAGATCGGCGTCGCTGATTGTTCCATTCCGTTCAAACACCGCTTCCGCATAATTAAGCAGAACTTCAGCGTACCGAATTACCGGATAATCATAAGCTTCTTCGTTATCGGCCACGGCCCGCTCCGTAATCCATTTCTGGTGTCCGTAGCCACCGAGTCCACCTGTGTACATTTTAAAAGGTGATGCGTAGGCGGTGGCGCGGTCAGCCGCCCCGCTGGTCCAGTCGACCCGGGCATTGTTGATGCCAAACCAATAGTACCCACCCGGCACTTTCAACGTGTATCTCATTCGGTTCTCCCGGTTCTGAAATTCGGAAAGCATCGTTGCATACCCTTTGAAGAGCGGTGACTTCTCGATGGGTAACCCATCCTGACACAAGATCAGATTAACAAAATTCTTGGTCGGTGACATTACCTGCGCCTGCCGCGATACGTTCTGGCGAATCTGCCGGAGTGTCCAGTCATAGCGGTTAGCCAGAATGTATTCGTTGTTAGCGCTCTTGGTGAGGTTGGCCGGATTCGATTTCTGGTTCTCCAGGATGAACAGATATTTCTGGGCCGAATCACCCAGGGCTGCCGGGGCAAACAACTGGTATTGTGCCCCCGTAATGACGGCTCCGCTGGCGGCTACGGAAGCGTCGAGCAGCGTATTGGCGCGGCCGGTATTGTTGCGAAATTTCTGCCAGGTTCCTTCGTAGAGCGTCACCCGACCCAGAAACGATTGAGCGACCTCTTTATTGATTCGCCCCTGCTCCGCTGATACGTTCTGCGCTGTCTTGGCGGGTAGTGCGGCAATGGCTTCAGTCAAATCTTTGACAATGAAATCGATCACCTCATCCCGCGTGTTCCGGGGTGCCTGTAGTTCGGGCGCATCGGTTGCCAGCGGTGTCGTGATGATGGGTACACCCCCGAAAATCTGAAGTAAATCAAAGTACACGTATGCCCGGAAAAACTTGGCTTCAGCAACATATTTGGCGATATCAGCCTGGTTGCTGTATGCGCTGGCTTTGCCGAGCATATAGTTGATCGTGCGAATCCGGCTGTAGTTGTTGTTGTAATTGGCATCTGTTGTCGGGACCGTGTTCAGCCCCCGGCTGTAGGCATTTTGACCCGAAGCAAAGTCGCTTTTGAAATCAGAATGGTAGTTCTGCGTGGAGCCATTTACGTCGTAGAGTACGTCGATGAATGACCGCTCATAGGTGTAGAATGTGTTGGCTGCCAGCAAGAAGTCATTGGCGGACTGCCAGTAAGCAGCGTCCGAGAGTTGATCGAGCGGGTCTAAATCCAGGGCTTTATTGCAGCCGTTCTGGGTTAGTGTTAGCGTGCCCGCCAGCAAAATAAGATATAGTTTCCGTAGGGGTTTCATAGTTTATATTTTTTGGTTCGGGATGGACCGACAACGCCAAAGCGTATCGGCCATCCGGAGGCCAGGTAATTAGAAAGTAAGGTTTACGCCTACGGTGTGCAACCGGAAGAAGGGATAACGGGTAAACGTGTTTTCACTGTTGGCCCGTCCCACGCTGCGGGTTGCTTCAGGGTCCCAGCCGTCGCGAATGTGCGAGATTTCCCAAAGGTCATTTCCCGAGTAATAGATTCGTAGGCGGTCGACTTTGATGCGCTGCGTAATCTTGACCGGCAGCGTATAGCCAACGACCAGATTTTTCAGCCGTACATAGGCCCCGTTTTCCACCGACCAGTCCGAAATCTGGTAGTTGTACGTATTGTATGACGTAGCATTCTGACCTGTTGACAGAATAGGATAGTAGGCATCGGTGTTGGTTGGCGTCCAGGTTTTACCGATCCAGAAATCGGTCTGCCCCTGGAAGATCGAACCGAACGGTACGCGCCAGTTACCTTCCCGGAAGATCGTCCGTTGCCCAACGCCCTGGAAAACAGCCTGGAAGTCAAACCCTTTCCAGTCGGCGCCTAGGTTCAGCGCAAAGCTGTAGCGCGGATCGTCCCGGCCCAGGTATTTCAGATCGCCCGGTACGGTCAGCTTGCCATCGCCATTAAGATCCGTAAACATATTATCGCCAATCCGGACGCCAGGTAGGGTCGATGTCGTGATCGGCATACTGATGTTGTTACCGGCAGCGAGTGCCCGGGCGGCCGCTAGTTGTTCCTGGGTCTGGATACGGCCCGCGTATTCAAGCCCGAAGTAAGAACCCAGCGCGTACCCTTCCACGGCCCCATTGAAGCCCTGGTTGATGACATTAGCCCCGCCATAACTTAACAGTATATTCTGGTTATCGGTCAGGCTACCGCCAATCCGGTAACCGAACTGCCCGATCCGGTCATTCCAGTTCAAGGCCGCTTCCCATCCCCAGGTTTTCAGGTGACCGATATTGGCAAAGGGTGCTGTTGCTCCCAACGTTGCCGGAAAGGTTTGGCCCAGCAGCATGTTCCGGTTATGTTTCACAAAATAATCGATGCTACCCGACAAACGACGATTCAGGAACGAAAAGTCTAAGCCAAAATTTGTCGTCTCAACCCGTTCCCAGGTACGGTTCAAACTGACCAAGCTGGTCGTTGGGGCTACGGTTACCACCGGGCTTGCACCGATGATGGGGAAACCCGCGCTGGTTGCGCCCCCGGTTGCCGCTACATTGAGTAGTTGAACGTAATCATACAGACCAATATTACTTTGGTTACCAACCGTTCCATAGGAGGCCCGAAGTTTCAGGTCGTTCAGGAACGTCAGATTTTTCATGAAAGTCTCCTGTGAAATACGCCAGCCGCCCGATACCCCGTAGAAGAACTTCCAGCGGTTTGCCGCATCGAACTTCGACGAACCATCGTAACGGGTATTCACTTCAAGCAGGTATTTTTGTTGGTAGGCGTAGTTGAAGCGCCCGAAATAAGAGCCGATGGCGTAGTGATTCTGCCGCTCATCAACGCTTTTAGTCGTCGCATCGCCAATGCCCAGGTTCAGCGAAGGCACGTTATCATTAGCTACGTAGCTGGTACGGGCCTGATACCAGTTGTACTCATCCCGCTCGTAGTTTGTGCCGACGGTTACGCTGAGATCATGATCTTGTCCAAACGTTTTGGCGTAGTTCAGATAGGCATTGAGTGTCGTATAGGCGTCCTTATCCAACCGGCGCCGGTAGGCCGAGTTTTGCCGGGTTGGGTTATCAGCCGCCTGGATAGTGCCCAGGTAGTTGTACCAGGAAATCACTTTTTGCTGTTCTTTAACATCCGTTGCCGTCCAGTTATAACCGGCCTGACCAACCAGGCTCAGGTTCTTGCTCAACTGATAGCTAAGTCGGAAGTTAGTAAACACCCGGTTGTTGTATTCCTTGTTCTCTCCCCCGAGTTCGGCCTGCCAGTTTGGGCTATACTGCGTTCCCCAGGCGTAGGGCTTCCCATCGATGGTCGACACGGGAAAACCGGGTTGCTGGTATTGCCCCATCACGGAGCTGATCAGCGTAGGCTGAATAATGTCGTTTTTTTCGAGCGAAATGTTCGTTTCCAGCTTCAATTTGTTGGTAAACTGGTAGTCGTGGGTCAGGCGGATGTTGTACCGGCTATTGGAGTTTTGCCCCCATTGCAGCATACTGCCGTCATTCAGATAACCGAGCGATACCCGGTAGCCAGACCGTTCGTTACGCCCCGATATGCTTAGGCTGTGTTGCGTCGAGGTCGCCTTGCCCCACAGAATGTCGACCCAGTTGGTATTGAAAAACGTCTGGTCTTTCACGTCGCCAAAACCGGGGTTGAGCGGATTGTTGGCGGGTGAAACCGTTCCGTTATTTGTGTAGTCGATGTAACCCGAGGCCGGTGGATTGAGCATCATCTGACCAAATTTATACCAGAGAAACGTTGTCGGTGGTGTGCCGTAGAAATCATTCGTTGTCCCATCCACAAGGCCCTGTCCAAACTGTTGACCGTTAATCAGATGAGGCTGTAAACCCAGTACCTTCTGCGACACAGAGCCGTCGTACTGAATGGTTGTTTTGCCGGCTTTGGCTCGTTTGGTGGTTACCAACACGACACCTCCTGCCGCTCGGGCTCCGTAGATAGCGGCCGAGGCATCTTTCAGAAACGACATATTCTCAATATCGTTCGGATTTATCGAGTTCAGGGCTGCCTGACTACTGACCGCCATGCCATCGATCAGAATCAGCGGTTCAGTGCTGTTGGTTGAGGTCGCCCCCCGAATCTGAAAGTTCCAGCTGGCCCGGCCCGGAGCGGCCGAGGTGCGTGTTACGACAACACCCGGCACCTGACCCTGCAACGCCGATAGTGGGTTATCGACAACCCCTCTGTCCTGAAATACTTTGTTATCGATGGTAGCAATCGAGCCGCTCAGCGTGGCCCGTTTCTGAGTACCGTAGCCAACAACGACCACTTCGTCCAGTCCACGCGCTTCACCTTTCAATTGAACATTCAGAGCGGTCAATTTGCCGACGACAATCTCCTGCCGTTCGTAGCCGACGAATGAGAAAACCAATACGGCATTGTCGTCTGGAATGGAGATCGAGTATTTCCCGGCGGCATCGGTGGTTGTGCCGCGCGTCGTACTTTTGATCGCTACGGTAACGCCGGGCAGGGGCTGATTCTTTTCATCGGTTACGGTTCCCGAGATGGTCTGATCGGCAGCCGCTGCCACTGTAGCTCTCTCCGGTAATAGCGTCGTGGTCTGGCTAGTGCTGTTGTTTCGCAGAATGATCTGTGAGCCAACCACTTCATAACTAAGCTGAAGCGGAGTCAGCAGCGAATTCAGGACGGACGACAGCGGCTGGTTCTGTACCGACAGATTCACCTTCCGCTCCGAACGGATAACCTGCGGGCTGTAGATAAACCGTACCGAGGCTTGTTTGGCAATCTGTTTGATAGCCTGTTCAATCCGCTGATTTTCAATTGTAACGGAGATAGGCCGATTCAGCAATTCCTGGCCTTTCCCGTCCAGAGCCAGGACCAGACTGGAGAGCCAGGTCATTAGAAGGATCTGGTAACAGGCTATTCGCATGATTTTAGTGAAAATCACTCGTGGTTTCGTATTGATTCGCATAGATATAAATAAAGAAACTCGTTTACGTTTGGCACAAAAAATTCCCTTACCCAATAACCTTGGGTGACTAGCAGAGTACGTAGTTGGGGGGGAGTCGCGTTCAGGCACTTATGGCCTTACGGTTTCGAAAAACTGACTACATGGACTGTAGCCGAAGGTTGGGTGGGTTCATACGCATTATGCAAGTTTAGGTTAGAAAAAACCAGGCTACTGGACGGGACGCTTCATCGACATCCTTTGCTGTGAATAACGATCTGGGCATCGATCACCTCGTACGTTGAATTGGTAGCTCGGCAAATCAGGTCGAGTTTCTCGAACAACGACTCTGCACCAAACTCCGCCGTCAGTTCACAACCGGTCAGCAGGTCAACATCATAATTGATGACAATTCCGTAGGCAGTTTCCAGCTTTTTAAAAACCGATACGACCGGGGTGTGTTCGAAAGCAAGCACTTGAGGCTCTCCTGCCGGACTGGTTATTGGTTCGGGTAACGCGACCAGCGAACGCTCTAACAAACGGTCGTTGGCCTGAAAGGTAGCCTGCTGATTGGGCGTGAGAATAATGGCCGGTTCGCTACCCCCCAGATCCCCGAGCTCTCCACCGGGCGGGGTCTTAAAAACCGACACTTTCCCCGTCCGAACAATGACCTTTGCTTCTTTGTCATCCGGATAAGCGCGAACGGTGAAACTGGTACCCAAAACCTGGGTAGTCAGTTGGCTGGTATAGACCATAAATGGTTGTTTAGGCCGACGGACTACGTCAAAGAAAGCTTCACCAACCAGAAAAACCTCGCGTTGGCGAGCAGTGAACGTTCGCGGAAAGCTGACCCGACTTCCTTTGTAGAGCGTAACCCTACTTCCATCGGGTAGGCGAACCAACTGGCTGGCATTGGTCGTATTCTGTATTTCCTGTAAGGTTCCGGCTTGCTGCTCAACCTTGTGTTGATAAACGGCGAGGGGCGTAGTAGGCGTGCGCCAATAGAAAAAAGCCAGTGTACCTAGCCCAACAACCAGCGTGATGGCCGCTGCGATCCGTGCCCAACTCATAAAATGAGCCGGTGGTTGGTGCTGTTGCAACGGTTGTAATTCATTCAGATCCTGTGCTTTCTGCCGGTTTACACGGATACGGGCGACCTCACTGGCTAACTCCTCGTCCGATAACTCTTCCTGCGCCTGCTGCATCTGACTCACAAACTGGCGGGCAGCCAGCACCAGATCCACTTTATCGGGATTTATCTGAAGCCACTCATTCCAGAAGACCTGATCGGCAGGCGCGTTTTTCAGCACCCATTGCTGAAACCGGTCGTCCAAAACAAAGTCGTCGAATGTATACGTGGTATAGTCGGGCATAGAAGCGATTGGCAATTTCCCTGTTTACAAGGAAGTAGACCACCTCGTTCCGGTCATACTCTGTTTTTATAAATTTTTTTTTGATTTTTTGAAGCAAAGCTTGATTGCTGTACGTACCCGCAAACGAATAATTCCAACCCTCCCCAACTTAGGCACAATAGGTTGGGGAGGGTTGGAATTATTCGTTCAGGGCGTATCGAATCAGGAAAATAGGCGAACAGGCAGGATGGTTCGCAATTGTGTCATGGCTCGATAGAGGAAATTAGCGACCGTTTGTTTTTCGATAGCCATCACCTGGGCAATATCGTCATTGGTCAAGCCTTCGTAGAATTTCAGGAATACCACTTCCTGTTGCCGTTTGGGTAACCGATCGACGGCCTGCCGAAGACTTTGTTCGGTCGATACCAGCCTTTCATCGGCAATCCACTTATGGTCAGCCGTTAACTCCTCCGTGGCAATCGTTTCCCACTCCAACGTTTCATCAGAGACAAATGGGCGGGCCATTTCACGACGTATCCGACGAAATAGGTTGTTTCGGAATGCTTTGATTAGGTAAATCGTCACGTAGGGCGTTTCGACAATAACGGCCCGCCGGTTCCAAAGCTCTAAAAACAAGTCCTGAAGACAGTCTTTGATTAGATCACGATCGTTGGTAAACCGCGTCGCGTAGTTGAACAGCACCCGATACCGGGCCTGTACTAACTGATCAAAAGCCTTCTCGTCATCCGCTTTAAATCGAATCCAGAGCTGGGCCATTCGTTGTTCATCCGCAGGAGCTGACTGTGAACTCGTCATAGCTATTGGTATAAAGTAGTAGACAGTGCTGATGTCTTTAGAGCACTCGTTAAACAAGTGAGCAGGAAAAAACTGTTCAATTCACCACCATGTAAATTCTTTTTCGTGGTAAAATACAATTTACATGGTAGTACAGGTAAACGTAATCATCCTATAAGATTACCCTCACTATTTTACTAAACTGAATATATTCTACTAAAATACTCCATAAGTACAAGATGTCAAGCAAGATCAAGCATCAAACCATCCTAAATGAATTATTATTTTATGCAAACGTTTCCGCAAACGTTTGCATAAAAGCATTGAGCCCGAAAAGTAGTAGATTTTTTAGTTAAAATTGCCTGGTGTAGCAATCAGGTAATTACGGAAGTTATCGATCTGCTTATTAAAAATATTCTATTCACTACTCACCGATCCTGCATGAAAAACACACCGGTTACTACCAGGGACATTGCCCGTAAACTGGATGTGTCGATTTCAACCGTTTCATGGGCGCTCCGTGATATGCCGGTAATTCATCCGGATACGCGTAAGGCTATTGTACGATTGGCGGAGGAACTGGATTGCCAGCCGAACCAGTTGGCTAAAATCTGGTGAAAAGCCGCACCAAAACGATCGGTGTTATCTTTCCTAACCTATCACTTTTTCTCGGCTATGCTCAACAATCTGGAAGAAGCTGTTAGGCAGGCGGGGTACAGTATCCAGTTAGCCCAGACCAATGAGTCGTGCACACGCAAAACCATCAGTATTCAAAGTCTCCTGCGTAGCCAGGTCGAAGGCCTTATTTTATCACTCTCCCAGGATACCGCCGATGTTGAGCATGTTGAACGGTTAGTTAGAAAAGGACTACCGATCGTACTGGTTGACGGTACTGCCGATATTGCGTCGGTGTCTTAAGTAATGGTCGGCAATCGGGCAGTTGTTTTTAAAACCAATGAGCATTTAATTGAGCAAGGCTGTCGGCGGGTTGGCTTTCTGGTGGGTTCACCCCAGTTATCGTTGAGTAGCCACCGAATAGAGGGGTATTTAGCAGCCGCTGCCCAATATAACGTCACGGCTGGCGATCAATCCCTTCGTCACTGCGATTACACCAATGAAA
This sequence comes from Spirosoma agri, assembly GCF_010747415.1. Classification (NCBI taxonomy): domain Bacteria; kingdom Pseudomonadati; phylum Bacteroidota; class Cytophagia; order Cytophagales; family Cytophagaceae; genus Spirosoma; species Spirosoma agri. Next base: position 118,842 of record NZ_JAAGNZ010000003.1, on the reverse strand, counting down.
ACACGATCCTGCAAACGTTAGCGCTGATGAGTTTGCCCATCCCCCAATGGTATCGTTGCCATAAGTGATCCCAGCGTTGTACGCCATGCCGCAAAAAGGGCTGGTCATTCCCATGGACGTAGCAGTTGTCAGTTTCAACAATGAACCTGTTTCGGCTTACTTTTCACCGACGCTAAGCAGCATCAATCAACCCATTACGGCAATGACAACGGTCCGACTGTTATTACGTCAGATTGAAAGCCCTGAAGCATTGCGTGGTGAGACTAGGGTATTTGATACCCAACTTATCATTCATGAAGCTTCTTTACGTAACAAATTGTAAGTGAACAAAGGCATTTTCCTGACCAGCACAACAGTGTATCATCCGGAAAATATACGGAGGTTTTCGTGGGCGATTTAGAGTGAGGAAGCTGCCTATGTAAGCTAGTCACCTATAGGATAATAGGTAGTTTTCTGTATTCCCTTATAAAGGGAAAATCTCAATAATCCAAAACGCGATAATTCACTTTTTGCAATAGCATTACAAAAAGACATCCCAGGAATGGAGCCTTTTATGAAACGATTGTTATTTGAAACGCTAAACTTTAGTTTGTAGTCTACAGATCATTATCCTCGTATCCGCTTCTAAATCATTAATTCGTTCGACCAAAAATCGTTTGAAGTCAGAATTCTGCTCTTGCTCTTGCTCAACGAGTGGCTTATATGTCAAGTCGTAATGTCGGATCAAGCCTTGTAAAGCGTTTGATCTCATATTGAAGGGTAGGGTTGACTACTGAAATACTCTACTTTGTAAAGAGAACAGCAACAAGCCGCCCTGCTGAGGACGGCTCGTTAGTACCATTGTAGGCTTGATCCGCCCAGGCCAACCAATTATTAGTTGCCCTGCTGGATAGTACCCATGTTTCCTGTGCCACTCTGACCAACCGAAGCCGTGTTAAAATTACTGTTCTGGCTAATCGTGAGGCTGTTAGACAGACCGTTCTGAATAGCCACGTCGCCACCCAGCCCTTTGATTACGTTGTTGTTGCCAACTTGAGAGAGGTCAGCCACATTCAGAATGCCTGACTGCTCCAGCTTAGCTGTATTCAAATTGCCTTTCTGCGTAATGGTAGCCGTGTTTCCGTCGCCAGTCGTCGCATCACCTTGCTTAATGGAGGCTACGTTTTTGTCACCGGTTTGTGTAAATGTAGCATACGTGCCCCCCTGACCGCTAACGTTGTCGGCCTGACTGAGTGTTGCCTCGTTGCTCGTACCGCTTTGGGTGAAGGTAGCCGTAGCCGCCGACCCGCTATAGCTCGCCTGCTCAGAGGTGATCTTGTTTGAGGTTCCCGTTTGCGTCGAGTAGGCGTACGAACTTCCCTGTAATTTCTGAGTAAAACTGGCCGAGTTCGTCGTTCCGGACTGCGTAGACTGCAGGTAATTGCCGAATCCTGCCTGGCTAGAGGTCAGGCTATTACTACCCGTTCCAGTCGAACCGTTTTTTTGTGTAACTAAGGCCTGGTTTTGGCCAGCTTGTTTTATGGTGGCCTGTTGGCTAGTTCCAGATTGATCGAGGGTAGCTTGGTTTTGAGCAAAAGCAGTGGTGATGGCACAGGCAGCAGCCAGAGAAAGAAATACTTTTTTCATGATTTGGGGTAGTAAAAACTAAAAAGATGACTTGAACCATAAGGTCTTTTGGCGTTCGATGCGCCTTTCTGTATCGTAAGAGCATTTTCGTCGGGTGATCAGCTCCTGGCCAGCGAGCGTTGTCACTTTGTTGTCGGTGCGTTACCCAGCGTTGCCTGGTGAGCAGCGGTGGGCAGATTCGGCTAAATCGGCCTGAACCACACGGGGTGGGTCGGGCCTACGAATCGTCGTTCGGGAACCAATGGATTCCCTATGGGCGTCGTCGAATTGACAGCCCGCGGCTTCGGTGAGTTACTCATGTACTTGAGTCGATAGCGAGTAAGACAGGCTGCTCAACTAAACGCCCCTAGCCAGAAGAAACCGTATCACTGCTGCTCCGTCTCAGACCGGCGTTGTTTCCGCTGCTGCCGTCAGGTGACTGATCGGCATGGGTCGTTGGGTGAGTAGCGATAAGACGGTTTCGATGCTATCTTATCGCTCGGTAAGGAGTACATTTTTCACTGGGTTAGTTCATCGAACTACGTGGTTATTAGCACTGCGTTACTGCCGATTCCGTTTTTTTGACGGCTGTGCTTTTCCTCGATGGTCGGAGAGGACGGGGAGCATGTGAATGGCGTTCTCACCCGTTTCCGACGATTGGGTGATGGTCGCCGTCGCCTGACCCTCCTGGGAAATCTCGACCGAGTTCGGGCCAAACGGTCCGTCGCCACGGTTGTGCTGGCTGATCGTGGTTTGGGTACCTTTGGACACCCGCAGACTCACCCGGTTGCCGGGCTTAGGGCCATCCGTCGTCGCACCGCCACTCTGGCTAATGTTGACACTATTGCCTTCCCCCAACTGGGTGACGGATGCCGAGTTGGCCGCTGTGCCGTTTTGGGTAATGCTGACGCTGTTTTGCCCGAACGCGGTGGTGGCCACCAGCATGGTGAGCGCGGTTAACAGGAATTGATTCATTGGGGTCGTAGTCTACGGATTATAATTGACAGTTATACCCAAGCCGTCCAACTGAACGCTCTGCTTAAGCAGCAACTGTAAGATCGCCGTTTCATCTCCGGCAGGCGTTATTTTAGGGGCATAATGCTGGTGCAAGTTCAGCGGAAGGCTGTCACAAGCAGGTGCATATTTCGCTCAAGTAAGGTGTATCGCTCACCCGTTTCTAATTATAAGACTACGAACTAATTTATTTGTCATATTCAGTGCCGACTCACAGCAGGGTCATGTGGTGTAGTGTCGACTGGTACTACGCACGGTGAACACTGATGGGAAGTCAAGCCCCAGCCAGTCGAACATGGCCTAATCAAGGCTAAATTCTCCCTCGCTTTAGTTGGGGTGGTTGCCTTGCTGCCCATTTAGACGAAAGCGCCCCGGTTGGCGACTTATAGAACACAGTTTAAAAGGAAATTATACGTCATGGTTAGCCAAAGCCTGTTCGATGATAAGCCCCATAAAGGTAAAGGGTTAGGCTGCTTTATGTGAAGGAATGTATGTCAATGGGTTCATTTGGTAGTTGAATAACACCGTTTGGTAGGTAAGCGTTGTCAGGGGGTGATTAGATTGATGATTCCTGGGTTGGCGACATTCGTGAAGGGAAGCGGTTGCCCCGTTTTAGCATCAATAACCCGTCCAGATACACTACCCATTTGCGCGTATATAGCAAAGGGGCAATAGAAGAGACAAACTAGTAGTAGACGATAATTCATTCAGCTCGTAGGTCGGTGGACAATCCTATTGTCGGGTTTGACAATCGAAGCGAGTTGCAGTGCTCATTACTGGATCACTGAAGTCTACACAAGATGGTAACTTTTAATAGAAAACACCCCTCAGCGTTCTATTTTACCTTTTGGATTTGGAGGTTCATTCTTGAAAAATCGATTAATTAAACAACCAGGGTTTACTTGCTTTAGAAAGTAAACCCTGGTTGTTTAATTAATTCTCAAATAAGGCTCCATTTTCTGAGATGACGAGGGGTTGATTTTTTCTATTTTTATCCACCTAGAGGTATGTCTGTAGACGAATTGAATGAAGCAACTGTCTTTATGATAGTTGCATTATTCTCAGTCAGGCTGTATAAGCAACGTTATGTTAAGAAACTATTCCAAGATCACATGCCCTATACAAGCCTTAGAAATAGGTCTAATTGTCCTTTGGAAAGGTAAGAAGGCAGCCTTTTAGTATGTTAAGGGAATATCATTAGATTTATCCAGATAAACGGCTTCTCAATCTAATTTATCAATCTAGGCAGGTAAACCTTACTCTATGAAAACACTATGCACCGTAGTTGCTGTACTGGCTGTTGCTGGCTTTGTCATCTTGAAATACTTTCACATTGACCTTAAGGTAGGCACCAATGATACACGCCGTATTGCCCGCAGCCCATTCGTAGAAAAACATTTGGAAAAGCCCTTGCCTGAGTTTACCCTCAAAGACATGACGGGCAAAACAATTCGAAGCCAGGATTTGGTGGGGAAACGTGTTCACTTGAACTTTTGGAGTACCTCCTGTAAACCCTGTATCGAAGAGTTTGTAGAACTCAACCGACTCAAAGCACAGTATGCTTCTGATTATGTCTTTTTGGCTTTGGCTCCCGACGACTCAAGTCGGGTGAGTCGCACGTTGCGAACCCATGCGTTGAGGTATCAAGTCATTCCCAATGCAGGGGCCTATCTGCATGAACTAGGCGTTGATGCTTACCCAAAAAACTTTTTTGTTGACAGTCACGGACTGATTCGTCGCATAACCGGAGGGTCCCAAAAAGAGCTTGACGGTCTGACCTTAGTCAATAGCAATTACAGATCTTACAAAAAGATTTTAGATGCTATAGAATAGATAGCAGTATTTGCTAGCTTATCATAACATTAATTATACAACCGTTTTGAATGAGAGATTTTAAAACCCAAGTCGATAGTATATCTTCAAAAGAAGACTTTACTAAGTTCTTAGGTACTCTACTTGAAGATCTCCAATCAGACCGATCTGCTTGGGAGAATAACACTTTAGATGAGTACCTAGATGGAATCAAAAGTTGGACTGAAGATATGGATGGTTACTATATCAATATGGGTGAGCCGATTCCAGAAAATGTTAATTGGCGTGTATTTGCCGAAATTCTAACGGCTGCAACTCTATACGAATAGCTTTCAGACTAACATAATGCCACTTATACAACAGAAAAAATCTAGTTACTACAACCCGAATGAGTTACCAGGGGTCATGTTAGTTGTATAAATTCGGCTGTTATGAAAAGCTTTCTAATTGATAGTATTCATAGAATCATAGCTATCGTTCTACTCCTTTCACTGATCAGTTGCAAACAAGATTCGATTGCAACAGAAAAAGCAACCGCTGACAAGAAAGCAACAGGCCATTGGCGTATGGTTTCGATCACATCAGGATGGACAGGGAAAACTGATTCATCTACTGAGAAGATAGAAATGAGTATAAATGATCAACAGCAGGCTATCATTTATAAAAATGATACGGAAGTGTCCCGCCATCAGTACGTGTTAGAGGAAACAGGCTCAGGCATACTTCGCTATAAAATCACTCAGCGAAGTGGTAGTTTCTCCTTCGACTGGCCAGAAGAAGGGTACTTTAAGGTGAGTAGCAAGCAATTAATACTGGACTCAACACCTACTGATGGTCCTGCATATACTTTTGAACGAAACTAATAGATGGTCTTGATCAGCCTTGAGAGGTATCATTAGAATATTTCATTAACATAAGAATTATTATATAACTGGCTAATCGATAATCTATACCTCACTTGATCAAAAAACTAGTTATCGTCTTTTCCCTTCTGGGGCTGCTTTCTTGTCAACCTGATGATAAATTTATGGGGGTGGCTGCTGGGGCTGCTGGCCGCTATATTGTGACAGCCTACATTGACGCTGGTGACACCTTATTTTCATTACAGCCAGGCTCAACTGGCTATAAACTTGGTATCAACAAGATTGACATTCGCAACTTCACCGTGGAGCTTACCGCAAGAGATTCAGATCAACTTGCCATGAAAATCACTTATTGGCAAAATGGCATCCAATCTATTTTTAACAAGCAGGTCAGCGTTCAGCTAACCAACTCTGTTTATCAATTTTCGTTATCAAAGAACACCACGGTTACTGCTTATGACGGCAGTGTAGGTAGATTTTCAGGTTTTTTTTATGAGCGCACGATAGGTGGCGAATTTCGCATTCCTGGGTCAGGTGCTTCTGCAACATCCACTTCAAACGATATTATTATTGTAGCGCAGCCAGGACGATAAGCAGGCCCCATCTACTTTCATAAATAGGCTGGCCCAGACTTGCTAGCTCCTTTGATGATAAAACAAAACAGGCTAATATAATGCCGCTTATATAACAACATTTTCAACTGTTGAGCCATATTTAGAATCAAGTGTGATATCAACCCTTACTTAACCCTGTTTTTATGCTTATTAATCGAAATGTTCTACTACCCGTACTGGTTGGTATTAGTTGGTTGACCAGTTGTAAACAGGATGATGACTCAATGGCTTGTAAACCTGTTGATAACATAAGTGCTCCAGGCACCTGTTATGAACCTAGCCGTGGCTTAACTTTAGTAGCATCGGGTCGAACCAGTTCAGCGGATAGAAGTCAATTCACTTGGTCGGTTTTTCCTCAGAGCGATACTACGCTGACTAACGATATTTCAGCTTCTCGAGAAAAGATACTAGTAGGCAATGGGACCATCAACATACCCGATTCACTACTAAAAAATGCTCCCAAATTCATTGTTAAAGTGAAAACAACAGGATGCGGAGCTACAGAATTACATTCCATTCATTATGCTTTTATCAAACGTCAAGCAGCAGGATCAACCTGCGCAGTTTGGCAAAGAAGATCAATATAAATTGTGCTTTTCTAAGCTGGACCTCTTGTCAAACTTATACCATCATCTTAATTTAATCACATTACGTAAGCCTAGTTATAAAACTCTTCTTGAAAAATGAAAAATATCAGGATTGAAAAGGTTGGTGATATAAATTGTACTTATCCGTACTTGGAAATATTTCAAGAGGGCGAATCAAGTCCTTTTTTAGAAATAAGTGTAATAGATAGTAAAGAGCTTAATTTCACGTTATGGCCTGTTTTAACAGAGGTTAAGTTGACATTAGACCAATATGAGAAGATACTAACAACGGCTAAAGAATTTATGCCCGAAGTGATAAAAGACGAAGAAGATTTTCAAAAGACTTTCCCTATTTAAAATGCAAAATCGTTGATAATCAATTTATTGCATCCTGTTTAGAAGAGTTGTATAACTAAGATTATGTTATTCGATAAAAAGAAGAAAACCAACAGGTAGAACAAATTGTGTATTCCTTAATTTGTTTAACAAATTACTGTTTTAAAAGAGCAGCTATTTCTGCCTTTGCGTTGCCACTTGGACGGCTACAATTGTTCTTCACAATTTTACCTTCCTGATCAATCAAGACGTAATGAGGATAAGCTTTCACATTGTACTTGCTGATTAATGTGCTCTCCCAAGCCTTATTCGCGTACAGATTCACCGTTTGCAAGTTATAGAGCTTACTTACCTTCGCCCAATCAGCTTGTGAGCTTCGTACACAGATGTTGACGATTCTCACTGGTTTGCCCTCAAAATACTTGACCAACTCGTTTTCGAGTGGCATCTCTTGCCGACAAGGCGCGCAACCCGTGAACCAAAAACTAAGATAGATTACCTGACCACGAAAATCTTTTAAGTAAGCTAACGAATCTAGATGATCTTCTAGCGCAAAGTTAGGAGCTAGCTCTCCTGGCTTAAGCGTGTAAGCATCTCTATAGTAGTCTCTCAACTGGTTGATCCACCGTTTGTCGGTGAACTTAGGATAATATTTGGCTAGCATCTGTTCACCACTGGTCGGAAGTCCTGCTAAATATTCACTCAGCAGCCGAGCCATAAAGATATCCCAGGATAACCCTGACACATAAGTGGAGGCTAGAATTGGCAGGTAGTTGGCGGCCTCTTTTACCCGTTTCTGCTGAAAGTACAGATGAAAGAAATAATCAGTAAGAAAGTGCTGATAATCGACTAGATGAGCTGCCGAAGGATCATTAAGTAAACTGGGTGAAACAAAATGATAGTAGTTTTTAGGTACTGCGTTGGCGCTATCCATTTTGATGAATCTTCGATACGTAACCGCATTCGTTCTATAAGCTGCATCACTGTACCGGATCTGTTGTTTCTCTTTTTGGACAAACCAAAGGGGAAGGCTATGCTTGGTAAGGTAGGATTCAAAGTAAGCTAGCTCTACCTTCAATAACGAATCCATTTTTTGCTGATAGATAGCCAGTGTTGGCATCTGGTTCGCTAACTGAGCTCGCGTGTGCATGGGTAGACTTTTTAAGGCACGAGCTTGGTCAAAATAGTATTGATTGATACGGGCATAGGTTCCTTTAAATTGATATTTCTGCCAAGGATTATCTTGACTAAGATCAATAGTAAGAACCAAAGTATCACTGGGCACTAGGTAGATTGTTGCACCCAGATGATCTAGGGCCAGGTAGCCATTTTGAGGACTAGCTATTTCGTAATGTATGTACTTGTCGTTGGTACCGATGGGTAGTGAATCTTCCCGTCTAAAGTCACCTAAGTAAGGCAATACATTATTTGAATAAGTAAATAGCTGTCTTACTTTTATATTGTGGCGATAGCTTATCTGTAAGACCGCTTTGCTGTTTGGTTTAATGGTAAAGCTAGGCTTCGTTTGAGCGCAGCAAACGGAAAAGAGCAACCAGCAGCCGATGCAAAGCAGTGATTTCGTCTTGATTTTGTATCTTGATAAAGCTTAAACTAAGTATTTAGTTATAAGCAAAGTGTACCAAAGCTTTACTGCATTCTTTTTAGAAAAATGTTGTATAAGTGGCACTATGTTAACCTTAGAATGATCTACAGCCTTGGCGACATAACCATTGCTGTAGATCGTTCTAACTACGTTCTATCTGGACTTAGCCGGTAGCGCTCCGATTGCTGAATAACGGTAATTCATTTTGTAATCTTCACCCGGCATTCTAATCAGATGCTTTTCGTTTCCAGTCAGCGTTTTCACGACTACCGTCGAATAAGCACTAGCACCCGTCTCTTTGTCCCGGACAAAAACAATGTATTCCGCTTCTTGAGCCGGAACCAGCAAGACTTCTGAGGCATCATTTGGCGGTACGGCACCTGGCGTGGTCAGACCCCAGGCGTAACTGTACTTACCAGATCCACCCGTCGCTTTGGCCTGAATAAGCTGCTTACCAGTAGCAGCATCACCACTTACCTCGGTAGTAACCTTGACCTGAGCCAGTAAAGTAGTTGAGCTGATCAAGCCCATCAGCATTAGCAGGGTACGCATTGAGTATTTCATTGTGCAACGAGTTTAGAAATGTAAAACTGTAAACGAGAAATTCTGCTGTATAATCTGAATTATGTTAAGCTAAGGTAATGGATACTTGGAAATGTAGACTACGCCCCGGCCCTGTTTACTGTTGCAAAAGGAGAAAGGCTCACCCGTTTTGCCACCGCGACCGCAAACAGCATCGGTACCGGCCATATATAGCCGTTGCTTGCTATCCAGGTATAGGCTATTTAACTGATGAAGCAGAGGGAGATCAACTCGACGCCCATCTGAAGTAATCACGCCAGGTGTTTCAAAATGACCAGTCGTAGCAGTTGGATCCACGAAGACCCGATTAATTCTGTACGTAGTTCCTGTAGACGTCGTTACAGGATTAATCAATAGTCTTTTATCGATTGGTTGACCTGATCGAGGCTCATCGAGCAAAGGATTCCGTTTGGTGTACCGTTGCCACGTTTGGCCATCGTCTAAACTATAGTTATCAGCATGAATTAAGATTTGTTGATAGTAGTCTTTTAGCGTTTGATTGGTCAGTCCAGTCATGGTGAATAGGGTATCCTGATTCTGGACGATACCGAACATACCAGTTGACTGCTGATAAACCTGCTGCCAGTGCTTGCCTTTATCCGTTGACCGGAAGACCGCATATCCTGTTGTTATGAGTAAGGTTTTATCCCAGTCTCCCCACACCCCTTGAATTTCTTTATCCACTGGAGCTTTGAGCGTATACCAGTTTGGGTATTCGGTTAGTACGGTGTCGTGCTCAGGATCGACGATGTCAGATGGAGTCTTTTTACAAGATAAGGCTAGTAGAAGCAGGCTAGAGTAGAGCAACGTTTTCATAGTTGTTGAGTCTAATTTTACTGCTTATAAAAGGCGGTGACAGTAGCTTTTACTCGTTAACTTAACTGACATACATGCTGTCAATCTACAGATATGTCATTAACATAACATCAGCCTTTCTTTTGCCCTTTCCAATGTACAGTTGGGTCTGTTTTGAGGGCTTGTATAAGATGGGTGATCTTAGAACAGTTTCTCAACATAAGATACGTGGCTGTTGCAAAAAGTCCGTCAGCCACTTCGTTAAGTGATTTGGCTTGCCAATTCAGACCCGAAAATAATCTGTTGTCAGGCGAAAAAGCGGCTCAAGCAAGTAGTCTAAATACTTTTGCAACAGCCGCATACCTCATACAACTTGATTGAGAATAATGCAACTATCATAAAGCCATTTGCTTCCTTCAATTCGTCTATAGACACGCCTTTAGCTGGATAAAAATAGAAAAAACGAACCCCTTGTCATCTCAGAAAATGGAGCGTTTTCTTGAGGCAAGGCGGAAAGTCAATCACTTGAGAATAAACAGTTTATTTAATACATTCATTGTGAGATGGAATTTTGTTCGGTAGTAAGTATATAAATTTAAGCGTCTAATTAAGCCCTACAGTACTGAATGAAGTATTTCTTACAAATCGCTTTCATCGGGCTATCCCTCCTGAGGAGTGTCAACGGTTATGCTCAACTCCTTGACACAATCGTTTACGCTTCTCCTTATTGGCTTCATTTTAGACTCGTAAAAGGTGAGAAGCCTCCTATCCTTTTTGAATCAGGGGGCGGACAGGATGCTTCCCAGTGGGAATCCATTGCTACAGTCGTGCACCAGCGTCTGCAAGCAACCGTCATTACCTATGATCGGGCGGGCTTTGGCAAAAGTAGTTTTGATACGGCAGGCTACACAATTCTCCAGGAAATCAGAAGTTTAGAGTCGGCTTTGCACCAGTTGGGGTACAATAACACCAATCTGTTGCTGGTTGGTCAGTCACTAGGCGCTTTTTACAATCAAATCTATGCCGCTCGGCATCCGTCACAAGTGAAAGGCATTATTCTTGTCGATCCTAGAATACCTTCCTACGCTGACATGCGATTCGCCAGAGCCTATTTTCAGGGGCTGAATCGGAAAGAGTATGAAGCTGACTATATGAGCTTGTACTATTTGCTGGCCCGAATGGAGCGCACTAGTGATTATGTCAGGCAGGTGCCCTTACCGTCTAGTATTCCTTTGCTCGATATTATGGCGGAACGGGGTCCTTTCTCGGACGCCAAGGAGAACGAACGATTTAAAGCGGACCAACGCAGCTTGGTTAAGGGACATCGAAATCGGCGTTTACTTTATGTGGAAGGCACCTCCCACAACATTCCTCATGATAAGCCAACGTTGATGATTGAGCAGATTATGAACTTCTACAAGCAACACCTTTAATTTATCGGGTAGAAAGGAGTTCGGAAATTCAGCATTAGTTGTACAGTAGCTAACCCATTTTATCAGACGGCGTATAAAGCCTGCCTGATTTCGTGCTGGGGAGCATTTGATAAGACACTAAATTTTTAATATCTGTCAATGACTATCTGTCGCCTACGATTTGCGGAAATGGGTTTGCCGTTGTCGCTTCAGGTCGTCATTGCCGATGAACTGGTCAGTCCGCATGAGGCCCTGCTGGATTCGTGCGGACTGATCCTGATCTGATTGTTCGTCTTCGGCTATTTCAAGAGCAAAGTCACTGGACAGCCGCCCATTAGTGGAGCGTTTAAGGTGATGGTGATTGGTGCACTGGCAGCCGCAGCTGCCTTTGCCGTTGCTCGTTTAATCCAATAAATCCCGAATCACATGCAGCCAATTCGCTATATCAATCACCAAAATACAGTCTGGTACAGCGTAACAGATTATGTCCGGCTGTTACTGGACACGCGCACGATCGCGCGTGTAAGACCGTCCATTCTTCGTAAACGACATCGTTCCTCAAAAGACCCCGAGGAGTTAGTGCTGGCCAAACTGAATCAGTTAAACGCTGCGTATCAACTTCGAATCAATCAGGACCTGTTTGCCGACTGGGTTGTTTTTGAGCACCTCCATCGGGTACTTAAGCCCTTTCTGATCCGGCCAGCCGATTGGACAAATCCAAATAGTCTGTTTCACAAAACTCGGGTTTACATCGACCGGCCTAAACAATCGCCCAAGCCTGATGTTGGTGATGACTATTTCGAGGAAATAGAGATTCAAGTGTGATTTACAGCAAGATATGAGTTACTACCCTTCTGCCTTTAACTTCTTGACTGCTACTTTGGCAAAGACTTATCTATACTCATTATATATAGCTTGCTAGTTGCCACGATCTGAAATTACTCAACGTAATGATGTATAACTACTCAATCGTTTATTACTCCCTGTACTTGTATGACTCGCTATGAGTTTCTAAAATCAATGGGCTTTACGGGAGCTGCGCTGATGGCGGCCTTAACGTCCTGCGTTCGACCAGAAGATACTGTCGTTGATGCCCTAACGATCCCGGGCACCACTACGCCTGTCGCCAGCACTACATCACCGACAACCAGCACGGCCACATCGGGCACCACAACATCACCGTCCACGACCACCACCGCGAGTGGCGTCGACCTGAGCAGCATTACAAACCGTCTACTGACCATTGATCTGGCGTCTTCGGCAGCGTCGGCGCTAAAAACAGTTGGTGGTTATCTGGTGCAGAGTGGTATTGTTGTGGCTCAGACGAGTTCGGGCGTCTACGTAGCCGTAACACAAACGTGCAGCCATGAGCCTAAAAAGGCCATTATTTTCAACAAGACAGAGTTTTACTGCACCGTACACGGCGCCCGGTATGACCTGACGGGCAAAGGCAAAAACAGCTTTGGTAGTAGAGGAATCGCCGTGTACAAGATTGCTACCGACGGCAAAACGCTCGTCGTTTACAGTTAAAAATTACTTATATTCAACGAATCAGACGTATCATGAAATTGCTGTTCATCTCCTTTTTCTTCAGTCTGTTAACCATCGCGCCCACCTGGGAGCTAAATTTCGATCAGGCAAAAGCCGAAGCCGCCCAGACGCACAAATTTATTTTGCTGAATTTTTCCGGATCAGATTGGTGTGGCCCCTGCATAAAACTCAAAAAAGATGTATTCGAGTCAGCTGAGTTTGGGCAATTCGCCACCGATCGCCTGGTGCTGGTACGGGCGGATTTTCCGCGCAAGTCAAGAAATCAGCTGGATGCCAGCCAGACGGCTCATAATGAGGCTTTAGCGGAGAAGTACAACCAGCAGGGGAAGTTTCCGTTCACGGTTTTGCTCGATGCCAACGGTCGCGTGCTGAAATCCTGGGACGGCTATCCCCAATCGCTTACAGTCGCGTCGATGGTCGAGGATATTAAGACAATAACAGCAGGGACTAAATGAACCAGACTCCTCGCATCCACCAGCGGATGCAGCGGCTCATGGGCAACCGGTTCGAGCTAAGCGTTGTCAGCCCGAATGCCGACTGGGCAAATGACTGCATCAGTGACGCTATTGATGAAATCAGCCGGATCGAGCGACTGCTCACTACGTATAGCGACGATAGTCAGACCAACCAGATTAATGCCCAGGCGGGGATTAGACCCGTGCCGGTTGATGAGGAAGTGTTTGCGCTGATTGCGCGGTCACTGCGGTTATCGGCGTTGACACAGGGCGCGTTTGACATTACGTATGGTTCGATGGATAAACGACTCTGGAATTTTGATACGACGCTCACCGAATTGCCCGATCCAAAAACCGCCCGGCAACTGGTGCGGCTGATCAATTACCGAAACGTAGTGCTCGATGCCGAGCAACGGACTGTTTTTCTGAAAGAAAAGGGGATGCGCATTGGGTTTGGCGGAATAGGAAAGGGATATGCCGCCGAGCAGGCCAAACGCATCCTGCGCGAGCGGGGGGTAGTAAGCGGGATTGTCAACGCAGCTGGCGACCTGACCACCTGGGGGACGCAACCCAACGGCCAACCCTGGACCATTGGCATCGCCGATCCCGATCAGGCAAAACACCAGGCATTTTCGTATCTGGCCATCAGTGATATGGCCGTGGCAACGTCGGGTAGTTACGAAAAATACGCCCTGATTAACGGCAAACGATACGCCCACACGATTGATCCTAAAACGGGTTATCCGGTATCGGGTATTAAAAGCGTAACCATCCTGGCCCCGAACGCCGAACTGGCCGACGCCCTGGCGACGCCTGTCATGGTCATGGGTGTTCGGGTAGGCATGGATTTAATCAACCAGATGCGGCACATTGCCTGCATTATAATTGATGATAACGACGCGCTTTACACGTCAACCAACATTCGAATTACGGCACCTGCCGAAGCCTGACTACTATTTTTAACCTAAGTGATCATCATGAACGTACCAATCACCCAAAGGGCTCTCCTGATGGGCCTGATCGTACTCGGCCTTTCGGGTTGTGTAACGGTGAAAGAATACCAGAAAAACCGCATCAACGATGCCGAAATGGAACTCTCGGCCCGGAAGTCGGAGAAGTTTGAGCAGAATTTTTATCTCTATCGGGAAGGCGCTGCCGGAGCCAATGGCGGTAAAAGTGGGGGAGGCTGCGGCTGTAATTAAGGAACCTGACGAATGAGAAAAATCTGTATATCCGTGGGTGTGTTGCTCAGTTTGCTGCGGGCAGGCTATGGGCAATCGGTGACCCAGCCTGCCTATGAGTCCCGTAAACTCAAGGTCGAGGAGATAAATATAGTATCGAGTTATTACCAGCAGGATGGTAACAATTCCGCCGTGACCGGGGGCATCGGTTCCGAGCATCTAACCGATTTTGCGCAATCGATTGATCTGGTTCTCAAAACCACCAATCGTCGGAATCGTGAACATACGCTCGCGTTTGATCTGAACATCGACCACTATACATCGGCCTCATCGGACCAGATTGACCCCCTGACGGTTTCGTCGGCTTCACGGAGCGATACGCATATTTACCCGTCGGTTTCCTGGACTGTGCATAACCCGGATCGACGTACCACACACGGGATTGCCGTATCCTATTCGACCGAATATGATTACAAGTCGTATGGGCTTAACCTGAATTTCGCCAAAGCGTCGGCCGATAATAACCGGGAAATAAGCCTGAAGGCGGGGGCCTTCTTCGATACGTGGAAAGTGATTTTACCCGCCGAACTCCGGCCTGAAGGCTACGGATCCGGTGCCCACGGCGACCGAGATCCGGTTGATTATAAGCCGCGTAATTCCTATAACGTCGGCCTGTCGATATCGCAGGTGATCAATAAGCGCTTACAGGCGTTTCTGACGATAGAGCCCGCTTTTCAGCAGGGATTGCTGAGTACGCCTTTCCACCGAATATATTTTCAGGATGGGGCCGAAACAGTGGAGCGCTTGCCGGGGAATCGGCTGAAATTGCCCATTGGGTTTCGGTTGCACTACTTCATGGGCGACCGGGTTATTGTTCGGGCGTTTTATCGCTATTACATTGACGACTGGGGGATGCAGGCGCACACAATCAATCTGGAAACGCCCATTAAACTAACCTCCTTTGTATCGGTGAGTCCGTTCTATCGCTTTAGTCACCAGACGGCCGTCCGGTATTTTGCCGCCTATGGTCAGCATCGCTCGACCGACCAATACTACACGAGCGATTACGACATTTCGGGGTTCAATAGCCAGTTTATAGGAACGGGTCTTCGGCTGGCACCACCCGGTGGATTACTGGGCATTGGGCCCTGGCAGAGCATCGAACTGCGCTATGGGCACTACGTCCGCAGTACGGGTATGGTCGCTAATAGTATAACGTTATTAGCCAAGCTAAAATAAATAGATTACGTAATGGATCGCTTACTTAGGGTCGGAAATAATTATTAATCTCAAGGTCCTACATTACTTCTCCGGAGATACCCAATTAATTTTTCGGATACAAACGGTCGCGCTGCATCGTATCGCCCATGGTGACTCTCCCCGGCCGGGCCGCAGCCGGGAACGGTCGCTGAAGCGGTCGAAAATTTGTCGACAGAGGCCAGCCGCTTCTTTGTTTAGTTATGCCAATATTTGGCCCAGAATATCTGTTAGGAAAGCATCTCTTCAAACGCCCATTTCTTGAAGCAACCGTTATTTTACTTCTTGCCAAGCTAAGTAGCGGTAAACCGTTGCTCGACTTAATTGAAGTAACCGACCAATTTCTAAAATCGTATGGGTTTTAAGAACATATATAGACTTCACGGCCCGTGCTTTCGCTTGAGCTTCGGGCGTGAGTCCTTTTGGTCGCCCGCCGATGCGGCCTCTGGCTCGCGCTGCAGCTAAACCGGCCTTGGTCCGTTCCCGAATTAAATCTCTTTCAAATTCAGCTAATGATGCAAATAGATTAAACACCAAGCGACCTTAAGCAGTGGTGGTATCGATCGCCACCGTGGCGCGGCATCATTCAGACTGCGGAACCCAATCGATCCGGCGATCCGGTTCCCAGGCTTGAAAGTCATTGATCAACGTGAAAAGCTCTTTCAGAGACCTGCCTAACCGATCTAGCTTCCAAACAATGATCGTGTCTCCTTCTCGCAGAACCTCCAGCATCTTCTGAAGTTGTGGTCGCACCTTAGCCGAAGACACCTTTTCCTGAAAGATCTTTTGACGACCTGCTTTTTTTAGGTTATCTAGTTGCAAGTTCAGGTTTTGATCTTGACCGGGCCGCCGACGGTCGGCCGCTGCCGTGCGGTAGAAACGCGGGCGTAGCCGAATAACATACTAGTATCTCAATACGTAAAAGAGAGTAAGTCTGAACCAGTAACGACAACCATGGGCTATACAAGAGAATCAGTAGGGCTCATTGATAAGCCATGGTTTTAGCTATAGTTATTTGAGCAAATACAATAAGTAGTCAGTCGGTTGCGTCTGTTTGGAAAACTATCACAGAGTTGCTACAGATGTGGACTTATTTATTGCCAACAGTTCGCTACAACGTATACGGGTTACCTAACCGACTAAGAACGCCAAAGGCGACGGTCCACAGGCTGGGTCTCTTGACTGATTACTTTTATTTGACTGAATGACGGATGAGCTGGATGTAACAGCACGTTGTACGATAAGGGAACCAGCACTGAGGGGATGGCTATCCCAAGCTGATCCGGGGCGGCTAACCAGTCCTTGAGCCACCCCTGAGTGCGCTCGTAGGTTTGATCCTGCCAGTATGCAGGTAGCTCATTCCGGCTAACGTAGCGGATATCATCGGGGACCTCCAGCGAAAACACCCAATAAATAGGTAAATCTTCATAGCGAACCGAGGGAGCATGAGCCAGCGTTTCGACTAAGCCTAGCTCTGGGGTTGAGGTTACATATAGTACACCAACCCCTTTCGGGTTCCAGCGTCCCCCAAACAAGCGGCTTCCTTCTATAGACAGGGGTGTGTGCCGATACTTATCCCGAATAATGCGGTACAGTAGACTCATCAGAAAAGCTAGGCGGGTAAGCCGTAATCCAGCCGTCCCAAAACATCATCGGCCAGCCCGAAGCCCGTCACCGTATCCAATAATTGAAGCGGAGACTGCTCGGCCAGTTCCCGGATGGGGGTTCGTAGCCAATGTAAGACGGTGTTTTTTCGTCCTTCGAAAGTATCCAAGGCATGCATCAGCAGGTTCTTGAGCAACAGGAGCCGCTCAGAGGCATCTACACTAATACGCTGCTCATCCTTGAGCCGATGTAGATTACGTGGAGTCATATTGAGGGCATAAGCCATTTCCCGATCGGTTAGGCCAACTAGGGCCGCTACCTCATCGACTTGCGCACGCAACATGCCCTGCCGAGATGAGTTAACTACTCCAAACGGTGAGGATCGGGTCAAGATGATAGGTTGATGAGTTGAAGTAGCCATGCAAAAGGAGAACTATGTCACAAACATAAGTGAAACATGTCATCTTGTCAAGCCGTTCAACTTGACAACTATATTTATCAGAGAAGAGGGGGAAAGACTGATTCTGGCTTCAGCAGTTATAAGACTCCACACTATGACTTTTAATTAACGATATGCGCTTATGTCATCGAAACAGCTTACGTCTCAAGTAGGAGCGTTTTAAGAGACGAGCACTCGTTGACAGCCTTTCCTGAAAAATCACGAAGCCCGACCTCAAGGTTGGGCTTCGTGATTAAATACATTAACCGTCCTCGAAACCAGCACTGCTACTGGTAGTCCTACTCTCTCCAGCATCACACGCTGACCGGTTGACCATCGTCAGTCTACTACTTATTGGATTGGCTTATATATAATGAAAAAGTTACCAGTGTATTATTAAAATAAATTATAGGTTTAGTAAAATTGCATATTTGTGTATATTGAGATAAGCTAATTGATCCAATTTAGTGCTCCCTACAATGAAACATCTCTTCACATCCTTAATGGGCAGGTGCCTAGTGTTTGCAATGGTGCTTCTAAGGTGTACCTCACCGGTCTGGGGCCAGTGTTTTAATCCGCCGGTCAGTATACCCATTACGACGGGCAATGGGCTCTCCACTGACAGGGGCGACTTTAATGGCGATGGAAAACTGGATTTGGTCAATACTGATTTTTTTTCCTTCAATGTCTATTTCTCTACTGAATCCGGTAACTTTTCGCCCCGAATCTCTTTAGAAGGGTTAGATTACATGCAGGCTGTGGTCATTGCTGATTTTAACCGGGATGGTAATCTGGACATTGCGGGCACTAATTATCTCTTCAGCTTGGTAATTGAATATCTGGGCGATGGAAAGGGGGGGTTCAGTGATAAGATTATCATTGAGAATGGATTATTGGATGGAATCTGGCCTCGGTTTGCCTTTAATTCGCTCACCGCAACGGATTACAATCAGGATGGTAAGCCGGATTTAGTGCTAGCCGATAACAATGGGAACGTGGTGTTGTTACCAGGTGATGGCACAGGTGGCTTTGGCTTGCCAACCTTACTCAACGTGTATGACCCAGTGGCTCGAGTGCGTTCAGTGGCTGTTGGTGACTACAATGCCGATGGCCAGATGGATCTGGCACTCGTTTTTTACAATTCTGTATATGTATCAATCAGGCTGGGAGACAAGACGGGGGGCTTTGGAACAAGCACTACCTATTTTGCCGGCTCTACGCCAACCTCCATTGTAACCAGTGATTTCAACCTTGACGGCAAGCTCGATTTAGCAGTTAGTCTGTATACGGCCAATGCAGTATCGCTCCTGGTGGGGAATGGGACCGGTAGTTTCAAAACGCCTATAATTATCCCGGCAACCGTGACACAAATGAGCGGGTTGGCGGTCCGGGATTTGAATGCGGATAATAAACCGGATCTGGTTGTTAGCGGATCATCACCTAAAGTCAGTGAATTGATCAATTGTAGTGGTTTATCCAATACAGCCCCTCAGGTAACCACTAACGAAATACAAGTCGCCACCGTAAGGGCACCTTTTTCCTACGTGGTGAATGCTTTTAAGGATCGGGAAACGCCCAATGGCCTCACATATACGGCTACGCTTCAACCCGCCAATGGGCTGAGCTTTGAGCCCGCCACCCGACTCCTGAGTGGTACCCCCACCTCTCCCGGCATCACCAGTGTCACTATCACGGCTACCGATCCAGGCGGACTCTCGGCATCCACCAGCTTTAGCATCTCCGCTTGCAGCCGTACGCCCGATTACTCGACTTTAGTCGATTTGTTTAACGCCACCAAAGGCTATAGCTGGGTGAACCGGACCAATTGGCTGGTAGGCTGTGATCCCTGTCAATGGTATGGGGTGGGCTGCAATGAGCAGGGGCGGGTAACCATCCTTAATCTTCCTGATAACAACCTGATCGGTACGCTTCCCGCCAGTTTGAGTGCACTCAGCAGCTTGAAAGAATTAAACGTTAGTGGCAATGGGCTGAGTGGTGAGATACCACCCGGTTTAGGCAAATTGACTGACCTAACAATATTATATATGCCGGTGAACAGTTTGACCGGCACCATTCCTGCCGAGTTGGGAAACTTGACCAAACTTCAAGAGCTGTATCTGGGCGGTAACCGACTGACGGGAGTCATCCCCAGCAATTTACGAAAACTGTCCAGTTTAGGTATTCTGTTTCTGGACTATAACCAACTTAGTGGGGGTATACCAGCCTGGCTGAGTGAGTTATCGAATCTAACGGCCCTCGATTTGTCGGGCAATCCCCTGGGTGGCTCGATCCCGGCAAGCCTAGCTGCCCTGCCCAAGCTCAACTATGTGAATCTATCTGCCGCTAACCTGAGTGGTTGCTTGCCAACCAGCTTAACGGCCTGGTGTGGGCGCCGGATTAACATTACTGAAAACCCAGGTCTGCCTGCTTATTTTCAGTATTTCTGTACGAGCGGAATGGGGAGCTGTGCTGCTGACAACACGCCACCAATAGCCACATCCCTAGTTAATCAGACGGCCACCATTGGTACAGTTTTCTCGCTGACCATCCCCGCCTTTGCCGATGCCCAAACCCCCAACAGCCTCATCTACGCTGCTACACTATTACCTACCAATGGGCTGAGCTTTGAGCCCGCCACCCGACTCCTGAGTGGTACCCCCACCTCTCCCGGCATCATCAGTGTCACTGTCACGGCTACCGATCTAGGCGGACTCTCGGCATCCACTACGTTCGCCATCACCGTCGACCCGGCCACTGCCTCCAACTTTACCCTCACCGGGGTCACCGACGTCAGCTGCCTGAGTTTGACGGCTAATCAGTATCAGCTTGACTTGACCCCCACCTACAGCGGACAAACCAGCCAGCCGATCACCTTCTGGGTAGTCAATGAACTGGTGCCTACTGCCGAAGCGGGTTCTCATCGGCTGAACCTCTACACTGACAACCCTACCATAGTGTTGAAGGCCCAGCAGGGCAGTGCCACCACGCAGTTTGTCTACAACTGGCTGGCAGCCTGTGCTACCTCCCCAGCTGCGGGGTTGAATATTGTGGGGGTCAACACGCTGATTTGTCAGCAGTTAAGTGCTCAGGAACGGCTGGTGCGCTTTATTCCCCTGTATACTGGGCAGACGACTGAGCCCATCACCTTCCGGGTAGTCAATGAAACCCTGCCGACCATCGAGCCGGCCCCTTACAGCCTGCGGCTGTATGTAGACAATCCGGTAGTGACCTTATCCGCTCAGCAGGGTTCCCGGCAGGCTACTTACCAGTATAAATGGCTGGCCCAGTGTCTAAGCGGAGCCCGGCTGGGAACAGTGGAGGGGGACACTGGATTGCACGTGAAGGTACTGGGTAACCCGGTGGAAGCTGAAACGGTAGAGGTAGAGATTAAAGGCCTAATGGGACAGAGCGTCGAGCTGACACTGATCGATCTGCAGGGCAAAGTGGTGCAGCAGCAGCGAGTGGAGCAAGCTGGATCGGTGGAACGGGTGAGCCTGCCTGTGGGCCAATCACGAGGTATGCTCTTACTGGATGTACGGTCAGGTCAGCAGCGGCAACACGTGAAAGTGCTCCGGCCTTAAGTTAGATCATCAGAATGCAAACGTCTGGGCTGTTTTGGTTTAGCATTATTGACAGATTCCTTCTTTTTTAACGCCCATTGAAGCGATGGGTACAGTAATTGTCACGGCAACATCATTTTGTATGAGCTTCAGTCCGCCCGGCGACCCGGTCAAATTCTCATCTCACAAATCAACATCAAAATCCCACATTTTAGCTGCGTTTGTGACCGGGCAGCCGGAGCAGCCTGATTTTTCTCTCACATGACCGCAGCCGCGGACGGTGTAGTATCCTCCTTTTCGCAGAATTACCCGTATGTAGAAAATGGCTGCTGTTTTAGATTGTTATCCGCACCTCTTAGTCGCCTACCAATCGCTGAGGTTGGTGAATCGAATCATTCGTTGTTCCTACTGCACGCTACGCATAGCGTGCGGGGCAAGGGTCCAGCTCAACCCGGCTTACTCCTTGATAAACTGGATAATGAAGCCCCCCCTGGGCGCAAACGTGTGCTGCCAGCTGGAACGAATGGGATAGGTCTCCGTTTTGAAGCGCATCAACGGATCGTCGCCTTCCGTAATGACCCTGAATTGAGAAAAACCCTTCGCGTACGGAGCCAGATTGAGCCTGACCGGTACGGCTTGATCCGTACCATTGATCCCCACCAGGTAGGAAAGACCCCCCTGCCGACGCGCGAGGATGAGCTGCTCGCCCGGCTGGGCCACGATACTTTCCGTTTTGTCCCAGCTCGCAGGCATCTCTTTGAGTAACTGCCGAACCGGCACTGGCAGGGAGTCAAACACCTCTTTGGAATCCGCAAAGTTAATCACGCCCGAGGTGTAGATCATGGCCGTCGCCAGCTCGTGAACCGCCGTGTTCAACCGGGGGTACTTGCGGATGGTGAGCGCAAAGGGCGTGTAGTCGGTCGGACCGGCTACATTGCGGGTGAAGGGCAGAATGGTGTTCTGCTGGGCGGCTAACGCCGGATAGCGGGCTTCATAAAAATAATGTTCCGTGCCCAGAACCGCTTCGGCGGTCATGAAGTTGGGCCAGGTGCGATGCCAGCCCCGGGGAACGGTCGTGCCGTGTAGGTTGACCAGTAAATGCTCCCGGGCGGCATCCGCAAAAAGGGACTGGAAGCAGGCCATTACTTCCTGCCGGTCGGAGCACCAGAAATCGATTTTAACCCCTTTGACGCCCATGGCTGCCAATTCCTTAAAGCGCTTTCGACGCTGGTCAGCGTCGAAGTAGGCGGCCGAATAGGCCCACACCATAGGTTTGATCCCTTTCGCGGTAGCCTTGGCAATGATCCCCCCCGCTTTGTCGGCTTTCTCCCAGCCCGCATCAAACAGGGTATAGCCGAAACCCAGTGAAGCGGCCAAATCCGTGAAGGCGTTATAAGTTTGCGGGGATTGATCCTCGGGATGGGACCACCAGGACCAGGTGGCCTTGCCCGGTTCGATCCAGGACGTATCGTCGAGTTTGGAGGCCGGGGCCAAATCGGTAATCAGGCTGGATAGTAAGATCTCGCCGGCCTGCTCCCCAATGATGAGCACCCGCCAGGGCATCGTCCAGGGGAGCGTGGACACCGGATGATTGTCGTTGCCCAGGGGCAGGGTATATTTTTCGTCTGGTTCGGCAAAGGCAATGGTGTAGAGCCCGTCCCTGGAGTCGGGTTGCAGGTGACAACCGGGAAAGGAGCCATCCGTTGCGGACTCGGCCAGCAGGACCCAGTGTTTGCCCCCGTTGACCTGAAACAGGGCCGGCATGCACCAGCCCACCGACGGATTCCGGGGGTTATGAATGGAATCGCCGGGGTGTACGTTGAGGTAAAAATCTTCGTAGCCTGGGGTGACCTTGCCCGCTTTATTGTAGGGCTGTAACCAGCCCCTAGCCTTTTTTTCGATCCGGAAGCCGGTGCGCTCGGTGTTGATTACCCGTCGTTGGTTGGTCTGGTCGGGAAAGCGGTAGCGGAACGCGACGCCCTCTTGTCCGCTCACCAGATCGATGATCAGCCGCGCACCCGCCTTATTTTTGAGGGTGATACTCCGGTGGTTCAGCACCTGATCGATCGATTTGACGTGGCTCACTTTTAGGGTGTAGGTTTCCCGTCGGCGGTCGATGGGAGAAACGCTAACCAGGGAGAGGCCAGCGGTAAAATTCTGATCGTCACAGTCCAGGCCCAGGGGCGAATCGGCCACAATGAGTTGACCCCGGTGGGTTACCCGGTACTGCAATTGGCCCGTTTTGGTCAACGACAGGGCAATTGTGTTGGCGCCTTGCGTGGAGCTCAGTGCCATCGACTGGCTGGCTGCGCTAAAGCCGCTGAAGAGAACCAGTGCGCCCATGACACCGGGCAGGGTTTTGTGTAGCCATCCATTTCTCATTCGACTGATTGATTGGGTTGGTGTTCCTGGTGAGCCGGGTTAAGCCGGAGCGAACGCAAAGACATTGAACTCGTTGGTCCTACCGCCTTAAGCGACTTTACGCCGTATTAGGGATCAAAGGGTCCAGCGACGGCGATTTACTAGTCCACCGCGTTGGTTTATTGCTTGCTTACCCGGCCCGTATAGGCAAGCCGATTGTCTGATGAGGACAACGACACCCGCGTATACATCCTACCTGACGTACTTGCTCAAAGTAAAAGTGAGTTAACTCTTTCTCTGGAAATTAGGGTCGAATTTAGGGCTATAGTGGGGTCACTATATCAAGCCCTTCGCTTTTACTGCATAGTACTTTTCTCCGTCAAGTTATATACTACTTGTTCCGTTAAAGGATCGATCGAAGATCCACACCGCCTAAGACGGTCTTACTTGGCGGCAATCGGACGGCTAGTGACCTGGAGCGAATTGAGCTGCACCTGGTGCGTGGTGAGCTGCGCTCCATCAGAAACTTCCACCGTATAAGTCCCATCGGGCAGATCGCTCACATCAAACCGGACCTGGGCGCTGGTTTGCCGTTTAGTTACCTGTTGGGTAAACAGGGTAATCCCATTCGCCTGGTTCAGTCGAATCGAAACCGGCTGACTGACGCCTTTCGTCAGCGATAATACTAGTCTGCCATCAATGGCCGTATAGAAGCTGGTAGCGTAGGTAGCCGCTGGTTTACCGGGCCGTCCGATTGGATTAGCCTGGCTGAAGCTAGTCAGTGAAGTGAGGAGGGTGAAGGCAATCAGGATGGCGTTAAAGATGGTTTTCATGATCTGATGAAAAAAGATGATTTTGGTCGGCGTTGTTGCCTGTTGGTGAGTCAAAAGTAGGGGGGCGGTAGGAGCCTGCCCAGCTTTTTAGATGAAGCAGTGAAAAGTGACGATGAACCCTTCATTTTCTTCGGTGAACGTGTATCACCCCCCGAAAAAGGCCCTGTACAAGATGTACAGGGCCTTTTTCGTTTAGGAATTTTCAAGATTCAAACCCCAAAAATGGAGCGTAAAACAGGGGGAATAGAAGCCCTGAAATGGATAGAGTTATCATTCAACAGATCCGGCATAAAGTGGTAGGTTCTAGAGCTAGAAGTCCGTATACTACGGATAGTAGTTTACAATCATTAAAACAAGCCGTTTCATGAAACGTCCATTTTAAGGAACAGATAGATAATGGTTCTGTCGTCTCAAGCAGGATAGACGCGTGAGACGAACAAGTAAAGGGGAGATTTTAGAGAAGTTGACAACCTGTCCTCTATTTTAGAGACATTGTGAATTGGTGGACGACTCGTCGGCACTCCCTCGGTCATCGCTGTGCGACGACAAGATGTGGGCGATGAGTACCGCTCGAATCACTTGTTACCTTGTCTGTTTGTAGCGTTGTGTGTCTATTTTTGGCTAAAAATGTAACCCTATTCGCCTTGTGCCAAGTCCTATTATGTTAAAACACCAGCCCTTCGTTGCTATCTTATTATTCTTAACCTGCTTTAGTTGCTCCACTCAATGTGTGCAGGCCCAGGGGGCCGAGTTACCAACCCGGTGGACGAAAACAGCCTTGGCAGACCCAATACCACTGGCTGAATATCCACGCCCACAATTGCAGCGTAGCCAGTGGCTTTGCCTGAACGGTACCTGGAATTACCAGGGTGGCAAAGCGGTCACCTCGGCCAACAACCCCACCACTGCATTACCCTTTCCCACTACGACCCAGAAAATACGGGTGCCCTATTGTCCTGAATCGGTGCTGTCAGGTATTCAGCGAAAGCAGGAAATCAACATGTGGTATCAGCGTTCGTTTACTCTGCCCACTTCCTGGAAGGGCAAGCAGATCCTGTTGCACTTTGAGGCCGTCGATCACCAGTCTACCGTTTTTGTCAATGGCCAGAAAGTGGGCAGCCATGCTGGCGGTTATGATGCCTTTTCGTTCGACATTACCGCTTTGCTGGCCCCTGGTGCCAACAGCCTGGTGGTGGCCGCTTATGATGCGAATGACGGGCGTACACCTTCGGGAAAAAACGGCCCCCGGGGTGATTATACCTTCTCGTCCGGTATCTGGCAGACAGTATGGCTGGAACCAGTCAACAAAGAATACATCCAAAGCTTGCGGCTCCTGCCGGACCTAGCAGGCAAGCGGCTCAAACTTGACGTTAAGGCCAATGTAGGCACCCGAGTTACGGCCGTCGTGCTGGAAGGGAAAAAAGAAGTGGCCCGGGCCGAAGGAAGGCCTGGAACAGCTTTCTCCGTGCCCATTGCCAACCCCAAACCCTGGTCGCCGGATTCTCCGTTCCTGTATGATGTAAAACTTACCTTGACCGCAGCCAACGGGCAAGTATTGGATGAGGTGATGAGCTACGCTGGTATGCGGGATGTTAACCTGGGGAAGGTCAATGGCGTCGTTCGACCCTTGCTGAATGGGCAGTTTGTCATGCAGCTTGGGCTACTCGACCAGGGCTACTGGCCCGATGGTATTTTGACCGCGCCAACGGAAGAGGCCCTCAAATTCGACATTGAGTATACCAAACGAGCGGGCTATAACCTCATCCGTAAGCACATGAAAACCGAACCCCAGCGGTTCTATTACTGGGCCGATAAGCTGGGGTTACTGGTGTGGCAGGATATGCCCGCTATCTGGTATCCCAACGAAGACACCCTGTCCACCCGGGCCGCATTTCGTAGCGAGTTGAAAGCCATGATGGATGACCACTATAATTCACCGTCGATTATTTGTTGGGTGCCCTTCAATGAAAACTGGGGCGCTTTCGATGTGGCCACGATCACGGACGGGGTCAAGCAATATGATCCGTCCCGACTGGTCAATGGCAATTCGGGTTTTAATAACAATCCGTCTTACCAAAAAGCGTACGGCGACCCCAAGAACGGTGATTTTGTGGATACGCACATTTATGTGGGCCCTTACAAAGCCTCGGAACCTGACGAAAATCGGGCGGCTTCGCTGGGCGAATTTGGGGGTGTGGGTTTGTTTGTACGGGGGCACATGTGGCCCGTTGAAAATAATGCCTATGCCTATGAACCAACTAAACTGGCCCTAACCGACCGCTACGTTATGCTGCTTGACCAGGTCGAACAACTGATGCGCTACCGGGGGCTAAGCGTAGCGATTTACACCCAAACCACGGATGTTGAGCACGAAGTAAACGGAGTACTGACCTATGATCGGGAAGTAGAAAAAATGGACACGGACCGAATTCGAGCCGTTAATCAGGCCGTCATCCAGGCGGGTTTGAGGCTGGTCGTTAAAAAAGAGTAGCCTGAGTAGATACCCTTCCCCTAAAGATTAAAGCGTTTAGTAGAGACAGCTCAGCCCGAGGCTCATCTTAGTTATAGGGATACGGATTACGCTTAGTTAAAAATGGCTAAGCGTAATCCCCTTTTTTATCATATACGACTTCTAAAAAGCCCTTTAAAGAACTACGTATCTAGAGACGTTCTATACCGCAAATTGGAGCGTTTCAGGAGACGGTTATTTTTTAATATCTTTCAACCGCCATCCGTCGCATACGGAATCAGAACCTACCTGCTGACGAGTTGTAGCTAGTTCTAAACCATCACTATTTGTTGCACTTTTCTACTTTAAATCTTTATGAAAAATCAGTACTGGATTTCCATTAAACAATGGTGTGTAGTAGCCCTGTGGGTAATGAGTCTAAGCATTTCAGCCCGGGCCCAAACGGGGCAACCTCCAGCCATTCAGTGGCAGCGGGTCATTGAAAATAGTTCGTTAAGTACTTTTTCAACAGGACGTATCGCGAAGGCTAACGACGGGGATTTCTGTGTAGTATCAGGTACTCAACTTACCCGGCTTTCAGCGGCCGGCACTATTGTTTGGAGTAGCGTCATTACGGGTTATTACGCAGCCAGTTCTGGTTATTTCCCTAAGGTAGGTTCTGTACCCAGCTTAGCCGCGACTTCAGATGGTGGATTTGTCGTGTTGGTTAATGATGAGCTTTTTTGGTCTATCTCCAAATTCGATGCGAATGGACAACTTGCCTGGAAAAAACTGTTAGCGTATAAATACAGTGGAGACAAATACGAGTCCGGTATAACCGAGAAAGACCTGATAGCGACCCCCGATGGTGGGTACCTGATCGTTGGCGATATCATACCCGGTAATCTGCGTTTCGTCATTGCCACCAAGCTTGACCGGGACGGTAATCAGATATGGCAACGGCCTGTATCTTACCTAGCCGATGATGCCAACGTAACGATCAATGTTAGCCGGGTTGTCAACTCTCCCGATGGGGGCTACGTATTAGTCGGCCAGTCACCGACCAGAAGCAGTGCATGGGCCTCGAAACTGGACGATCAGGGCAATATAATTTGGCAAAAGCTATACCCAGAACGGAAACTGCTCGATGATGTCATTCCCAGTCCCTATTTCAATGGCTTATTCGTTGCTTCGGGCGTTAATAATCTCAATGACAATGTGAGCAATACGCTCAATCTTGGTGCAGATGGCAGCCCGGGTGGAGGCTTCTACCAGCCCGGCCGACTGAGTTTCAGCCGTTCCTCGCTGGTCGCCGTGCCAGCGAGGAACGGGAAACCGGCTTATCAGACGGTGCTGGATGAAGCAAGCCAACAGGCGGGTGATTTTCGGTTGACCAACCTAGCCCAGTCTGACCAGTTAGTCTGGACCAAAACATTCGGCGGTTCGGGTATTGATGTGCCTCAGGGTCTTATTGTCACCGATGATGGCAGCTATGTTGTTGTGGGTACCACTACTTCTACGGATGGTGATGTTCAGGGTAAAGTCGGCACACAGGTCGCCACCTGGATCGTTAAAGTAGGAAAAGCAGCGCCTGCAAACCCCCTCACGTTGATTAAACCTACGTATGACTGTGCCACCGGATCCATCACGTTCAACATCACCGGAGGAGACGAATCACCCATCACCTACAATGCGCCGGGTATTACCCGTGCCCGTGCCACGGATAACGTCGGCGTTGTTGAGCAAGGCTTGCGTAACGATCCCAAGCCCATTACCATCACCGCTACCCAGAGCGGCCAGACAGCGAGCTACACTTTTGATCTGATTGGCGCTTGCACCAATCAGTTTAAGCCCCCCGTTTTAGTAAGGTCCATTCCCGATATGGTCTTCACCGTTGGACAAGTCCTTAAGCAGGAAGACTTCAACCTGGGCAATTACATTGTTGACCCCACGTCAAGTCAGCCCCGCTATTTCCCAGAGTGGACAGCGTCAATGAAGGGGTTACCGGCGGGTATCCGTCAAAATACCTTCGGCGATTTACGGTATAATCTTAGCGTTTCGCTGGTAGGTGCGCCTACGGTGAGTGGTGTTTACACGGTGACGGCAACGGCGGCTACCCAGTACTTTGTCTCCCAGCCCGTTATCACGACCTTCAAAATCACCGTCACTGACGCATCCGTTGTCAACCCACCAACGGTGGGAACACTAGCGTTGCTAATTCCTACCTATGATTGCACTACTGGTGCCATTACGTTCAATACGACGGGCGGCAATGGCTCGCCCATCACGTATTCGGCACCAGGTATCACCCGCTCCTCGCTCGCCAGCAATACGGGCGTTGTTGAGCAAGGCTTGCGTAACGATCCCAAGCCCATTACCATCACCGCTACCCAGAGCGGACAAACGGCCAGCTACACGTTCGATTTTGGGGCGTTTTGCAGCGGGAATCAACCACCTCAGCCACCCATCACTCCGCCCACAACCGGCGCACTAACCCTCCTGTCTCCCGTTTATGACTGTGCCAGCGGAGCTTTCACGTTTAAATCCAGCGGGGGTGATAACTCACCCATCGAGTATCAGGCAGCCGGTATTACTGGCTGGACGACCAACCCGAATCAGTTCGTCGACAAAGACTCCCGGACCGCCAGCGATGTCAAGCCCTTCACCCTGATGGCCCGCCAGAGTGGACAAACCGTCACCTACACCTGGGATCTGAAAGTCGCCTGCGGACGGTCGGCGCGGGTAGCGGCTGCGGAAGCAGGTCAAGGGCTTAGACTGACGGTCAAGGGTAACCCGGTGGATAACACGGCTATCGTTGTCATCAGTGGTGTGGAAGGACAAGCGGTTCAACTCGATCTGCTGAATGCCAACGGACACCTGCTGGAACAGCGGCACATTGAGCAGGTCGGTGCTGTCGATGAGCAGCGGTTCGACGTGCAGCGGCAACCGACGGGAATGCTGTTTCTGCGGGCGCAGAGCGGTCAGCAAAAACAAACGATTAAGCTGATCAAGCAGTAAGGATTTTTTTTCGTAATCAGGTCGATACCTAGCCTAATCACCCTGTGATGGATACGCACAAGACATCGGCCCGGTATATGCTTTACCATCGGAGCGGAGTGTACACTACTCTTCGCACTGGCATCTATCTGCACCTATAAGCTTCCCCTGGTGGGGATTCAGTGAAAAAAAAGAGGATTCTAACTACCTCTTCACTGGCTTCCCATCTGGGGAAGCCAGTGTTTTTACCACATGATAAATGCCCATTATAAGCGCTCTCACAAACGAGCGTTTGAAGAGACCGTTGCTTTTCCTAGATTGAAACTCCATTCTGCTCCTATTCCCCACTCGTATGAAACACCTTTTCGTGATCCTTTCCCTTGTTGTCATCTCTACTTGGGGACATGCCCAACAAATCGATAGTTGTAGCTGCCAAGCCAATCTGAATGCCTTAATCCAAGTGGCCAAAAGTCGGTACGCGGGCTTTGAGGATAAGACGGCCAGTAAAGCCCTCAACCAATACAATCAACTACGCCAAAACCTAGAGCAGCAATCTCGACTTACTTCACCCAGCGCTTGCCTGACGATACTGGAAAAATATGTGGCCTTTTTCAAAGATGACCACTTTACCATTCACTACACTGACCAGGCAGCCGCTTCCCGAAGACCAGTTAAGGCCAAGGAGTCACCTGATCAGATCAACCGCTATTTGTTGGCCAACCAAGCGCGTTTAAGCCCAATCGAAGGCACCTGGCGCGATATTGATGATCTGTATTCAGTGACCATTTGCCGTGACCAGAAAGACCCGAATCACTATACCGGTAGTATTGCCAGCACGAAGGTGACCAACTGGCAAGCCGGGTTGGTCAAGTTTAGCTTAAAACAGATGCCATCAAAACGATTTGAGGCTGTCTACTACTTCCGGGATTTTACCCCCGCCAACTATACTGCTTCTGTACAGGGGGACATTATTAAGTTTTCCGGCTTTGGTGGACATTGGATCCGAACAGTTGCCAAGTTTGACGAGTCGGCTCAACTAGCCCGAACCGTTAATTTATTGACCCAACAAAGGCAGCTTCCTAACTTGAGTTTCAAGTTCATTGACGCCAATTTTTGTTATCTGAAACTAAACTCGTTTCAAGTGGCTGATTCAGCCTTCAACACGGTATTGCTTCAACACCAGCAGGCCATTAGTCGGACGCCCCATTTGATCATTGATTTACGGGGTAATGCAGGTGGGTGTTGTAGCCTAGATTCCTGGGGGGAATTCATCCGGTTGATCTACACGCAACCCATTATTGATGCAGGTGTTACCGAGAAGGTAGATGGCAAACTCATCAGCTATCCCGGACGCACCGTTCGACGAGATAGTGTAGCCAAGATGCCTCAGCAGATCGCTTTACTGATTGATAGTGGTGGGGCTAGTAGTGCGGAATTACTGCTCGAATATGCCCGGCAAAGCCAGAAGGTAACCTTGTTTGGCAGTCCGACGAGTGGCACAATGGACTACGGGACTGTACGCCCCTATCGTCTAGGTTGTGGTCTTTACGAAGGGTATGTGGCCACCGTGCGATCAGACTGGACGTTGCACGGCAAGATTGATGAAACGGGATACCAGCCTGATGTGGTGATTGGTGATGATCAATTCGACTGGGTACGGGTAGTCATCGATTATTATGCGGGGAAACCTGTCCTCAAGAACCGGTAGTATTCAAAGTCTTCACAATAGTAAGCTTTGTAAAGCGACTTGACTGTTTCAGCAGTCACATTGAACAGGCCCGTCTCGTCAAACGCCCCATTTAAGAAGCAGACATATGAACGCTCGTTCGTCTCCATCTAGGGAGGTTCTCTAACTCACCGTGGCTGTTGCACAACTCAAAACGATTACCTTTTAAACCATTCCTTAATGGTTTTGGGCCGCGTTGCCAAGTAGCTATAACCGATCCCCAGTAGCACAAGCAGAATAAGACCAATGAACCAGCCTGCTCGTCGACCATGAGCGTGGGTGGCAAAGGTTCCCATTAAGATGGTCCATCCCCAAGCCAAGACCATACTGATGGTTAGCAGTATTTTAATGAGTTTAGCCATCTACCTGGTTGGGTTTACTTGTTGGGCGTTCTGGAGTCCTTACTAAGTTGAAAACGGAATTAACTAAATCTTACTCGTCCAGGTTGTCTTTTTTTACTCCAGTCGGAAAAGCCTATGAGCCAATAGCGTTGTGCAACAGCCAGGCCCATTTCTTGAAGCAGATGTATGAAGACTCTGTCGTCTCAAGCAGGAGCGTTTTTATAATACGATTCTTGTTGAAGAACTGTTAACTTCAGGCCATAGTATACGAAGTCCCGTCTTGGTAATATCCTTCGTTACCGGGCAGGAACCTCTGGCATAATCGTGCCGGAGAACTGCCTATAATCGGCCTGCTTTCCCACTTGGGCGTGCCGTAGAAGCTATAGATCATCTTCGTTGGTCAAACAGCGCGAACTAATCAGGAGAAACAATTGGAAAATTCGGGGGAATTTTATCGGTTCTAAACCAGCCTTTTTTACTGCCAGAGCGAACAGGATGGTTAGGCTTCCATATTCGTTGAAAAACAAACGTGGTCAAGAGCATCGCACTAAAGGGGGCCACCATATAAATCCAATAATAGTGAAAATTTAAGGCGCCAGCCGCTGTTCCCAAGGAACGGGCTGGATTCGTACTCATGCCCGAAAAAGGTGCTTCAAAAATGATGTAAAGCATAATCAAGCCCACACCAAATGAACTGCTGAGCTTGTGAAATTTTTTAGAATGCAGCGATAGTAGCGAGACGAATATTAGTAGACTCGATATACTAAATTCGGCTAGGAAGGCAACGGGCCAACCGCCCATTTCAGGCCTTGGCGCACTTAGATTATAATTGACATCAGGATGGGAATACCACTTCTCCAGCAACTGGTAAAAAATGAACCCCCAACTAATGGCGCCGGTACATTGAAATAAAATGTACCATATCGTGTCAACAGTGGAAATTTTACCCAAATAGCGATATGATAGCGTAATGGCTGGATTAATAAGTGAGCCCGATTTTTTGCCAGCCGGGTTATAGTTGATGATTAGCAGCACAAGCCCCATAATAACGGCCTGAACGGTTCGACGCACTAGTTTCGATTCACCCAAAAATTGACGAACCGGCGAATCGGGATGGTGCAACAAAACGGCTGTACAACACGAGCCGATCATAAATAATGAGACCCCCATTGCTTCCGCCATATAATTTGGCCAATGCTGTACAAAGGCCCGACGCAGATTGGTGGTGAACGAATCGGACATAGGCTACTTTATATTTACCACTTAACCAGAGAGCAAAGCAAATGAACCGCTACTGGCCTGGCTAGCAAATTACGTTAAAGGGGTTTACGCTGGTCGCAATGAGTTCGTTGCCTTTTTCATCCTTAATTTGTATCTAGTAAACACCTTTCCGTTTAGCAAGTTGCTTAATCGCCCTCTGTACCTCCCTTTTTCTGAATGGAAGTGAGCTTACGTTGACTCATCGTGTAATTGCCGCCAGCCATCGAATCCAGCCATTCTTTCACCCAATGAATTTTGGTAGTTTTCCTAGCTTATCGGATACGTCAGTTCGTTAAATGGATTAATCGTTTAACGGAATGTGCTGGAGAATGTTAGTTTGTCCAGTTTCAATTTTTTTACTTTAACAATTATTGTCTCTTCCTTAGCTGAAGCATGAGAGATTTTTGCTTCGAGAGGTTTTTGTTGACAACTCGGAGTCGCCAGTGCGGGCAAAATTCTATGGCATCAAACCGCTCCAGGGGTCTGGCCTATTGGCAGACCGAGAGATGTCTGGTTTGAATATCTACTAATTCAATTTCACTATAAAGAGCGTTTTAAGAGAACCTATAGGATCTATAAACCAGAAGCAACCTTTGTAACTTCATCACTCCACTGGTGAATTGTCTGTCCTATTCGGTCTTAATGGAGCGAGTTCCGATAGTCTTTCGGTGTGTACCCAACATGCTGCTTAAAAAGTCGGGGGTATTTAAAGCCCAGTTCATACGCAATTTCACTAACGGAAGCCGGCTCGCTTAGCAATTTTTCTTTCGCCAGATCAATCACTTTTAGCTGAATATATTCCAGCGTAGTTTTCCCGTTTCCCTTTTGACCAAGTCACCAAAATAGTTAGGTGATAAATGCAGTTGATCGGCACAATAACTCACCGTCGGTAAGCCGTCGGTTTGCGGTTTGTCCGAACTAAAGTAGGTTGTTAGCAACGCTTCGAATCGTTCCAGTGTGTCATGGTTGGCATCCCCAAGCGATATAAACTGACGATCATAAAAACGCCGACAATAGTTCAAAAACAACTCGATGTTGGCCGCTATCAACAGTTTGCTATGCTTGTCTACGCCTTGTTCCAATTCGTACTGGATCTTGGCAAAACAATCCAACACAAGCCGTCTTTCTTTTTCGGACAGGTGCAAGGCTTCCCTAGTTTGGTAGGAGAAGAACGTGTACTCATCGATATGTTTACCCAGTGATGTCCCTCTAATCAGGTCAGGGTGAAATAATAAAGCGTAGCCCTGTGGCTTGTAATCGGCATTAATGTCCACGTTGATCACCTACCCTGGAGCCACGAAGACCAGTGTCCGGTCCTGATAATCATACGTATGCCGCCCATATTTCATATCCCCGCATTTCACGTCTTTTAAGTACACTGCATAAAAGCCGAAGTTCATTCGAGACGCATAAATTCCGGGTACCCGACCGCTAAAGTCGATTACGCTTACCAGTGGATGCAAATTTTCCTGCTGATAAAAGGCATCATGTTCACTGACGGTGTCAATTCTCAAGATAGTATCCATCGACTTGTGGGGTTAAAACGGCTACAAAATTACTCGTTCTCTCACCTCAGCCATATCCTCTAGCGGTAATCAGTGAAATTGGTAGGTATATCCGTAACCTGTATAAAAATGGATGCTTGGCAGGGTAAGACCTTTGTTATGTAAAAACGAGGAAGCGAAGACACACTTAGTTCATCTCGTCGCTTTACCATGTAAACAAGGATTCAGATATGGAAAACTGGAAAAATAAAGTCGCCCTGGTGACAGGCGCAGCTTCCGATATTGGGCTGGTAACCGCCGAAGCATTTGCCGAGGCCGGTGCTTCAGTCGCCTTAGCCGATTGGGATGAACCAGCGGTTCAGGCTGCGGCTGGCAAACTGGCGGCTGAAGGGTATAACACAGTAGCCATCGTTTGTGACGTGTCGGACGATCAGCAGGTCGAAGTGATGATTCAAAAAACGGTAACCGCGTTCGGACGGTTGGATGCGGCCTTCAATAACGCAGGGGTACAAAACGAATTAGCTGGAGCTGCCGACCAGACACGAGAAGACTTTGACCGAGTGACAGGAGTCAACCTAAGGGGCGTCTTGAGCTGTATGAAATTCGAGTTGCAGCAGATGCGTCAGCAGGGGAATGGTGCGATTGTCAATTGCTCGTCCATTGGGGGCATATTAGGCGGTGCCCAGCGGGGAACCTATCATGCGGCCAAACATGGTGTCATCGGTCTAACGAAAAGCGCAGCTTTGGAATATGCTCCACAGGGTATTCGGATTAACTCCGTTTGCCCAGGGCTCATTCAAACGGCCATGGCCGATAACATGATTGCTGGTGGTCAAAAAGAAGCCCTGGATGCTATGTTGCAAGCCGTACCGGTCGGTCGGCTGGGTCGTCCGGAAGAAATTTCGTTGGCCGTTGTCTTTCTATGTAGTGATGCGGCCAGCCTAATCGTCGGGCATACGTTGGTTATCGATGGTGGCTATAGTATTCAATGAGCAGCAGGCTTCGCTACACGCCTATCAACTCGTACAACGATATGAAATTGATCATCTTACTCAGCGCCTTATTACTCCTGGGAAACCTACGCGCTCATGCCCAATCAACGGAGAAAACCTCAGCCGTTCAAACGGCTATTTTTCCAAAAGGCGATAAAGCCCCATCGGAAAACTTCACGGGAACGATATGGGTCAGATCATTAGTGCCGGATGAGGCCACGTATAACTGCGTGGTGAGCAGCGTTACATTTGAAGACGGTGCCCGAAGCAACCGCTCGGCGGTCCGATGGCATACCCATCCAGCCGGACAACTCCTGCTGATCACCGACGGTACAGGCTATTATCAGGAACGAGGAAAACCCATTCAGCTCATGCACAAGGGGGATGGGTTTAAATGCCCACCGAACACCGAGCATTGGCATGGGCGTCGCTTGGCAGCATGATGAGCCACCTATCAATCATTCCCAACTCGGAAAAAGGCATTGCCGTATGGCTCAAATCAATAACCGATCAGGAATATAACAAGCTCAAATGATCGCTTAATGAAGCTGTCTAGACGATTGTACCAATTTATAAGCCCAATGAAAAAACAGCGACGATTTGGCAGCCTGACTCAAGTGGTTTTAGCAGCCGTTTCCATCTGGCTCATCACGAGTCGATCTCTACCGGCGCAGAATGACCGGAGCTGGTCGGTCTACAAAGGAGACGAGAAGAGCGTAAACTACTCGCCCCTAACCCAACTGACTGTTGATAATGTGAGCAGTTTGAAACCCGCCTGGACATTTGCCATGCATGACAGGCCCGCCGGTTCGCCCCCCGGCACCAGTGAGTGCAATCCCATTGTGGTTGATGGGGTCATGTACGCCACCTCCGCCCAGCAGGGAGCCTATGCCATCGATGCGGCCAGCGGCAAAGAAGTCTGGTCGTTTGATCCGATCCAGGGCAAGACTACCGGCGAAGTCAACCGGGGACTGACCTATTGGGAAAATGGTGATGACAAGCGCATCCTGACCTCGGCTAATAATTTCCTCTATGCGCTGGATGCCAAAACGGGCAAGCCCATTGCCAGCTTTGGTAACAACGGGAAAGTGGACTTGAAAGTGGGACTTCGCGATGATCCAAAGGAAGGTTTTTATGTCTCTCTGACCACACCCGGTGGCATTTACAAGAATTTGATCATTATTGGTTGCCGAACGCCGGATACGTACGGTTCACAGCCTGGCTTTATCCGGGCCTACGACTGCACGAGCGGTCAATTAGTCTGGACGTTCCATACGGTTCCCTATCCCGGCGAGCTGGGTTATGACACCTGGCCTAAAGACGCTTACAAAGTAGCTGGTGGGGCCAATAACTGGGCTGGGTTGAGCATTGACAGCCAGCGGGGGATGGCGTTTGTGGCCTTGGGCTCAGCGTCCTACGACTTCTGGGGGGCAGAACGAAAAGGCAATAACCTATACGCCAATTGTGTGGTGGCGCTCAACGCGGCCACCGGCAAACACATCTGGCATTTTCAAACGGTGCATCATGACCTGTGGGACTACGATCTGCCAGCCCCGCCTGCTCTGGTAACAATCACTAAGAATGGGAAACCGATTGACGCGGTAGCCCAAATTACCAAACAAGGCTTCGTGTTTGTTTTTAATCGGGAAACGGGTGAATCCTTATTTCCCATTGAAGAACGAAACGTGCCCCAATCGCAGCTACCGGGCGAAGTGTCCTCGCCCACCCAACCGTTTCCCCTGAAGCCCAAACCCTTTGCGAAACAGTTGATTACGGAAGCGGACTTGTCTACTTATTCGGCGGCTGATCATGATTCCTTGGTGAAGCAATTCCGGTCGATGCGCTATACAGGGCTGTATTCACCACCTGATCTAACCGGAACGATCCAGTTTCCTGGTACGAGAGGGGGCGTGGAATGGGGCGGAGCTGCCTTTGATGCGGCCAGTAACCTACTCTATGTAAAGTCGAATAATGCCCCGGATCTGATCACGATTAAGAAAGGGACTATGCATGGGGCCGTTGAACAAGTTCAGCTGTCCGCTAGCCAGTTGGCAACCCCCAGCCGAAGCGCCAGAGATGACCAGTATGTCAACAGTACGGGTTACAAAACGTGGAAAGACCCCAGCGGCAACCCGGCCATCACGCCCCCCTGGGGCACCTTGAGCGCGATTGACTTGGCCACCGGGGAGTACGCCTGGCAGATGCCCTTGGGCAACGATCCGACCCACCAAAAGCCCGGCGCACCGGAAACGGGGCAAGAAGGTAAAGCCGGGCCGGTGGTTACGGCGGGCGGCCTGCTGTTCATTAGCGGTGCGGCTGACAATCAACTGCGAGCTATCGATAAAAAGACGGGCAAGCTGCTCTGGAAGACGACCTTACCGGCGTTAGCCAATGCCACCGTCTGCACCTATCAGGCTAAAGGCAGGCAATACGTGGCCCTATCCGTCGGCGGAGATACCGCCAATCCGGCTGGCTACATTATGGCCTTTGCGTTACCTTAACAGCATCCTGTCAGTAGCCATTCAGCGATGAACAGGAAGTTAATCCTTCACCGAATGGCTATTCGCTTTAGTAACTAGTCGGCGATGAAACCCCTTCAGGTATGCACAAAACAAGATTTGTACCCCTATTCTTGACTCTTATTTTACCGATTTTTGCTGGGGCTCAGTCCATCGAGCTTCAGCTTGTTTGGGAAACGGATACAACGCTACGCACAGCTGAAAGCGTTTTGTTTCACCCAAGCCAACAGGTGTTGTATGTATCCTGCATCAATGGGTCGGCAAGCCGGGAAAATAAGAACAGCTATATCGCCAAAGTAGGCCTGGATGGAAAGGTGGTACAGTTAAAGTTTGTCGATAAGCTAAACGTCACCAAAGGTATGGCTCTCCTAGGGGATAAACTGTACGTGACGGAGATAACGCAGGTTACCGAAATTGATCTAATTACGGGCAACGTCCTGAATCGATATCCGGTTCCGAATGCTACGTTCCTCAATGACATTGCCGTTGATTCAACCAAGCAGGTGCTCTACGTTACTGACTCGAAGGAAAGTAAAATGTGGTCACTAGCCAATGGAAAGGTTCAGCTTATTTCAGCCGGTGGTCTGCTCAAGGGCACCAATGGTCTTTTGGTTGATGGTCATCAAGTCCTGATTGGTCATGGTGATGGGGCGTTACTAGGGCTGAATCCGGCGACAAAGGAAATCCATACGATGGCTAACGTGATGGGCACATCGAGTAATGATGGGATTGTGGCGTTGGGGAACGGAACCTACCTGATTAACGAGGTAGCCGGGAAAGTATGGTACGTTGGGGCAACTGGGACCACTGATTTAAAGCTGGATCTCACTAGTCAGCAAATCAAAACGGCTGATACCGATTATAATCCAGGAACCCGTATGCTGTTTATTCCTACTCTGTTTCATAATACCGTGAGAGCGTACTCGGTGAGATAGATGACTGTAAAATCAGGACGATACAAACGGTTAGTGTTCTTCAGGACGGATCACTATAATTCGGCTCCATAAAACGCCAATTTTTAGCGCGTTTTATGGAGCCGAATTTGTTTCAACAAATGTTGATTTCAGTCCATAAACGTCAACAAGATTCTTATCCAGGCAGATAGACGATGAATGTTGTCCCCTGGCCAGGTTGACTGGTAGCCGTGATGGCACCTCCGTGATTCCTCACTACTTTTTCGCAGATCGCTAGCCCAATGCCCGTGCCCGTAAACTCGTTCTTGCTGTGCAGCCGCTGAAAGACCTGAAAGATACGATCCAGATACTTCTCCTCGAAGCCTACGCCATTATCCATTACGTCAATTCGGTGATACTGAGCCGTTAGACGATCCGGCTTTACGCCAAGTGGTAAGTCGGTAGCATTGATCAAGGTTGCTCGTATAGCAATCAGGGGGGGCGTATCCACCCGGCGAAACTTCAAGGCATTGCTCAGCAGGTTCTGAAAGAGCTGCTCAAGTTGAGTTTCGTCACCCGACACGGTCGGTAAGCTACCCACCTGAATCTGAGCCGCTACATCCTGAATGGTCCAGTCTAGCGTTATGAGCACTTCAGCAACAACCCGCTGAAGCGAGACCGGTCCGGAGCCATCCCGCTGGGTAGCGATGCGCGAAAACGTCAGCAAGTCACGAATTAAGGTAGACATGCGAGCCGCTGCCGTCTGCATTCGCTCCAAGTACTTCATTCCTTCGCCTAATTGGTCTCCGTGCTGACTTTGTAACAGATCGCCAAACTGTTGTATCTTGCGCAAAGGCTCCTGAAGGTCGTGACTAGCGATATAGGCGAATTGTTCCAGGTTGTCGTTGGAGCGGCTAAGATTTAAATTTGATTCGCTCAACGCCGAGTTAACGGCGGTAGTGTTCTCATTGCTGGCCATCAGCTCTTCGTTGCTGGCCGCCAGTTCTTCATTGACAGCTGCCAGCTCCTGGGTCCGCTGCTGGACCTGCTCTTCCAGATGAGCCGACAAAAGACGGTAGCGCCCCTCACTTTCTTCCAGCGACTGCCGGGCTAGCTCTAACTCCGTTACCTCGGCGGCCGTATTCATCACCCCATACACCTGCCCGCTGGCATCGAAGAGCGGGGTAAAGTTGTAATTAAAATAGTAAGGCACTAAAGCGCCCTCATGTTCAATCATCACCCGCTGCGTGCCACTGGCAAAGGGCACTCCCGAATCATAGACGCCAAGGAGCTGCTTAAAGATTTGCTGGTCTGCCAGTTCGGGCAAGAGCTCCAGGTAGGATTTGCCAATGACATCGGGGCCTTTCCCAAAGACGTCAATGATGGCCTGATTGGCAAAGCGAATCAACATCTGCCGACCCGTATAGACCCCAATGGGGAAGGGCGCGCTTTCCACCATACTGCGCAATTGATTGGTGGCTTCTTCCAGTTGTTGACGAGCCATAAACTGTTCGGTGACATCAATGGCCACGCTGAGAATACCGTACGGCTCGCCGGCTGAATTGCGCAGGGGTTTATAGGTGAAGTCAAAATAATGCTGGCTTCGCTCCCCGTTTATGTCTAATTCCCCGGGCATGGCCCGGGCCTGGTGAGTAAGGCCGGAAGCAAACACTTGATTAAGTACTTGTAAATACGGTTGAGCGCCCAATTCAGGTACCGCCTGCACGGCCGGTTGACCCACAATGGTAGCCCCCTTACCCAGCATGTCAATCATAGCCTGGTTAGCAAGGGCAATGATGTGATCGGGGCCAACCAGCAGCATAGTCGCCACGGGTGCTTCCTCAATCAGCGCCCGGAAACGGGCTTCGCTCTCGGCTGAAGCCAGTCGTAATTGACTCTGAGTCTGCGCTTCGGCACGGCTCTGCTGTTCACTGTGTAGGAGGGCTTTCAAGTCTTGATTGGCTTTGCGTAGTACCAGTAGGTTGACTACCTGCCGGGCTAGGATGGCCAGCGCGTCAATTTGCTCGGTAGTGAGCTGACGGGGTCGTTGATCCAATACACAAAGGGAACCTAAGGCAAAACCGTCTGGATCAACTAAGGGGAGGCCCGCATAAAACACAATGTGGGGCTGCTGGTTCACGGATGGATTGTGGGCAAAGCGATCATCAAGCCGGGCATCCTCGACAATCAAGGGGTTGAGTGGATCTAGAATCGTGTGGGCACAAAAGGATTCTTCGATCGGCGAATTGCCCAGGCTCAACCCCAAATTAGCTTTGACCCACTGGCGCGTCTCATCCACGAAATTGATCTGAGCGATGGGTGTCTGACAGATTTGAGCCGCTAACTGGATGATGCCGTCATAGTCGGCTTCGGTATCTGAATCCAGGATGTGGTAACTATGTAATACGTCAATTCGATTCCTACCGAGCGGTTGGGCCGGACTGTCATTCATGAGGATACAGATAAAAAGAGACTAACGGTACTATCTAGCCAGAAGCCACTTATCGGGTACCGAGTGAGATACTTTTTGGTATCATAACAGTCAGGGTCGAGTGGTTGGTTGTAAAATTAGTTAAGAATTCCTCTATTTACAGCTCGGTCGGGACTTGATTGCTTTGCTGCTCATTTCGGCAGAACTGGATGTATTAAAAAAAAGTACTGCAGCAGCGGCCACCGTGGCGCGGCCGCACAAACCCTCGTAGCCCGAAAACTATCATCTCAAATAAACGCCCCTTTTTTGAAAATTCTTTACCACATCTATAGCGCAGTATACGCTTTAAGTCAACTGTATGGGGCCTGCCGAAGCAGTAGGGTAGCTCACAGTTGTGAGTGATCGAAGGTAGCTAGAACAAGAAAGCTAATCTTGGAATAATATCATGGACAAACCTAAAGGCATACGAAGACTAGGAAGCAACAAATCGTTTTCCTGACCTGCTCACAATCCCAAAGGGCGGACTGGCCCAATCAAATGCATCAACGTAAGCGAAACTCCAAACTTCGTTGGTCATCGGGCGCTGGCACCCGTATGAAAAATTTTATGTATATTAACATAAAATATGATAATTTATTTCTCTAATTTTAATCTCTATTTAGCTCAATCAGTAGAATATGACTGCTGGTTATTTATGGTAGCAGCTTGATTACGTTCATATTCGTCCTTGCATGCCTCATACCTACCTTTACGTTAACAACGAGTTTTCTTGATTACCAGCTTCGCTTGTGGATAAGCAACTTAACGACTGACTTCTAACTACCCTAAGCCTCTATTGCGTTGATACTACCGGTACAGAAGCCAGTGAAACCCGTTGATTCGACCAGTCGATTCTATACGCTATTTTTCGTTAGCTCCTGCCCCGAAGACTGGGGAGGAAGCGAGGAGCTGTGGGCGCAGGCAGCCATACTCCTGGCTCAAGCTGGCCATTGCGTGCATGTTTTTAAGACCAACGTTAAGCGTCAACATCCCCGTATTCAAGCCCTACTGGCTGCAAACTGTACTGTAACCGACTTGTATCAAGTACCGTCCTTGAGGATTCGGCTTCGAAATCGGCTACTGCCTATTCGGTGGCAGCACACTACGGCTCAGCGGGGACAACAGATTTTACGGCAGGCGCTACTGGCGCAACAACCGCATTTAACCTTGGTTGCCCAGGGCAATAATTACGACGGTGCCGCTTTCGCAGATGTTTGCCGTCGATATGAACATCCTTTTGCGCTGGTTGCCCAGAAGGCCGTTCATTTTTTATTTCCGTACGACCACGAAAGGGCTGTTATTCAAGCCGCTTACCAGTCGGCACTAAAATGCTTTTTTGTGTCTCAACATAACCTGGAGTTGACTCGTCGGCAACTGAGCATGAGATTACCTCAGGCTGAAGTCGTCTTCAACCCAGTGAATCCGTTTGTGCAGGAGGCTTTTGTGAGTCCGATTGTGCCGCAAATCGCTCAAGATGGAGTGATTCGACTGGCATGTGTCGCTCGGCTCGACGTGCTAGATAAGGGTCAGGATTTACTGCTAACCGTACTGGCTCAACCCAAATGGCGATCGCGTCCCATAACAGTTACGATGTATGGAGCAGGTCCACACCGGAAGGCCATCGAAGAACTGGTTCTCTTTCTCAATTTGGACGGTAAAGTCAGCCTGGGGGGCCACGTACCAAATCCTGCCGTCATCTGGCAAACACACCACGCGTTAGTATTACCATCCCGTAGTGAAGGACTGCCTCTGGCCCTGGTGGAAGCGATGCTCTGCAGCCGACCAGCTATAGCAACCGATGCTGGTGGTATTGCTGAACTGCTGATCAATAATCAAACAGGTTTCCTGGCGTCAACGCCTTCAGTCGAAGCCATTGACGAAGCCCTGGAGCGAGCCTGGCACCGACGTGACGAATGGCAACAGATGGGTGTGGTTGCTGCTCAGCACGCCCGTGCTACGGTATCATCCGATGCCGCTCAATCATTTAGTAAGCACCTTCTCCGATTGACAGCGTCTCTCGGCCAATAACCAAATGACCGTATGAAACAACCTCTAATCTCCATTATTATTCCAACCTACAATAGAGGGCATCTGATTGATGTAGCCATTCGAAGCGTACAGGCTCAACAATACACAAATTGGCAGTTAATTGTCATCGACGATGGATCGACTGACGACACGAAAGAACGGCTATCTCGCTACAGTACCATTCAATATCACAGGCAAGAAAACCGAGGCCAGGCCGCTGCGCGAAATGCGGGGCTACAGTACTGCCAGGGCGAATACATTGCGTCTTTAGATTCGGATGATGAATGGCATCCTAACTTCCTGTTCGATGGGATGACGATGCTCCAAAAGCACCAGTTAGATTTTGTGTTCATGAATTGGCAGACGAGCAAAGGGACTGATGGATACGCATCGTATTTTATGTTACCCAAGCATCGTAAACAGTTCTGTTCGCAAGGCGATAATGGCTGGTGGATACTAGATCCAAAGCAGAACCGATGTTTAATGGTCGAAACATGCCCCTCTCCGTCATCCTCGCTAATCATACGACGAGCAGCGTTCCCCGGGGCCTGGAACGAGCGGATGCGGATTGCCGATGACTGGTGCATGATTCTCGATATGGTAATTAATCGTGCTTGCCGCTCGGCTTTCTCGCCAGTTCCTCACTGGACTAAACATATTCA
The DNA here is from genome assembly GCF_010747415.1 of Spirosoma agri. Taxonomy (NCBI): domain Bacteria; kingdom Pseudomonadati; phylum Bacteroidota; class Cytophagia; order Cytophagales; family Cytophagaceae; genus Spirosoma; species Spirosoma agri. Next base: position 74,535 of record NZ_JAAGNZ010000003.1, on the reverse strand, counting down.
CGGGGACAACATCTGGGATTGCCAGGATAATACGGTTATTATTCCAGAGGTTGGGTTTCATGATGAGCAAGTGCTGATCGAGCGATTTGGTCATCAGCTAACGGCTCAGGAGAAACGAGTTTTTCGGCGACGGTTAGCCCTCCACCATTTCAATTTCGCTTATTTCAGCTGGAAGCAAGCTGTTGCGTCTTCTTCTGTCGTGCTACGCCATCTGACGACTGCCTTTCGCCTGTCACCTTCTGCCATCAGTCGAATCGTGGTTACCTGGGGGCAGGAGCATGTTCAAAAGCGCTTAGTAAAACGCCGTGTCAAAAGCCTTCCTAACGAGCTAGGCGACGCAGTAGTTGGCCTACAAGCTGAAAGGCATTCCGAGCTGACACCGATACGTGACCCCCAAACAGCAGCAGGTGCAACAGAACTACGCTATAATCTAACGGATAACGGCCTGCCTGACTCAGCAGCAATGCCAGCGGGTAGAACGTGATGTAGTATTCGTTCAGCACGATTCGCTGGTTGGGTGCTAATACGAGTGGACGTTGCTCCCAAAGTTTCCAGCGCATCGCTTCCAGACTTGCATAAACGAGTAAAGCGGCCAGCGTAAGCGGACGAGCCAGGATAAAAAGTACAAATCCGAATGCGAGCACTTCCAGTGGGAAGACCACCCATTGCCCAAGCCGTTGGGCAGGTCGTTCGCCAAAACGGGTTACAAAAGTAGTAATACCTGCCTGTCGATCCGCTGCTACATCGCTTAATTGATGCCAGAGAATATTCCGTATACCGCAGGTTATTGCCCAGACGCCTGTGGCCCACCACCAGCCCGTTGAAACGGTATAATCAAACCAGTTACTAATTAAGGCAACGGTAAACAATTGCGGGAAGAAATGGGCCCCGGCCGCATCCGCTAGTATGCCCCAAAAAACCCGAGTTTTTAACCGACAGGGCGGCAGTGAATACAGTGTGTAAGCGAGCCAGGCACCAAGGTACCAAAGGCTGACAGCAGGAGACAGGGTATAGAAGTATAGCCCGAAAGCAAAGCCAATGGATACACAAAAACCTAAGATCAGACTAGTGAAAGTAGGCGATTTCCCAGCTAGTCGGTTTGCTTTTCCAGCCGCTTCGTCAATGGACCGATCGGTCCAGTCATTGAGCAGGCTTACATATATGGCTCCTACTGTCAGCGCCAACAGCAGGAGCAACAGGCAGGGCAATAGCGACCAGATTGATGTGTTTGTCAAACTTGCGGTGGCATAGGCAGTAGCGAGTAAAGGCGAAAACTTATAGCCCCACCATTCACTGGCCCGAACGAATGTTTTGACTTGCCGGCCGACGTGACGAAGGTGGGATGAAGGTACCGATTGAAGCATCCGTGGGTGTTAGAGGAAGAAAGTTGTAATGCGAAAAGTAAGAAACGAGCTGGAATTTACAAGCTAATGAATGAAACTATTTATACGGCCCATTCGCCCCTGCAAGCTCCTCGCCGGTTTTTGCGCGAGATACAGGATGACCTCCGCGTCGTTTATCGTGTCGGCTGGCAGTTGTTTGTCCGAAACCTAAAAGTGCAGGCGCGTCAGAACTTGCTCGGTTACGTCTGGATGTTGCTTCCTCCGCTAGTTACGGGACTAGTCTGGATCTATTTAGGACAAGCTAAAGTGCTTAAAGGATTAACGTCATCGGTGCCGTATCCCGTGTTTGTGTTGACGGGCCTGTTTCTCTGGCAGGGCTTTGTTGATGCCCTTAATTGTCCGCTACAACAACTTCAGATGGCCCGTTCAACGATCAGTAAAGTACGAGTGCCGCATGAAGCGTTCGTTGTCGCGGGACTAGGGACGGTACTATTCAACAGCTTAATCCGAATACTAATTCTGATTGTTGTATTGGTAGGTTTTCAGATGCCTTGGCACACAACCATGCTGCTGGCACCTTTTGGACTGGCTTTATTAATTATTTTTGGTTTGGGACTAGGGTATCTGCTGGCTCCAGTGGGTATGCTCTACGCCGATATTGCTAATGCCTTGCCTGTAGTTATTAACTTGTGGTTTTTAATTACCCCCGTTGTATATAGCCCCCCGGCATCAATGGCTTCTATTATTAGCTGGAATCCGGTGACTCCGCTGCTCAGTACTACCCGAGACTGGCTATTATCCGGAAATAGTCAGCCGACGCTGGGCTTTGGCGCGGTATCGTTAATCGCTTGTTTACTACTGCTTGGTAGTTGGTTATTGTACCGATTGGCCCGTCCGCACTTAATCGTCCGTTTATAAACCGTATATTTAAGTAAGCGCTCGTTAATCAATGCATCGACTACCAGTGCCTACCTTTATTGAATGAATACTAACTCCATACTCACCGTCGACAAGCTTTCGAAAAAATTTAGTACATCATTTCGCCGGTCGCTTTGGTATGGTGTACAGGATATAGCTAAAGACCTTAATCCCTACCAACGCCAGGCTACAAATCAGACCGGTCATCTTCGTAAAACAGAATTTTGGGGTTTACAGAATATTTCTTTTAGCCTACACCGGGGCGAATCACTGGCTATTATTGGAGACAATGGAGCGGGAAAGAGTACGTTACTGAAACTCCTGAACGGCCTCATCAAACCAGACGGTGGCCAAATACGAATCCGGGGTCAGGTGGGTGCTTTAATTGAATTAGGAATTGGCCTCGATCCCGTATTGTCGGGCCGGGAGAATATTTACGTACGCGCTGCTCTGTTGGGTTTATCCCGACGGCAGGTGGACGCGTTGATTGAGCAGATTATAGATTTTACCGGTTTAGGTGACGCGATTCATATGCCTGTACAGTTCTACAGCTCGGGCATGACAGCACGCTTAGCCTACGCCGTAGCCGCTCACCTAAATCCGGATATTTTATTGGTCGATGAGGTCCTAGCGGTTGGCGATCTGGACTTTCAACGGAAGTGCCTCAAGCACATGCAAAGCTATCTCACAGCAGGTGGTTCTATTGTGCTGGTGTCCCATGTACCCTACCATATTCAGGCTGTTTGCCAACGCGGGCTCCTCCTTGAAAAAGGCACGATTAAGTTTGCGGGTACAGCCTCCGAAACCTTGGATCGGTACTTCGCTCAACAATATCAGCAAGCGATGACCATTGAGCAGCGGGATCAAGCCTCACTAAGCCCAGATCGGCCAATGGTGATTCGCCACCTTACGATACAACCTACACAATCAGCAGCGTTGGTTGCTATTCAGTCTGGTAGCGATGTACGGGTGAGGCTATCCTACGAATCAATGACCGTACATGACAACATGGGTTGGGCGTTTTTCATCTGGACCGGGGACGGAGCAACTTGCATTACGGGAGGTATCTCCACGGCACCCGTTACCTTGAAAGCCGGTGAGCACTCACTAACCTGCCGACTGCCCCGGCTGCCGTTGACCGCCGGGGCATACCAAGTGAAAGCCGCCGTTTTCGGCTTCGACTCGCTGCAAGTGCTGGCTCATCTAGGCTGGGAAAATGCTCCTGTGCGATTGTTGGTAGAGGAGGATGTCAGTACCTTGAAAAATTTACAATCAATGGCGCAGCAACTGATTACTATCGATGTAGAATGGACGCACGAAGCATAAACGAGACGGGTGCAATACCAGTCATTCAGATTGAGCAGGCCATTAATCGTGGAGTCGATTATCTGTACAAGCACCAATATCCCAACGGGGAATTTTGCTGCTATACATCTCCTGATTTGCGTATGCAGAAAGCGTGCGTACCAGACAGTGCTGTCTTTCCAGCGGCTGTTATTGCCAGTACGTTACTAGGATTAGCCGGGCATCCAAAAGTAGATGCTTTGCTCAAGAAAACCGTTCCTTTTTTCCAGTATCAAATGATGCGTGGAGGGATTTGTAATTATTACACGCTTAGAAGCCCGCTCTTCAAGTTAAATCCGCCTGACATCGACACGACAGCTTATGTTGGGACGCTCTTTGATGTATGGCGAATAGAATACCCTCGAGAAAGTACCCGAACACTGATGCTGATTAATCAACGCAGCAAAGGAGGAATTTACACCTGGTTTATCCTACGGTTTCGTCCGACTGTAAATCGAATAGCTTGGCGCACTGGACTGCGCGGACTAAAAAGTCCTCTCGCTAGTCTTCGCTTTTGGCTAAAACATGAATACAAACGTAATGACGTTGGCGGTGTCGTTAACGCCAATGCCCTGTATTATTTGGGCGTTACTGAAGCTACGCGATCTACTTTAGATTACCTGATCCAGATTGTTAAGAAGGGGGAGGAAGTCCATTGTGACAGCTGGTATCGAAGCCCGATTAATTTCTATTACGCGCTCGGCCGTAATTACTATAAGGGCGTTTGGGAGTTAGAATCCGTTCGGTCCATTGTACTGGAACGCTTAATGAACCATCAACAGCCCGACGGATCGTTTGGTGATAACTTGTTAGAAACAGCTCAGGCACTAAGCACGCTGATCTATTGGCAAGGACACCCCGCGGTTGCTGAGCGAACGGCTCGTGTATTACTTGCTCACCAAGGTAAGTATGGAGAGTGGCCCCGCGCTATATTCTTCTATCGGGGACCGGGTAAAACAGTTGGTTGGGGATCCGAGGAGATAACAACCGGATTCTGTGTAGAAGCGCTGAACGCCTATCAGAACTGGGCAAAAAAAATGGATACAGATAACCGTATTAACAATACTGCCTTAAAAGACTATGAAGCAAGTAAATAAGCTCGATGAGTCCATAACTAAAGGAGTACTGTACCTGGAGGAGCATCAATACCCGAGCGGTGAGTTTTGCTGCTACATCGCTGCGGATGATCCCATGCTGGGTTGGTGCATTCCAGAAAGCACCGTTTTTGCAACTATGGTAGTAGCCTCCTGCCTATTGTCTTTGGCTGAACGCCCGGAAGTAGACACGATGGTAACCAAAGCTACTGATTACATTGCTGGTCAGATGCACGAAGGAGGAGTGTGGCCGGTATTTTCCGAGCGCCATCCCTGGCATCATATAGTACCCTATGACACCGACAGTTTGGTGTATGCTTCCGCTTTGATGAAGGCAAGGCAAGTTCAATGTCCTCAGGAAAGCAACGTACCACTTCTGCTAACTAATCGGAATCGACAGGGTTTATTTTATACCTGGTTTGTCTTAAGACCTCGCTGGATTACTAACCGTATGCACTGGCGATTGGCCTTTAAAGAAATAAAACAGCCCATCACCAGTTTCTTCTTCTGGCGAGTCAACGAATGTACACGAGTTGACATCGACCTGGGTATCAACACCAACGTCTTATACCATCTAGGCGACACAGAGTATACGCAGCCAATTATCGCAGCGTTGATTCAAGTCATTGCCGAAAGGCGAGAGGATAATTGTGATAAATGGTATCGTAATCCGTATACCATTTACTACTTATTATCACGAGCTTATAAGCGGGGCGTGACTAGTCTTGAACCGATTGTTAAACCCATTGTCGAACGAATTCAGGCTGGCGCCCACCCAAGTGGACAAATGGGCAAATCCATTTTAGATACTGCATTTGCCGTCACGACATTACTCAACTTTGGGGTTGATATTGCTCTTACAGCCAGTGCAGTAGACTTTTTGGTGGAACAGCAGGAGGAAACAGGCGAATGGCCTCGTTGGTTATTTTACTATGGAGGACCTAAACTCCTACAGGGTTGGGGATCAGAAGAGTTAACGACTGGCTTTTGCTTGGAAGCGCTGAATACCTATCAGAGTTGGATGAAAACACATACTACCACTTGTATTGGCAATTCTACTTTGCCCTAAGTTCTGGTTTATCAATCCCAAGTCATAAAGGGGGGCAAACTTAGCTCATTGACGACCAAAACAACGTTAATCGACAAGCTCGCTACGGTACCGACTTCCACGGGTGGCGACTTTGTTCGCCGGGCTATTACGGACGCACGGGTGCGAGTATCATCAAACATGGCCATATATTATGTGCGTGGCAATGGCGTCTTCGGCAGACCCAGAGATGGTAGCGGTATTCGTCCAGCCTTATGGCTACGGCTGGAGGATTAATGCTTGTGATGGTGTGCAATACAAATCCTTTTAATTAACTCACAAGACGTCGAATAAATGAAGGGGCCACAAGATTACTCCTTTGTCTTAGGTGGGAGCGTTTTACGAGAAGACTTAACTTTTAGTGGCTTTAGAATGGTCCGTTTGTTTTTGAGAAAATAACCAGTCTAGTAAGCCCGGGGTCTTGATGACTTCCTCCCAAACACTGTGAGCCAGATGGGCATATTCCGTGTAACGGGGAGCACTGCCCGCTTTTTTGAGCGCAGTAACCATCTCCCGAGAACCACTCACCGGTACATTCATGTCTTTGGCCCCGTGAAAAGCCCAGACCGAGATTCCTGCCATACCAGGGGCCTGGCTGGGATCGCCTTCTCCGCATACGGGTATAGCGGCTGCAAATAACTCCGGGTGGGTGCCAATCAGATGCCAGGAGCCATACCCTCCCCGCGATACGCCCGACACGTAACGCCTTTGGGTATCAATCGAAAACGCCTTATCTAGAGAAACAAGGGCCTCAATGGCTAGGGGAGCTACCGAAGGCGTATTAGCTACACCACCCCAGCCAGAATAGGGTGGACAGCGAGGCACAAACACAAAACAGGGATACTTACGCCTGTTTTCATCCGTCGCTAACCATTTGGCTATAGGGCAGGCATCGATCTGACGGATATTGTCTAAGCGGCAGGAGAAAGGTAGACCAACCACCAGTGGATATCGTTTCTTGGCATCGTAATGAAGGGGCTTTAAGAGTCGGTACAGCAACGTATCACCTTGGCGGCTGACATAGCTTCCTTCCTCAAAAGGCTGTGCCAAGGCCGTTTCTCGGGCAGATATATGGGTATGGTTGTAGTTGTCTCCAATGAGCTGAATCGCAAGTACCGTTGTCGAGATGGCAAGAATCACAACCATTCCTTTGGCAAGTAGCAATCCGGCTGGTAGGTCAACTGGCTCCTTACCGTCAGGGGTGTTCTTTAACTCATCAACAAAATTAAACAGGAGTAGAACTGGAACGATCCGGTCAGCTAAAGACAGCCATTGCTGGATTACATCGAGCTTGAGGCTTGGGGGATAAGGGGGGATATCTATAAACCACATCAGGGCTGCCAACTGAGCTCCATAAAGTAATGCCATCCCAATACCTGCCCCCTTTAGCCAGGGTCTGCTCCCGGAGTGAGAAGCAGCCAGTGTAGTGCCATAAACCAGATCGGCTAAAACGCCCAGCAATACAGCCACTCTGTAATATTGACCCAGCAAGGGGTAGAGTGTGGCCAGGATTAGATAGAGTAGGGTTACAAATGAAATTAGGGTGGCTACCAATCCAGCCCAGAATGTCGCCCTATAGTTTTTGCGGTAATAGTAGGTTAGAAGCAAACTAGCCGTTATGAGCGAAATGAAGTCGAAAACTAGAAACCAGCTTCGAAAGGAGGCTAGCCTGTATAGATCAACACCCCGTTGAAAATGAAGCCAACTTTGAAATAAGCCAGCCGCCAAGGATAGCCCTAAGCTGGCGCAAATTGTCTGGTGAACTTGTTTAGTCATAAAGCCAAGTGTTGAACTAGAAAGGCTTTATGCTAAAAGCTTTACTAGGGATGCATCGACAATACGGCATGGCTCGGGCTGCCCTAGGGGCTTCGTCTCAGGTGGGAGCGTTTAAATGAGAACATGTCCTTGGTAAAATTATGCTTATATTTTAATACTGTTCAACGCAATCCGTCGCATACGCAATGGGCTCTCCTGTAAGATAGGGTACTGGTTTTGAGGAGCTGATGCGCCATCAGATATAGGAGCTTAACGTGGTCCGATCGGGGATGGGTGGCCGGGGGACGCAGCGTTTAGTAGTGGCGAGCCAGGATTGGGGTAGTAGACGTCTAAAACAAAAAAGCCGTATCCAAGATGAACACGGCTTTCCATCAATATAACTAATCCAAACTACGTTGGTGCGGTAGACTCCTAGTCTAAATCTTTACTCAATTGGTTCATCATGTTCACCATCAGGCGATGTTGTCCCACAACAGCCTAGACTTGACGATCTGGGCTGTTGTGGGACAACATCGTGCTAATTGGTTCGAAGCAGTTTGACCTGCTGGCGCTGGGTAGGGGTACTTATTTGCAGGAGTAATACCCCGTTGCCAAAGTCACCACTACTTCCTCCGGCGCGCCGGACCCACTGGAGCACCCCCGCTGGGTCGTACTTGGCCACATGTCATTGCCCCCCGCACTCACCAGCAGTGTGCAGCCGTAGTAGGGGGCACTTGAGAACATCCCCGTCACACAGACATTACTGCTTGCATCGGTCACCGTTGCCCGTCCCTGATCATTCCCGATCCTCCCGCCCCCCGCGCCGGTCACATAGTCGAGGGTCTGGGCCGTACCCATTTGGGTAAACAACAGCAGAGCGGCAACGCTCAGGAAAAGGTCCAGCATCAACCGGCGGAGCAGATTGCTGGCCGTGCCAGTCAGCAACAAAGTACAGAGCAATAGATATTTTTTCATAGGTAGGCGAAACGGGAAGTAATTAGCTCGTTGAACAGGAGGTAATTGTTTATTAAGGATGCGTTGTCTGAAAAACCGGTCGGGTTAAGTAGTACCACTTGAGTAACCGGCTAAAAAGGCGGATCAAATGTATGGATCTCCACCGGTCCTATCCATGCGGGTAGTCTTATGGTTACTCGACCATTTTTTCGTAAAAAAAACAGGCCATCGCATTCGTACAGTTGAAATAATAACAGGTGAGGTTACCACCGTGAATGACCCTGATAATACCTAAACCCGATACGCCAGAACGACTATTCCTTTTTTTTAGGCTGGATCCATACCGACAAAGTCTGAAAAAAAGAGTCGGCCAGCAGGCCCCTTGGGTGGTAGGTAATCGGTTACAAAGCAACCGAGCGGTAGCGCAGAAAAAAATACCTCGTGCGAGGTATTTTTTAGCCATTTCGGGCAATTTCTTCCGTGTCCTGATTGGTATTTTCCCTACACTTGTAAAGCGAATCAGGCTGACTATCTTTTCCCTACGTGCTGCCGGACCGTTGCAAGTGCCTATTTTTGTCGATGCTCCATTGTCCAGCTATATGCCCAGGTTTAGTCTGACTGTAGTTCTTACCCTGTATGGGCTGGTACTGATTGCGTTAACGCTACTGGACGTTTTTTTCGCTTCACCCTCCGTAAACCCGGATGGATTTGGTTACCGCCTGACTGATTCGTTCCGACAAACACCGCTCAACAACCGGGTGTTGTGCACAACGACGTTTCGGCTGGTGCCGGGCGAATCGCTCACCCAGTTGAACAGGCGCATCAGGCAGACCTTCGCGCAGAATCGAAACGTACAGGCTATAGCGTACGGACATTCGTCCGTTGTGCCCCAAGGCTGGGTCTACTTCCCGCTCACCAACACAGCCAAAACGCCAACGGAGGTTGTGTTGTCAATGCCGCAGCACCGCTGCTCGCGGGCAACCCTGTTTCTGGAACGGTACAACCGGCTCGATTCGATCGCCACGCTGCTGAACGATACGCCCTTGGCCGATCGGTTTTTTCTCAGTTATCGGCACGCCTTCCCCATCACGCTGTCGCCAGGCCAGCGGGTAGGCGTACTGCTCCGCACGACGGCTTACGTGGGCTTCCACGAGTTCGACCTGACCCTGAGTAGCCGGCGCATGTTTCTGGAATATACGCTGGACGACACCATTCGGGAGTGGCTGGTCATCTTTTCCTGCGTGATCATCGGGATCATCTCGCTGCTCATTGGCTTCACAACGCCCAGCCCCCTGATGAGTACGTTCGGCTTTATGATGATCATGATCACGCTACAGGTCGCTTTTTTCTACGGCTACCTGAGTCCACTGCCCTATCCCAGATCGACGTCTTTTTCCAGCATTACGATTGGAACGAATATCAAACTGGTATTGGACAGTGCCGTTCAACTGTTCATGTATCAGGCCATTAAACCTGCCATCCGGGATATTCGCTGGTACAGACCGGTTATGTGGACGCTGATCGGCATTTGTGGTATCTGCGTTCTGCTGCATCTGTTGCCGCCCCAGGCCCACCCCTACTTTAACCTCCCCGTCAACCGGATCATGACCAGTATGAGTCTTGTCAACCTGATCTGGATCGGCTATTTCAGTCTTGTTGCCTACCGCCGGGCGGGTATTGCGTATATCGGTCTGTTTTTTCTGCTGCTGATTGGCGATGTGGTGGTAAAGCAGTTGAGTGAACTGATCCGGGGCAATGAGCTGTCGCTGCTGAAGTATCCTGCCCAAAACCCGCTGCTGCTGATTGCCATGCTCACCTACCTGATCGCGTCGCAGTTTCGGCGGGAACTGGTGACCAAGCAACGCTTGCAGAAACAGGTGTCTACCACCCGGGAGCAGATGGACACCCTGCGACGCAACGACATTGAACGGATTGGCCGCGACCTGCACGATCAGGTGGGCAACACGCTGGCGTCGGCGCTGGGCTACATCACCAGCCCGCAGGCCCAGGCGGATAAACCGCGGGAACTCATCCGCGACGCCATTTCGGAACTGCGTTTTCTGAGCCATAATCTCGTCAAGGACGATGAACGGCCCCTGACCGAGAAGGTGGAAACACTGGTGAGCCGGTTCAATGATTTCTCGCCCGTCCGGTTCGTTTTCCAGGACTACACCGAAAAAAAGGCCGACTCCCTGCCCCCGATCCAGCAGCAGAGCATCTATAGCATACTGCAGGAACTTCTTACCAATACTGTCCGGCATTCGGGCGCGAGCGTGGTCGATGTGCAATTCTTCTGCGACGAGCAGACTGTTGACATAACCGTGGAAGACGATGGTGTTGGCCTCGACCTGCCCACGGCCCAAAAGACCGGTATTGGTCTGCAAAACATGTACAAACGGGCCGAACTGGCCCGCATTGCCCTCCGCTTCGACTCGGTGCCCACAGGTACGAGCGTTTTTCTGAGTATTCCCCGTAACCCACCGATAACGAACAGTGCTGATTGATATTCACCCGCTCCCCGGCAACGGGTTACGCCAGATTTTAGGGCTCTTTTGTGTCGGTAGGCGGAGCGTATCCATACGGACCACGGCTTGTTCAAAAAGTCAGGCAGCAGGTATTTTGGGAAACAGGTGACAAACCAATTAGCCATAGTGCCAAAAGCCTACCTCGTACGAGGTATTTTTAGCCGGTTTATGCCCTGTTTTACATGGCCTGACGAGTATTTTCTTTACACTTGCAGCGCAAAGTAAAACGGGATGACTGACCGCTTAAATGGTGGCAGGTAGTCCGCGAGCGGTGGTAACAATGTATGAGCAACTACGAAAATCATACGACAGGCAGCCTGATTGTACTGGTGGGTATTGGCTTGGTAGCCGTACTAATGGGGCTACCCAGTCATACGTTTTTATCGGGCGGCTCTTCCTATTCCGGCGGGCCATTTTACACGCCTGGCCCGTCGTTCGAGACGCAGTCCCTCAATGACCGGATGTTGATCAGTCAAACGTTTCAGCTCGATACGGGCCGGGCTACGAATGGTCGGGCCACGGTTAGCCAGCCCCTCGCCCAGATGATTCCGGTTATCCGGCGATCGTTTCGTCGTAACCCGCACCCGGAGGCCGTGCTCTACGGCGACGCAGCCAACGTCCCGGTTGGCTGGGCCTACCTGGAGTTTCGTAACCCGACCCGCCAACCCAGGCACCTCGTGCTGTCGATGCCCCAGTATCGCAGCGATCAGGTCACACTCTGGCGGGGAAAAGGCGGCCGCTTCGTACGGCTAGGTACGTTGGGCAACAATACCCCGCTGGGCGAACGATTCTATCCGTTCTTCAACTACGCGTTTCCCTTCACCATCCCGCCCCAAGCGACGGTCCCCCTATTGTTACGTAGCCAACGATACGCCGGCTACCACGAACTAGACGTGCAACTCACCGAGCAACGTACCCGGAATGGAGGTTCCTACGCCCAACAGGCCTTTGTAAGCAGCATCCGCGACGGTATAACAGTCATTGTATTTTTGCTGCTGGCGGTGGTGGCCCTGCTGGTGGGGTGGCTGTCGGCGAGTAGGCTGCTGCGCTGGTTTGGGGTCTATCTGGTATCGCTAACCCTATGGAGTGCCTACTTCGTGGGGTATCTGAGCCTGGCCCCATACCCCGCCGGGCTATCGCTCAACGCCGATACGGTAGGGCTGTTTATCCGCATCCTGATCAACATCACGGTGCACCCGTTCTTCTACTACATGATTAAACCCGCTATTCGGCAACCTCGTCTCTACAAACAAGTCGTAGCGAGCTACTGTGTAGTATGTACCGGGCTGATGAGCACGTTCCTGCTGCCGCCTGTCTATTTCGACAGCCTCAGGCACGGTGTAACACTGGGTATGATGAGCGTGTCGAATCTAAACATCGGCTGGCTGTTTGTGTGGGCCGTACTGGCGTATGTTCGGGTGCGTGTCTGGTCACCGCTGGCAATCTGTCTACTGGGGCTGAGTCCGATGGTCATCAGTCAACTTGCCTCCTTTTTGCGGGCCGCCGGGCAGGATACATACCGGCATGCGCCCTCAGAGCCGCTTTACATTCTGTTCGTACTGAGCTATTTAACCTTCGATCAGTTTCGGAGAGAGTTAGTGACGCGCCAACGGATGCAGACGCAGATGCAAGAGGTAGACGAGTATAATAACGTCCTGCGCCGACAGGAAATCGAGGGCATTGGCCGCGAGTTGCACGATCAGGTAGGTAACACCCTAGCCACCGCCCTGAGCTACCTGGGCCGCATACCGCTCAACCCCGACAAGCTACGCAGCATTTTGCTAACGGCGATCAGCGAATTACGCTTTCTGAGCCACAATCTCGTTAAGGACGACAACCGCCCACTCACCGAAAAGATCGAAACGCTGGTGAGTCGGTTCAACGATTTTACGCCCATCCACCTAATATTTGCCGACTACACCCGTCAGCAGATCAACCAGTTGCCAATGCTGAAGCAGCAGAATCTCTACCGAATTATTCAGGAACTGCTAACGAATGTAATCCGACATTCGGGCGCGACGCAGGCTAGCGTTGAGTTTTTTTGTGAGGGTACAACCGTCGATGTCAGCGTCGAAGATGATGGTGGTGGCTTCGACCTATCGGCAAGCCAGACCAGAGGCATCGGCATTCAAACGATCTACAAACGGGCGGCCCTGTCGGGTATTACCGTTCAGTTCGACCCCACCCCAACGGGAACCGGCATCCTGTTACAAACAACCCTCGACACCCCCGTACCCAGCCATGCCAACCCGAACTATTCTTATTGATGATCACCGGCTCTTTAACGACGGCCTGAGCCTGGTGCTGCGCGAGTCGCCTGATTTTTTGGTAGTGGAACAGGTCTATGACAGCCGCCTGGCGTTGGAGGCCTGCCGTCGTCATGCCCCGGAACTGGTACTGGTCGATTTCAGCATGCCCCATCTCGACGGCCTGGCCGTGGTGGAGCAGTTGCAGCAGTTGCCCGGTTCGTGCCGAATTGTAATCATCAGCATGTATGCCGAAAAACGGGAAATTGACCGATTTAGGGCGCTGAATGTGGACGGCTACATCGCCAAAACCGTAGCGGCCGACCAGTTACTCCTGTTGTTAGGGCAGGTGATGCAGGGCGAGCAGGTGATCCAGACCGATACCGGACTCCAGTCTGCCCCGCCCCCCGACGATCGGCTCCGAACAACCCACGGGCTGACCAAGCGTGAAGTGGAAATCCTGAAGCGGGTTAAACAGGGCATGACGACCGAGCAGATTGCCGAAACGCTATGCTTAAGTTACTTCACCGTGCAGACGCACCGGAAGAACATCAGCCAGAAGCTGCCCTTTATGACCAAAAAAGCGTTTTATGACTTTCTGGAAACCCTGTAGTAAGGGATGTCAACGCGGAACCCGGTGTCCGGACGGCCGGATCGGCATGAACCGTTGATGCGTTTGCCGCTTCGGGCTGTTCGGCCCGGTTGTTTTGTGATGATGGATAGTAAGGCTAGCCAACGGATGATCAATGCCTGAGTGAAGCCGGTATTGTGTACGATATTCGGGTAATTCTACTCAGACAATTCCTCTATCGAACAGTCGGCTTAGATCGCCCTTCTAGAGCGGGAATCAGCGAAACTATTTACGGCAAAACATCCATAAATACCTCGCCCGAGGTATTTTTTCTCTCTTCAATACCTGGTTGTTTTGCACCGTAGCCGGCCTCTCCGGGGTGGCAGCCGTTTTCCGCTTTTTTACTCAATCAAACCCGCGTGTCGCTTAGGGTACATGCCCGCTACTTCGTACAAAAAATGCCCGACCGAAAACTGCCCACCACGGATGGCCATGCATTCACCAAGGAGTAGCAGACAAACCGGCGTATGTTGATTTTGTGCCTTAGCTCATTACCTGTTCTTACTTTTTTCAATTTGACCCTAACACAAACCAGCATCTTTATCTATGTGGAAGAAAACACGTTTTGTAACCCTTGTGAGCCTTCTTTTTGTGGGCGGAGTCATCAATGCCCACGCGCAGATGGGCCAAATAGAACCTCAACATAATGAGGGGCCAAGGACGGTCACTAGTAACCCCACAGGTAGCCAACCCAATTTGGATGACCTTATGAATTCACATGCCCCTGCAGTTGTCATGAATGCTACACCGGCAAAATTGACAGACTTTTCAACGGTATCAAGCAAACCTTCGGCAGCTCAAAAATTCAGCCTTGATGGTGCTATAGCCAATGCCGTATTAACCGCTCCGCAGGGTTTTGAACTAAGTCTGCGGGAAGCAGATGGCTATGCACCCTCTCTGAAGATAGAACAGTTTCCTGCCACCATTTGGGTACGGCTGACGGGGAGTAAACCCGATGCTGCAAAAAATAGTGTTGCCGGCGACATCACTATAAGTGCCTCCAACGGGCAGACACCTCCTTCTGTTACCACGAGCAAAACGTATGTGGAAGGGATCGTCAGGTAAATTCGAGGTGAACGTCCTGAGTTAAACAAGACCCATTACCAGTACACCGCCGGTGAGAAAGTTACAGCGTTTTCAGCAGTGTTCAGCCAGTCGCGTCCTGCCCTAGAAGCTGGATGAGCTGACAAGCTATTACCCATTTTTTTTGATAAATCCCTATTGATGGCGAGCAGTCAGGCTCGTTTAGCGGGCCCTGTCGATCACCGGTTCATCGTATTGAGTCACCATCTCACCGGTCTGCAACAGAGGTCCCTACTTTCTCTAACAAAGACAATCCAATCTAACCCACATATCATCATGTACAAATATCTGACGGGGTTCGCCCTGTTTGTCAGCAGTATGGCCAGTGCCCAGGTAAAAGACTGGCAGACCGGCGTTATAATGGACAACATGCTTTTCCCATCCTACATCTTGGCCCACGCGGGCTGGGACGATAATGAGGATGATACGCTTCAGGTAGATGGTCAGCCATTTTACCTCATCAACCAGGACGGCACCTCGCAGATCGCCGTTGAACTAGACCTTGACCGGCGGGCCGATATAAAGATTGAGTTGCTACCCTCCGAAATCAACACCTACAGCGTGTATCAGGGAAAGCTGGAAAAAGGCAGCTACGGCGTTTATCCCAAGATCAACTACAAATACGACTTTATGCGCAGCCGGACGCAGCCGGGGCCAGTCAACCTGGTTTTCGTTTTGTCGGTCAATGGCCAGAAAGTGGGCCAGAAAACTCAGACGATCAGCCTGCGCTCTGTCTCGGAATGTCCGTTCTACGTAGCCGATGAAGAAAACGAGCAGGAAGAAGACCTAGGGTATATGTTCGCGGCCTACGTTAACGAAGACGACCCGCGCATCGACGAGTTCCTGAAGGAGGCCCTCAAAACAGGTATTGTCAGCAGTTTTGCCGGCTATCAGGGCACCGAGGCCGAGGTTATCAGTCAGGTGGCCGCCATATGGGCCGCTATGGGCCACCGGGGTATCCGGTATAGCAGCATCACCAACACCAGTAGCAGCAGCCAGTCGGTGCTTTCGCAACGGGTCCGGAGCCTGAATGATGTGCTTAAGAATAGCCAGGCCAACTGCGTCGATGGGTCCGTGTTTTTATGTTCCGTGCTGAAAGCAATTGATCTGCATACGTTTCTGGTTAAAGTACCCGGCCACTGCTACATGGGCCTTTACCTGGACGACAAAAAAACGAAGCCTTACTACATCGAGACAACAGCTATCGGCGATGCCGGCCTGGCGAGTTTGAAGGCCGGTTCGGAACAGGCCCGGAAACAGGCAATGACCAGTCTGCGCGAGGCAGGAGCCGTAGCTAAAAAGGATTACCTGGCCCACGCCAAAGAATTCAATAAAGATGATTCGGAATACATCCGTATTGATATTGACGAAGCCCGCGAGATCGTAAAACCCATTGGTCACTAAGGTATTGCCCCGGTCAATCGGTCTCGCTTTTCACCGAACCGAATACACGTACCTGACTGATTTTACGGATATTGAACACCCCCTGTTATGCTGAAATTTACGTATCTGCTTGCCCTGGCCATCGGACTGACCGCCTGCTCCACCAAGAAAGAAACGGCTGCGTCCACAGCCGACACCACCGTTGTGGTGGGTACCGATCAGGAGGAACACGGCTGCAACCGGTCGGCGGGCTATCAATGGTCAGCGGTGCAGAAAAGATGCATCCGGCTGTCTGACGCGGGTATTAAACTGGCTCCCGCAAAGACGAGGGCAGGCGCAGCAGCTTACCTGGTGTTTGCATCACCGGACGAGGACGCACAGGCTGAGATTTTTCTGCCCGGTGAGTCAGCCGGCCGGTTACTAACCAGATCACCCGGCGACGATGCGGGTATCTGGCTACTCGATACGTTGACACTACGCCAGTGGAAAGGCATGTATATGCTGACCGGACCCGGGGAAACGGACCTGTATGAAGGGAGCATTTTGGGTGAAGCCACTGACGCAACCACGGCCACCCATTCTGCAACCGCTGTTGTGGCATTACTTCAGGGTAGCTGGCAGGCAGTGGACGATCCGAAAAGTCGTTTCGTTATCAAAGGCCCAGTCCTGACGACCTACTACGAGGGTCAGCAACGAGTGACCAGCACATTCACGTATGTTGCCGACTGCGGGGGCACTGCCTGCAATGGTAAGGCGGGTACATAC
The DNA here is from genome assembly GCF_010747415.1 of Spirosoma agri. Classification (NCBI taxonomy): domain Bacteria; kingdom Pseudomonadati; phylum Bacteroidota; class Cytophagia; order Cytophagales; family Cytophagaceae; genus Spirosoma; species Spirosoma agri. The sequence continues at coordinate 57,407 of NZ_JAAGNZ010000003.1, read as the reverse complement.
GGCTGTTTCACAACGGCCGGCGAATTCGACATCGATTGCCAGGGGATCGTCAATCTTTCGGCCACCGTGCTGGAAGTCACGCAGGGCAGTACTGGTAAAACCATCCGGTACCGTCGACCTCAGTGATCCGCAAAAAACTGATTAGCCGTTGGTTACCGATTTTACACGGTAACCAACGAATGATACCAGTCAAAACTATTCATTCAGACGGGTCTGGCTGGTATTGAGCTCTCACCCTGTTTTTTTAATTAATCCATCTATTTATGAAGAACTATTTTGTTGTGACGTGCTCGCTACTGCTGTTTAGTACCACCGTTACGTTTGCTCAGATGGGTAACGTAGTGAAGGAGACGTCAACGCTTGCCGGCGACAGGAATGATGGTCCAGCCCAAATACCTCAACATCTTGTCTTTGACCGCATGGTCAAACTGGCTGTAGATCAGCCAGTGACTATTGGTAATGCAGCGATTGGAGGAGCGGCTAGCCTAACCTTGAAAAATAACGCATTAGTCATGGAAAGGATAGTTACGGGAATGCTGATGGACATTCCTCATACGGATACGAAGCAGGTGTGGTCGATACCATTTTCTGGTTCGGCCAAAGAACTGGAATTCCTGCCAGATGGGGATTTGGTCGTGCGTGATTCAGCTAACAAGGTTCTTTGGGCATCAACTGTGTCAGCCTCCATCGGCAAACGGCTCGTAATGGACTTCACTGGCAAACTGCAGATTTTTGATAGGGAAGGGCGAGTGCTATGGGAAAAGTGATCTGTGGAAAGACAACGCCAACCACTTACCCGAGTTTATTCATGTAGTCCAGGCTGGGTGATCAGGTGGTTGCCTAACGGACTAATACCGTCGCCGAAGGGTGAAAAATCAGTACTGTTTACCCCGGCCATTTCCCTTGTTTTCACCCTGATTAAGTTCACTCATGAAAAAAGTCACTCTTCTTATTCTGCTGATTTTGGGCGTAACTGTCAACAGTTATTCACAGGCCCCCGCCCCCCACGACTCGTTTGCCGGTAAATGGAAAGCCGCTCTTCCAGTCTCACCTGACGTTGGCCCAAGAGGGGAAGTACAGGAAGCAACTCTTTGGATTGACATAGTCAGAAAGGAAGGAAAACTCACCATCCATCTGGGCTCTGAAAAAATCATTAACGCTAGAGTGCAGGAGGAGCGTGCTAACGAGCTGTTTATTCTCTTTGACACGGCGATCAATCCGGGGTTCGCTACGCAGCAAATTACGGCCAGGGATGTACCAATGACACTGATCAAAGTCGATGATGACAACCTGCAGGTGGACTTTATGGGATCGCAGGTAACGGCCAAACGAGCAAAATAGAAAAATGACCTTTGGCCGCTCTACTGCCAAAATAATAACACTGTTCTTTTTCTCAGTTACCGTTAGCAATATTCAGATTATCAGCCAACTAAGGCGTAAAACTATCCATTAAGCAAAATCCAGGCGATTAAACCCACTCAAGTAATGCAACCAGCTCAAAATCTACCTAATTCGTTGGTTAAGCCTGCCCGCTCGCCCGACTCGTTCAGTCTACCCCAATCCTTTAAAGCCTTACTGGCCCGGTACAAAGCGCGGACGTACAAAACCTACATCGACCAGATCTGTGCCATAGGAGACAAAGACTGGCCTGCCTTTCCGACGGGGGGCGACCCGGTCCGGACCCGTAACGAAATCGATTGTCATTCAGCAATCACAGGCACCACATCGCTTTAGATTACCTGTTTCAGCTTTATAAACTAACATAAACAATTACCCAACTCTGTATATGCGAAACGCTACCAATTATGTTCGTGGCCAACTGAGTGCCCGCCCGATTCTGTCCGCGTTGTTTGTTTGGCTCCTTTTCAGCGGGGGAGTTGCCTTCGCGCAGGATGGCTTCTTTGTTCCCCTCACAACCGCGCAGGCCCGGCTGGCTGCGCCCGGTCTCGAAGCAATTGAAAAGTACGGGATGTACCAGCTCAAAACGTCCGCCCTGCGCGACTATCTGGCGAAAGCACCCCTCGAAAACCGGGTAACCACCACCCCGCTCCGGCTTGCTATACCGCTGCCCGATGGCACCACCGAACTGTTTGTGATGGCGGAATCACCTGTTCTGGCACCAGCCGTAGCCGCGCAGCACCCCGATATTAAAACCTATACCGGAACGGGTACTACGCACCCGGCCTACACAATTCGGCTCAGTTTAACCTCCAGCGGCTTCGATGCCATCGTTTTAGGCGTCAGTAACGGTGCCGTCTATGTAACAAAGGTTACCGGTGACTCCGGCGACCAGCGTTACGCGACGTATTTTGCCCGTGATGTAAAAAAAAGTGATCCCGTCAAACCCTTTGGTAATCTGGGCAAATGCGGTACGTTAGCCCCTGCCGTAGATGCGCTGCCCGGCAGGTCGGCGGCAAACGCCCGCGCAGCCCTCAACAATACCGGGACAACCCTACGCACCTTCCGGCTGGCCGTAGCTGCCACGAAAGGATTTACGAACACCAAAGGAGGAAAAACCGTAGATGGCTCGTTTAATGCGGTGGTTGGCTATGTAAACCGGCTGAACGCGGTATATCGGCGGGAGTTGAGCGTCGCCTTCACGTTAGTGAGCGGCACCAACACCATATTCACCGACCAGTCGGACGGAGGCTACGTTGATGGAGATGGTGGTGGTAAGGCACTCCCCCGCAATCAGGTTGTTTTGGACGACATCATTAAGGACGCCAACTACGATATTGGACACGTACTGGGTTACGGCGGTGGTTCTGGTGAGGGACTTGCGTCTCTAGAAACGGTCTGCATAACGAGTAGAAAAGCGCGGGCCTACACGGGCGTAGGCGACGGCTCGTTTGCCCCCGTCTTCGATGATCAGGCCTTCAACCATGAAGTGGGGCACCAATTCGGTATGACCCATACCTTCAACAGCTCTCTAGGGGCCTGTACCACCCGCGAATCTACGACCTCCGTTGAACCCGGTGCCGGTACGACGATCATGAGCTACGGCTTCACCTGTCCTGCCTCCTCCAACAATCCGGCTTCGAACGATGACTATGAAACTCCAAAGTATCAGCCGTTTCTGAACTTCCATACCGTCAGCTATCAGCAGGCAGTTGCCTACATTGGCACCCTAGCTTGTTTCACCAGCACCCAACTAAACAACGCGGTACCGGTAATCAGTAACTTCCCTTCGAACGTCACCATTCCACGGTCTACACCGTTCTCCTTGTCGGCGACGGCCGCTGATGCCGATGCGGCAGACAAACTAACCTATTCCTGGGAAGGTACGAACATCGGCCTTGAGGTACCTAACAATACCGTACTAGCTAACACGGCAAAGCCCCCCTTTTTTCGAAGCTACGAACCTGTTCCAAACAGCGTCCGTACGTATCCCCGGCTGGAGGCCATCCTAGACGGATCAAACTATGCCAAAGGCGATAAGCTTCCTTCGGTCGGTGTGGCCACGACCCACGTACTCACGGTGCGCGACAACGTGGGGGGCGTAACATTTCAGGGAGTGACCGTAACCATTGATGGTAACTCGGGCCCATTTCTGGAGACGACCAATCTGTCGGGTACGCACCCCGCCAACTCGGTTCAGACCATTAGCTGGAACGTAGCCAACACAACGGCCCCGCCCGTGAACTGTGCTGCTGTAAACATCTTACTATCGACTGATGGCGGGCAAACCTTTCCCATAGTCCTGCTGGCTGATGCGCCGAATACGGGGACTGCCAGTGTCCGGTTTCCGGATGTACGAACGACCCAGGCCCGGATCAAAATAGCAGGCAGCAACACCATTTTCTTCGATATATCGAATGCCAATTTCACGATCGGCGATCCAGTTGTACTCACGGGAGCACCTATTGTTAAAGTGAGCAGCACGGATCCCAGCGCGTCCGAAGGCGGCTCGAACGGCAACGGGCGGCTGGCAACTCCGGGAGGCCGACGGGCGGCTACTGATCCAGGGTTCATCCAGTTCGAGCGCAGTAGCGGACAGGGAACGCTGGTGGTCAACTACACAATTGAAGGTACGGCCACCAACGGGGTTGATTTTACGACGCTTCCCACCTCAATAGTGTTTGCCGAAGGGCAGACAGTTGTGACGGAAGAATTAGATCCATTAGAGGATGACCTCGTTGAGAACGACGAGACCGTTGTTATCACGCTGCTTGACAGCGATAGCTATGATCCGGATCCCGACAATCTGACAACGACCGTCACCATCAAAGACCGCGTCACGACTTCCTTCGCCATCACGGGAGTGACGACGGTAGGTTGTATACCCGTAGTGGGTGACCCCAACCGTCGTTCGCTCACCTTCCTGCCTCAGTACAGTGGAACCAGTGGCCAACCGATTAGTTTCTCGGTCGTGAACGAAATGCTGCCTACCACCGCAGCGGGTCCCTATATGCTGAGTATCTATGTCGACAACCCAACCATCACGCTCAAAGCTACCCAATCGGGCACGACTGGCGAAGCCAGTTTTGTTTATAACTGGCTGGCTGCCTGCGGTACGACTCCGCCCCCGCCTGGCGGAGCCTTCGCCATCACGGGAGTGACGACGGTAGGTTGTATACCCGTAGTGGGTGACCCCAACCGTCGTTCGCTCACCTTCCTGCCTCAGTATAGTGGAACCAGTGGCCAACCGATTAGTTTCTCGGTCGTGAACGAAATGCTGCCTACCACCACAGCGGGTCCCTACGTGCTGAGTATCTATGTCGACAACCCAACCATCACGCTCAAAGCCACGCAATCGGGCACGACTGGCGAAGCCAGTTTTGTTTATAACTGGCTGGCTGCCTGCGGTTTTAAAGCTGACGTTCAGGAAAGAATGGCCAAAGAGATTGGCACTCAAAATTCAATGGTCATTCGGGTACTAGGCAATCCGATTACCGACGGGCGTGTGTATATAGAAATAACGGGAGCAGCCGGCCAGCCGCTACAGCTGCACATTGTAAATACACGGGGTACGGTGGTCAGTTCACACCGAATAGAGCAGTCCGGCTCCATAGAAAGGTATACGTTCGATGTTGGTCGGCAACCCGTCGGAACACTGCTTTTACGGGTCGCCACCCCTACCCAGGCAAATACCATTACATTACTCAAAGCCGAGTAAGGGCTTCCGGATTTATCCGGCCTAATCAGTGGTCTCTTTCAGCCCATGAGCGGCATTAGTTCTAAACGAAAAAGTCCCCGTATGTTGTATATGGGGACTTTTTCGTATGCTACGGAATAGGGTTGACAGTTATTAAAACCACAAAATCCAGGCACAACTAAAAAATTGTCCATTTAAACGCCCATCTCTTGAAGCAGATGTATGAAGACTCTGTCGTCTCAAGCAGGAGGGTTTACTGAGATTGGTTTTTGAAGGTAGCCGTTGAGGGAGAACACATCGTAGATCTTACTGAGGTTACTTCACAGTTGCACCCAACGGCGTGAAAATTCCCAGTAGTACTCGTTATTAACAATGTAGTACATTTTCTATTTTAAGTTGTATTTTTAGGAATTAGTTATCATAATGCCACTTATATAACAAGAAAACAGTAGTGACTCCAACCAAATTGACTTGTTAAAGGTCATTATGGAAAACTGCAATGTATGAAGACTCTGCTGTTGTCGATGTTGCTATGGACTGCGCTTACAGCCTGCCAAAAAGGTGAACTAGATTTGGCCAGTTATGGCCAGCCAAATGAAGTGGCCGCAGTGATTACTAAGCTAGATCTGTCGTCCTTAGCCGATTGTGCTTGTTGTAGTCCTTATCAAATTCAAATTGGTAAGGACACTTTCCAAGCCGATCAACTTCCTGTTTCCTTCGAGACTCTTACCACGACTGTTTGGTTAAAGTACGAGCGCCAGCAATTAAGTGGCATATGTAGTCAAGTTCGAAATCGGATTAGTATCACCTCAATCAGAAATAGGTAATTTAGTATAATTCTTATTTTGGAGCACCCTATAGTATCTGTTGAGTTCAAGATCTAATTCATTAGCATAACATCAGCTTCATTAACATAACATCAGCTATACAACAAAAACGAAAAAAGTACAAAATAAACTCGTCAAAATTGCGAATTGATTTTGTACTCTACGTAGAATAGTTGCTCAATAATTATCTGTATTGAACTACTTTTTTGTTGTTACAAGCACTACCCCATTTTTTCCTCTTTCGCCAAACCGGCTAACTAAATTGTCGGTTGATGCTGGCGACAAAACGGTTATACTTTCAATTTGTTTGGGACTTATTTTGAGCTTGCCTCTATTATCGTCTAGATAACCCTTCTCAACATTATCAACTATCCATAGCGGTGGTCCATCAGCTCCTTTTAGAAATTTACTGGTAGTCGGTGATGGAGGAATAGCATTACTAACCTTACTACAGCTGATAAAGATAAAAGTAAAACAACCCAGTAAGACAGCTAGAATAGCGCGCTTGAGTTTCATAGCGTAGGGGTTTTAGAGATAGACAAGTATAAGGCCTTAAATATCAGAATAATACTGATTCATTAGGCGGCACAATTAAGTAACTTTTATCACTATTCCCAGACTCGTTGCATAACTATTTTTATGTAAAGATATTATAGTAATAAACTACAAATTTGACCTCTCCTAAATTTATAGAAATAAGTCAAATTTGCATTGGTTAATAATTGGCTAACTTACGACTGTCATAAGCGGTAATAAGTGCAATTAATTTAGCTTGTGTCAGGTCTGTCGTTGTTTCAGAAGTGAGTAAGTCAGATGGGGCATCGGGTAACGCTTTTCGCAGTGATTCCTGAGTGAGTTGAATTATCTTTGGCGAGTTACCAACTCGCTTTACATAGAGCTCTTCTGAGATGATGTACCGTCCATCGAATTTCTCATCACTTGGCATTCCCATCGGATACACGGAGCGAGAAATGGGCTGAAGCCTTTCTTGGTACCGACGCAGAAGTTTAGTTTGCCCATCATACACCACCTGATAATAGGCCATTTGCCATATACCTAAATCATTGTGAGAAATACCAATAAACTTGCGCCCTTCTAAGATAAATTCATCAGGCACTACAGGATAGGTTTCTAATGAATCGCTAGTCTGAAAAAAGATAGTTCCTGTGATGAGATTGTAGGATAGTTTACCTGCTAGTTGATGCCCATTTGGAAATTGCAGACTGCCTTGGTGCCAAACATTGGTTCCTAAAAAAGGAGAGCCTAAGTATCGGATCGTTGATATAGCTTTACCTGTATAAGTTGTAGAGACCAAAAAAGTAGTGAATACATTCCCTTTTTGGTCTTGAGACACCACTCCACCCGTGCCTAATTGTCCATAACTGGGGATCAGTAAGGCCATAGCTAGGCTACTCAATACGACTCGACTCAACCATCTTTCCATTGGTTATTAGATTAACTAGATTTAACAACTGTTGCCATCAAAACTGGCTGCTAACTAGGTAGATAATAGGTAAGCAAGGTAAATTCTTTACCAAGAGCATTAGTTAAAAAATAGTTAAAGATATACTTGAAAATATTATATTAAGTCATGCTTAAACCTGTTATATAAGTGGTTTTATGTTAACCTAGGCTGTTTTTATAGTCTGTTGTTGCTGGATTAAGATTCTGATAGATCAGTCTCGCGTCCATGTCACTGTTAAAATAGCTTATCAAATTGTACTCATACCCGTTCTCATGATTATAAACGTTGGACCTGCTACATTTGACTGGACATTAAGTTAAGCATGATCTAACTTAGTGAACCGCCCGGCGGCCCGGCATGAAAACCAGGAGGCAGTACGACGATAAATTTAAAACGATGGCTGTCGAGCTGTCGGTGGTTAAAGGCTCTTTAAAAGCGACCGCTGAAGAGTTAGGCATTACCCCGCACATTCTGACCCGATGGCGTCGAGAGCGATTAACTCCTACCGGCACCACAATCAGTACGCACCCTCAAGTCAGCCAAGAACAGCAGGAAATTTTGCGCCTGAAAAAACAACTCAAGCAAGCCGAGTTAGATCGGATCGCCGAAGCGACGCGATATCCTAAAAAAGGCGGTCAGCATCTTCTCCAAGAACGACCGCGCGGCGGACCGTGGGAAATATTTGAATTCATAAAAGCGCACCGAGCTGAATTCTCCGTTGAGAGGATGTGTCAAGTACTGAACGTGAGTCGGAGCGGGTATTACTTTTGGCTGGAAGAGCGACCCAGTAAAAGGGCACAAGACAACAAGGCCATTACGGAACAGATAAAGGTTTCATTTTCTAATAGTAAAGGTCGGTACGGTAGTCCAAGGATCACGAAGGACCTGACCGAGCAGGGCCTAAAGGTTTCACGACCCCGCGTGGCCAGATTAATGAGAAGAGCGCGTATCAAGAGTGTTATTCAAAAGAGATATGTGGTTAATACGACCGATTCTAAGCATTCGTATCCAGTGGCAAACAATCATCTGAATCGCAATTTCAGTCCGGTCCTACCCTGACGAAGCTGGGTATCTGACCTCACTTACATTCATACTGCTGAGGGCTGTGTCTACCTGACAATCGTTATGGATTTGTATGATCGGAAAGTCATTGGTTGGGCATTGAGCGAGTCAATGAAGGCTGTCGACACCACCATTCCTGCCTGGCGAATGGCTCTCAAGAATAGGCCCATTACTGATGAGTTAATTTTTCATTCTGACCGAGGAGTTCAATATGCCTGTTATGCATTTGCCAAACTGTTGAAAAGCAGCCCGTTGGTCTTGCAAAGTAGGAGTGGAAGAGGAAACTGCCGCGTCGGCGGTCCGATGGGATAACGCGGTGGCGGAAAGTTTTTTCAAGACCCTAAAATCAGAATTGGTTTACCAGCAGGAGTTTACAACCAGAAAAGCGGCCGAGCGGTCAATATTTGAATACATTGAGATCTGGTACAACCGACAACGAAGGCATTCCGTACTGGGATACCTTTCACCCTTTGAATATAGTAGAGTGCATTTTCAATGTGTCGCTTAAGTTTTTGTCCAGCATATTGTTGCAAGTCCATATCAGGCCTGTTAGCATAATGCAACCGGAACTGACTTATGAAGGAATGGCTTGGGGGGTACCCAAAGAGCTATCGGGATCAACTAACTCTTTCAAAACATCTGTAGTGAGGGGAACTCCGTGTTCGTCTACCAGATTGTTTTTGCCTTCCACGATTAGCTCCTTCAGCTCATCTATATTCTTGACAATTCCCTCTTCCCCAACGGGGTCTTGTTCTCCGATCACCTCCTTGAACTCATCTGTTTGATGGATCAATAGATCGGTTGTTGGTTGTGGCAAGGGTTGCTGGTTCATAGATACTTCGAGGAAATAGGATTTTCGTCTGGTGCTTTATTTAACTTCAGGCCGTACGCGATTGTTTACAATTCGATTTCAGTAAGGAAGCTAAACCTAAGTATAAGGACGTGTTGAGAAATTATAGTTGGTGAGCGAATCAAATCCGCTGTAGCATGATCTGCACGTTGACTAAATACAGCCAACTCACCATAGATAATAGCGTATACTCATAATCTTTGACGACTCGAAGAAAGAACGGGGTCGCCCGTGCGATTAGTCCACGCAATGCTCCGTTCGACCACCCAGCGCTTGGCTACAGGCACAAAGCCTCGGGCCGATTCGGGACGTGAAGCTTTCTCGAACCGGGTCGCCGGTGCGATCAATGCTCCACTCAGCTAATGCTTTGGCAAATACCCCGTTGTAAGCCTGATCGCCATAGACCTTCGCCAGCCGCTCCCCAGTCCGCCAGAGTACAGTGCCGATTAAAGGGACAGCCGCTGGACATTCGGCTTCATGCGCGGCATGCACAGCCACCACCCACAGGCGGCCATCGGTGTCGACGACAAACTCTCGCTTTCGCCCGCACGGGCGGCCCCGCATTGACTCGTTTGTTGACGTCCATACCTCGGTATACGCAAATCATTGGATTTAGCTTAACACTTTGAGCATCAATACATAAAACAGACGGATGCGATTCTCTACCGACTCGTTTCTGGTCTAATTGATTTAAAGCAGTATTGATTCGCTCAAAAGTACCATCCTGCTTCAACTGGTCAAACCGGGCCGATTTATACGGTTTATGCAAGCGGTGACACATAGTTTTCGTCATAGTTTTCACCCCCGCTTGACAACGGCATAAATACAATGGATCAGCTTGTTGCGCACCGCGTTCAGGACCAGCATTTTGTTCTTGCCTTCTTTGACTTTGCGCTGGTAGTAGTCCTGCCACTCGCCCTGGACGCGAATCGAGGACATGGCCGCTCAGTGAAAAAGAGAGTTGAGTCGCTTACGAGCATGGTGGCTAGCACCAGGCCTACCCCGTACACTGGTGCCAGACTTGTAGTCGAAGGGGGCAACACCAGCATGGCAGTCGGATGGCCGATGCCGCCATTTTTTTAGGATCAGTAATGGTTTGCATCTCATTCGTGGCGATCACCACCTCGGTGGCTGTAGCCGGACCAATACCGGGAATAGAGGTAATCAGACCAAAAAGCTCTTTAAGCTGATTGTCCCCTTCAACGAGTTGGTCGATATCTTTGTCAACCGCCTTGCGGTCTTTCTCGATGGCGACCAGCGACGCCTGGCAACCCTTCAGAAGTTGTTTTTGAAAGGTAGGGTTGATGAACCCCTGCTGTTCAGCCAAAGGACCTGCCAACTGACTATAAACCGCGATCAGCCGCTGGCGGGCTGCGCTGAACATGGCCAACTGCTGCACAACGGCGCGGGGCAGCTCCCAGAGACGTATCTGATCCTGAAAGCGATACGGGGCCGCCCGAGCGGGCATATTCAGCGATCCGCTGGGCATCAATGCTGTCGGTTTTGCCTCGTTGCAGACCGCCCGCCCTTTTGATTTGCAGACTGCTTTCTAACCAAATGGGAAAACGAACCGGGCCGCCGGGCGGTAGGACCCGAGTGAGTCACCAGGCACAAAAGCGGCTCAAGTCATTATTTCATTTAGGCGCGATGTCGGCTATTCAAGTGAGCGGTGAGCTACAGACGTATTATCAGCGAAAAGTAGCAGAAGGCAAGAACAAGATGTTAGTTCTCAATGCGGTTCTTTATAAACTGATCCATCGAGTGTACGCAGTGGTTAATCGGGGCGAAAAATATGACAAATCTTATTCCCTTTCCCTTGTTTAATCCATAGAAATCGGGGCGCTCAGTTTAGAAAACTGTTTGGTCATTACTTTGCTGCTTGCCGGGCCGCCGGGCGGTCGATACAAAGTTGGCACGACTCTCAACCTTTCTCAATTCCCCAACACGCTCTAAGTTTGTTACTAGGCCTGATAGTAGTGGACTCTTGTATACCGGTAGAATACTTGTTGAGGGTAAGCCGCTGAAAGACGGTCGGCGTTCGAATGCCCTAACGACGGTCGAGCAACTGAAGGAGTTTAGGGATGAGCTATTGATTGGGCTAGATAGACAAATTCAAGCGCTGAACGGTTACTAATTTTCACTTGATCGAATCTAGCTTTTGCTTTTCCGGCTACTATATTATCTCGGGCAAAGCAGGGCAAATTATCAAACAAAAACAGCGTATTAAGAAAATATGGGCAACCATGATGCCTTTCTTGCTTTAAGCATGCTCAGCTCATGATTGCCTGCCGACGGACCTTATCGTTATCATTGGCATTGAGTGGGGCCAGAACGCTCAACTGGTTAACTAAACCTCAGACGACGAAAATGCCCACCGCCAACTAAACGAGCAGTAGATCCCTCCGCTCCGGGACAACCTGGTTACGGAGATAACCTACCCCTTAGTTTCCTGACCCGTACGCCGAATCAGTTGATTGGCTTGTGGATTACCTACTCCCTAAGAATTCACAGTAAAATAGGCGATCTTTCCAAAAACGTTATTCGTATGTACGCTCGCATCGTTCGCGCTTCGCTAACGGCTGAGACAGCCCAGGAAGCGGTTACCTATTTTCAGAATACCGTACTGCCTGCTCTCAAGCAACACGCCGGGTTTGCCTTCGGCCATTGTTTTTACGCGCCAGCGGATCAGCATGTGTTGATGGTATCGGTCTGGGATTCGGAGGAAGCCTGCCCTAGCGCGGAAACCAGTGGTTTACTCGGCCAGGCGGTCAGTCATCTAAGAGAGTACTTCGCCGGCAAACCCACCTTGGACTATTATCAGGTAGCAGTGTAGAGCGGCTTGTCCGACCTATTGTTTTTAGGGGAAGGTTACGGCAAGGGGAACGGCTCAGCCGTTCCCCTTGCCGTAACCTTGTGGGGCACAAAAGTCATCCAGGCTAAGTAGAAACGTTTATTGTAATAGCTGGCAAGAATACACCACCATTTGGGGGCAACTTACTTTGATACTTGAAATTAAGGGAAGCTCTTATTCAATAGACACCTGGTTCGACAAAGCAGTAGGCCCTACAATAGCTCTGATCGTTAAGTCTAAGCTCTCGTAGGACTAGCGCGCTAATTTGTTCGCAGCAGTTTCACCTGCTGACGCTGGGTTAGAGTGCTGACTTGTAAAAGTAAAACCCCGTTGCTGTTCCCTAGCGGTAAGCGAAACCGCTCTAAAGCACCCGCCTGCTCGATCCACTGGGTATGAACTGACTTGCCTTGTAAATCCACCAGATTGAGTTGTACCGGCTGGTCCGTTACGCCACTGATCTCTACCTTGGCGGTGTTGCCTGTCACGGGATTACCAAACACCCGAACGGGTAGACCCGCGTTCGCTTTACCACTACCTACCGCTATAACCGGCTGGATTACACACCGCCAGCCGGTTATAGCGGTAAGTGCTCAGGGTGATAGCTGGATTATCGGTGTATAGATTAAGGCTATACGGGCCTGGATTTGTCGTTGCCACCAGTTCGTTGGCTACAAAGAAGCTGATCGGATTACCGTTCCGTCCCGAATACTGGGGTGTAAACTGTACCTGATACTGACCTCATCGATTAACTGACAATTCACCATAGTCACCCCCGTGATGGCAAAGCCCCCGGGCCGAATCTGCACGCTCAGCGGAGCCGACGAGCTACTGGTGTAGCCATTTAGTGAACAAGTAGCCGAGAGGGTGTAGTTGCCTGGCTGAGTGAGCGTATAGGTGTTGCCGCTGGCTTGACCCGTGCCGCCTAAAACAGTCCACTTGATAACTCCGCCTGTGCAGCCATTGGTCGTGACGGTAATAGACTGGTTGGTCGTGGTGGCCCAAATAGCCGACGGGGTTGGTATTGGGCCCATTAATGCGCATGTAGCGAACAGTCTGCGCGGGGGCCACCGAGGAAACGAAATAGGTCTTGGTGGGGGTCTGAATGAGTATGTTCATCGACGGTACGAACGCCTTCAGACTGTCTTTCAGCGTGTGTCTGACACTGTCGACGACGGCTTGCGTCCGGGTCTGATCCTGGGCACCCAGAACCGGTTCTTTGTGATCCTGGTAGGCCAGACTCAGGGCTGCCAGGCCCAGTAGACCAATCCAGAAATGGAGTCGCCGGAGGATGAAATTCGGCTTATTGGTAAAGAGGAACTTCATACGGAGTAGTTGAGTCAACCCTCGCTTTCTATCGGGTTAAGTGTTAATAAAGGTCTGGCGAAAAAAGGGTTAGCGCCGAACGGTATCGAACCATTTTTGGTGATTTTGGCCCATTTAGGCCTTTTTATTCGTCATCAGGTATTGGGCATCACCGCCTTGTTTTCTTCTAACAGGGGATTGGCTGAAGCTACCTACCGCACTTGGTGAAGGGCCACACCCTTCAGTGCTATACCAGGAGTGGATGCGTGTAGGGACTACAAAAAACGGATTAATGAACGCATCGTAACTCGTTGAGTTGTCATCCGTCCGACCAGGTCATTTAAGGGATGACTACCCCAAAACTGGTGGATACTTATCTATTCTGTTGGGAATTGTCAACGAACGAAATTATTTGTACACGAACGACTACTTGGTAGCCGATTCCCGCCGAGAAGGACACTAATTGGTGCAGCAGTCGCCCTTAAGGCTAATGTCGCCCAGGGCATGCTGCTGCAAACGCAGGGCAGGGAGTCATTGTTGGCCGTACCGATGCCTAGATGCTGATCAGAGGTGTCTCGCCATCCAGTGCACCCAACATAGTCAATCCATAGCGCCCGCTACCCAGAGACCTGTTCACAACTGGGTGATGTTCCATTATTACCTAGTTAGGCCGTCCCGTCGAACCGCAGGTATAAATGACATAGGCCAGATGGTCGGGTGCCCGATTTTGCCAAACGGGTACTCGACCATCTGGCCTGAATTTAGTGAACTCATCACTCAAGTAGCGTACAAATGCGGTCGATGTGTCCGGAAATAGTCGACAGGTTTGGGTCGTAAGAAGAACGATCTGTGCGCGAGTATTTTGATCGTCAGGACGCTCGGTTATTGCAGATCGTCCAACTCTACATCAGGATATTATCGACAGCCTGGATACGCTGGGGTAGTTCGGTTTCGCCGAGCATCTCGCGCAGGTCAATTTCGATATTGCGACAAATGGCGGTCATCGGTACGTCGTTGATGCTGTTTTCAAAGGGATTTTCGCTCGTATCGCCCACTACCTCCATAGTTAGGAAAACCCAAGCAATCAACGTGTAAAAAGGTACTGTCAGCCATATATAGGAGCCACCGATCTTGCTCATCTCGGTAAGTAAGCCGAAGGGTAGCAATACCAGAAACAGCCATACAAAAATATTGCTGAAGAAGGCGTATTGCCGGGGAAACGGAAATGTTTTGATGCGTTCGGCAGCTCCCTGCTGATTATAAAACTCAACCAGCATCTTCTCCATATCGCTGTGGTAGAATTCCGAAATCAGTCCGCGGGTGCGTAGTTCCCGTAATTGGGCCGATTGGCGTTTGATGATCTGGGTAGCCGGATTTTGCCGGTTGACAAAGAAATCTACCTCATCGTCGTGCAGGAACATGCTTAATTCGCTTTCTAACGTACCAGTTGCATGGGCTTTGTGCTGCCCGACCAGGTCAATCCCTACGTTTCTGTCTTCCTGCCAGATGGGTTGTTTCCGTAGCTGTAGGCGCAGGGCATTCAGGTAGGCAATATGCCGGTAGATAAGCAATTGCTGCTGCCGGTACAATTCAACTGACGACTGGCATTCCGGAGCGTCAATGGTACCAACATAGTCCATAACCATAATGCCCCACGCTCGACTGGCGTTGACCATCCCTCCCCAAATGCGTCGGCCTTCCCACAGGCGTTCGTAAGAGGAGTTATTTTTGAAACCAACATAGAAGGCAACAGCCGTGCCAATAGTGGCAATAGGCACGAATGGTATGGCCAGAAACGTCCAGCCAGCCAGTGCATATAATAGGCAGACTCCAGACGAATAGAACAAAAAAAAGAGTATCTGACGCCAGGCAAAGGAGGCTACAATACGAAAAGGAATATGTTTGGCCGTGTACATGATGGACAGAATAAGATAGAAGAAAATAGGTTTTCTTAGCCGGCGTAATGCAGCGTCAGAGCCGTAATGTCGTCGAACTGAGCATGACTGCCGATGAACTCCTGCAAATGACTTAACACCGAATCATTAATCTGTTTAGGAGAGGCAGCCGTGGTTTGGGCAATCAGGATGTCTTTTACCCGCTGCATGCCGAAGCGCTCGCCCGTTTTGTTGTTCGCGTCGGGTACACCATCGGTGTATGTGAAGAGCGTATCGCTGGGCTGTAGGGTAATGGTGTGAGACACGTAATTATAGTCACCGTCGATGCAAAGCGCCATCCCGCCCTGCTTTTTCAGGACTTCTACTTCACCGTTCTTTCGTAAAATAAGCGGGGGTTCATGGCCGGCATCAATGTATTCAATAACGCCGGTTGTCAGGTCCAGAATGCCCAAGAAGGCCGTTACGAACATCATAGACTGGTTATCTGCGCTTAGGAACGAGTTAATCCGGGCTACCTCTTCGCAGATTGTACCGCAATTTTTGTTCGAGAAATGACTTTTAAAGATCGCTTTTGTAATCGCCATAAACAGCGAAGCCGGAATGCCCTTGTCAGATACGTCCCCAATCAGGAAAAACAGCCGGTTGTCGTCCATCAGGAAATAATCAAACAGATCGCCCCCCACAAACTTGGCTGCTTTCAGGAAGCCATGCAGATCAAAATCGGTGCGATTCGGAAAAGCCGGAAACGCTTTGGGCAGCATGGCCTGTTGAATTTCCTGAGCAATGCTGATGTCATTCTGGATGGCAACCAACTGATCGTGATCCTGTTGCGACCGCACCAGCATATCGATGTGAGCAATGGTTTTGTTGATCGTGATTTCCAGGTCCGAGAAGTTGATCGGCTTGGTCACGAAATCAAAGGCTCCCCGGTTCATAGCCGTTCGGATGTTGTCCATGTCGGTATAAGCCGATACCATCACCGCTTTCTGGTAGGGATTGTTCTTCTCGTTCAGTTTGGAGAGGAAAGTCAGCCCGTCCATCTCCGGCATGTTGATGTCAGACAAGATCATCGTAATGTCTCCGTGTTCCTCTAATTTAGCCAGGGCTTCTGCCCCGTTGTTCGCAAAAACAAATTCAAGATCTTTATCCCGAATACGCCGTCTGAACTGCTGCATAATCAGCATTTCCATGTCGCCTTCGTCGTCCACACTTAGTATTTTAATAGCCATGATACTGAAATAGTTGAGAGTTTTTAAGAAGTTAGTTTTGTGATTGTTTACTGACTTTCAGTGGTTTATTTGCTTTCCTGTTTAGCCTCCAGTGGCAAGCTGATCGTGAATTCAGTGAAATTGTTTGCTTCGGATTCGACACTAAGTGTGCCTCCGTGCAGTTCATGGACGATGTTGCGACTCAGCGCCAGGCCTAGGCCCGTTCCAACGCCAACGGGTTTGGTGGTGAAAAACGGAGTGAACAGCTTTTGCTTTACTCCGTCGGGGATCCCCTCCCCGTTATCCCGGATTTTGATTTCCAGATGGTCATCGTATCGTTGTGTAAACAGGCTAATGATAGGCTTGTAGGCGTCGGATTCTCTTTTACGGCGCTCGTCGACGGCATAACAGGCATTGATGACGAGGTTCAGAATAACGCGATTGAACTCGTAGGGAGCTATCATTATCTGTCCAACAGTAGGGTCCAAATCAAAATCCAGTGATACCACAAACGCATTGTCACCTGCTCTGACTCCCTGGTATGCCAGCTTCGTGAACTCCTCGATCAGGGTGTTCAGATCCGTCAGCTCGAACACCGACGAATCGGCGCGGGTCTGGGCCAGCATCCCCTGCATAATTCTCTCGGCCCGTGTTCCGTTTTCCCGAATACGAACAATGTTGCCCTTAAGTATTATCAGCACGGCGTTTAGTTCATCCACTTCGGGATGGTCATTGAACTGGGGCAGAATACTTTCTACTTCCTCAACCAGATCCACTGACAGGCGGGCGTAGTTGATGATAAAATTGAGCGGATTTTTAATTTCATGCAGTATACCGGCTGTTAGCTGACCAATGGAAGCCAGCCGGTCCAATTCGGCCACCCGCTCCCGCAGTGCATCCGTTTCCAGAGAGGTAACAGGTGGCGAATTGGTCAGGCGGCCAGGTTCGGTTATTTGTTTTGGTGTTTCCATGCGGCCAAGTGGTTTTAAAGGATGACGAATAGGGGTAGCGTTAGGTATGTATGATGGGTAACGTGATCAGTACTTCGGTAAACTCGCCCTCTGCTGTTGTGATGTTAATGTGACCCCGGTGGGTTTCAACAATGTCTTTGACCATAAATAGGCCCAGTCCTGTACCCTCGGAGGTTGGTTTCGTCGTAAAGAAAGGACTGAATAATTTCTCGACTTCATTCTGTGACATACCCTTCCCATTGTCATAGAACCGTACCAGTACCTGTTCCCCCTTCTCTTCGGTCTTTATTTGTATTTCGGGGATGAAGTCCTCATGGTGCTTCTTTTTTTCGTGCAGCGTATAGTACGCGTTGCTCATCATGTTTTCAATTACCTGCCCAAATTCATTGGGTAACAACCGGGTTCGGATCGGTTTCTTTTCCAAATTCATGCTCAGTTTAACCTTGAAATCGGCGTAGCGCATGCCCATTTCCTGACACGAAGTCCGGGCTTTACTCTCGATAAAGCTATTGAGATCAGTTTCCAGAAAATCCCGCGATTTTTCCCGGAGCAGTTTCTGCATATCTTTCAAAATGCGGGTAGTGCTATTGCTATGCTCCTGAATCTTGACCAGATTTTTTTGCAAAACGCTCATTTCGTCGAACATGTCATCAACCGCATCGGATGGCAAAACGCCCTTCTGATTTTCGAGAAGGATGATGAGTTCATTGATCAGGCCGTCTGATAACTGCGAGAAATTATTGACGTAGTTGAGCGGGTTCAGAATCCGATCCACGATTCCTTTGGTGAGTTGGCCCACGGAAGCCAGTCTTTCCTGCCGAATCAGTTCATTCTGCGTATTTTTAAGGTCATTCAGTGTATTCTCCAGATCTTCCAGCAGGCGGGTTTTAATGAAAGCGGCAATCAGGTGTTCTTTAAGGCTGCGGATCAGACTTAGGTCCCGCTGGTTGAACGCGTTGAGCCGGGTTGTATTCTCGAGGGTTATGAATCCTTCAATACGTCCTTCGTTCTTGATGACAATGGTAATTAGCGAAAGGGGCGGGGTAAGGTCATCGACTGCGTTGTTCAAGGGTTCGTACTGAACGTTGTCATTACGATAAATGTCTTCGTATTCCTCTACGGCCTGGAGCAGAAACCGTTTCTCGGCCTGCTCCTGCGTTATCTGAACCGCTTCAACATGTGACAGGTCGTGGTTGCTGCGAAGCGCCCTGAACCGAAACGAATCGGTCTTTTTATCGTAAGCCAGAAAGCTGACACTGGTTACGTTCTTGACAATCGAAAACTTCGATGGAATCGTTTGAAACAGCTTGGTAAAGTCAATCTCGGCATTGATCGACTGCACAACAAGGTCGATCTTCTCGAGCTGATCGTTTGTAACGGCCAGTTCTACCGATTGTTTTTCGAGTTCTTCCTTTTGGAAAACAATTTCTTCGGTTCGTTCCTGGATCAGGGTTTCGAGTTCCTGCTTTTCGCGTACCAGCAGGTTCAGCCGCCACCGGATCAACCAGAATAGCAACAGGCCGGCCCCAATCAGTAGCAAAGCAATGCTCCACCAGTGCGCGTACCAAGGTGGCAGGATGGTGAATGTATACTCGGCTTCCTGGCTCGTAATGCCATACAGATTGCGGGCTTTTACTAGGAAGCGGTATGTGCCGGGCGGTAAATTGGTATAATCTTTTTTGTTGTTGGAAGACGTTGAATCGGACCATTCTTTATCGTAATCTTCCAGTTTGTACGAGAAGGTCAGCGCATTCCCAACGGCATAATTGGCCGCTGAGAATTCAAAACTGATGTCATTGCTGCTGTATGGTAACGTGGGGACCTGATCCCTTAGGGTATGCGACTGGCCGGACGTGGGCGTATAACCAGTGTACAGTTTTTTTCCGCCTGTCGTCTGAATCTGGCGAATCAGCGCCTGATACGGGGTGTTGTACCGTTTGATGATGGCAGGGTCATAGCGTACTACGCCATTGCGCCCGCCAAACCACACAATACCGTCTCTGTCAGGATAGATAACGTTGATGGGGGCGGTTGAAATAGGCATGAACGGAGTGGTGAACGTTTGAAACCCATTCCTTTGCTTCTGATACAATGTAACCCGTTTCTCGTCGCCCTCCACGGTCCAGATATTACGCTGGCTATCTTCGAGGAGGGCATTTTTCCAGAAGTCTGTTCCCTTTGCGGATGTTCTGAAGGGATTGTAGGCGAAAAAGCGGTCCTTTTGAGCATCATACCGATAAATACCTTTTTCGTTGTAGACCAGTAAACCCTGCGTTGTGCTGGTAGCCTGGTTGTAGAGCATCGTTGGTAATCCCTGCCGGGATGTATAGTGAACCAACTGCTTGGAAACCGAAACCCACTTGTATAAACCAGTGGTCAGTGTCTCAAACCATAAATTACTGTCTGAATCTTCGGTAATTCCAAAAATTCGTTCGGTTAAGCCTGGAATGGCTTGGTAAACGGGTGTTGTTCGGGGCGAAACCGACAGAATGCCCGGTCCCATTTCGGTACCGACATAAAGCAACCCCGGATGGATAACCGATGCCGTGATGCAAAATGAATAGGTTTGGGTGATATGCTGAGCACGTCCGTTAACCAACTGATAAACTCCCTGACTGGTTGCGACAAACAGCGATCCGGCTGCTTCGGTCAGGGCAAAACAACCGATGCTCAAACCGGGCACTGGGCGTATCACTGCGTTTTCGAGGGTGAACAAGCCATTGGTAGCCGCCAGATAAACAACGTTGTTCACGCGCCGAATGTCCATAACTTCGCCTGTCAGGCGGTTGGATTGATCAAATAGCGTGATAGGGGAGGGGACCTCTATTTCGGCGATTCCATTGTTCAGGGCAAACCACAAATTACCTTCCCGGTCGTAGAAGGCAGCGTTGATGAACTGATCAGTTAACCCTCGAACCTTGCGGATCAGCTCAAATGTCTGCCCTCCCGGAGCTAATAGCACAATCCCGCCCTGCAGGGTGGCAATGGCAATAGAACGATCGCTCAGAACGGTTGCACTCGCTGCCCGGTTACTGGCCAGATAGGCATTCACCACGCTGGAGAAAGGCACGATAAGGTTGTTCTCGAGCTGAAAAAGTCCCTGGCTTTTGGTAATGATGAGTGCTTTTCCACTTGTCAGGGGAAGCATGGACGTTACGCTTTCCAGAGTAGGAACACGGTTCGACTTGCCAACCGGATCAAGCAAACCATTCCGGAAAGTACAAATACCTGCTTTCCGCTGGAATATGTACACGGTTTGATCAATCTGAAACGCCGATTCAACGGCTGATTTCACCATCCACTCCGTCAGTTTCCTGCCATTCCAGCGAAACACAGCACCTTCTTCAATAATTGTATTGTTCTGGGTAGTATCACGCTTGGCAATGAAAAAGATGCCCTCCCTGTTTTCCACTACGGTCACTACTTCCCCAAAGGAGAAAGATACCCGATTACTCAGACTGACAAAACGAGGATTACCGATACTGTCGAGCCGCAGGTAGCCAAACTCGCCATTACCGCCAACATAGATTGTTCCATCTTTGGCCGTCAGCAGGGCCGACACTTTGGTGATATTCTGAGTGGGGATCGTTTTCCAGTTCAGTCCGTCGTATTCCAGCACCCCCGCAAAGTTGCCAATGTACATGACGCCCCGATGATCCTGAGTAATGGTAAAATTCTGACTATGGGCGTCGTACTCGTCAGATAAATACAGAGCGGTTGGCGGTACACCCCGAACAGCATCCGTGTTGACAGTCTGGCCATAAGCTCCCCAACTGCTCAGAAAGCAGTGGAGTATGAACCAGCAACCTGTCAACAAAAATGGTTTCATAAGCGTACAACGAGTGAATCAGTAGGTGGCCAGCGCGTGGTTAGGTTTCAGTTTGGGCAAATTGGGTCGTAGCGGCCTCACTTCTTACCAGCTCATCCTGCTGGATCAGCAGGTTATCCAGCGTCAGTCCCTTGGCAATGCGGTCGGCTGTCTGGTAATGGGTCTTGTCTGCGAGCGGGTAGAGGGCGGTGTGCAACGCTGCAAAGCGGACGGGGTTCCGTACATGCAGTACATAAAACGCAGTTTCGGAAATCAATCTGTTCGCCGAAGCCGCACTGGCGACCAGAATGGTCGTTGGATCAGTATGAAAGTCGTTGAGGAGTTCCCGGATGGCAATTGCTTTGAGCCGGGGTGTTATTTTATTGAAATCCTTATTGATAATGTCGTGTAGCCGGGCTTCCGTCGACAGCCGCTGCTGCGGATAATAAACGGCACACCGGCTCAGCTTCTGCGCCAGCGGTACATCGGCAAACAAAGGGACTATTTTACGTTTGAACTCATCGGGCAGCGTCGTATTGAGCAGTTCGATCAGGTAACCTTGCAACTCATTATTCGGCTCGGTAATGAGCCTGCCGATAACGTCGAAACGATCATCGCCGTACAGAACCGCCAGTAAATGAAAAATCTTGGGTACCACGAGTTGCTTTTCGGCCTCCAGTGACTGAATCAGGGCCGATTGTCGGGAATAGTCGCCCAGGTCCAGGCGCGCAGCACCCAGCCAGACGAGGAAACCCAGCTGCTCGTCGAGCTGCAACAGGATATGGGAGCGTTCGGTTACGGTGGCCCGGTGTCTCATTTTGTGCAGCCCTTCGAACACGTTGTCGCGAACGGCCTGCACCGGATGATTGATGCGCGCGCGCAGAAAACGCAGGGCTGTCTCTCCACCAATTTCATTAACAAGCCGGACAACGTGCGCCTGAACATCGGGAGACTGATCGGTATTATTGAAAAAACGGGTCAGCACAGGCACCACCGGTTCACCGATACTGACCAGGGCCGTCATGGCGGTGTTTCGGTATTGTTCCAGTACCAGGTGATCGAGCAGACGCGCCCAGAGTTCGGGTTTGCGCAGGTTTCCTGCCGCCAGTAGTGCTGCTTTTCGTACGACGGGGTGTTCGTCCTGCAAGAGCGTCAGGAGGTGCGTATAGGCATAGTAGCGTCCCGAGTGGCCTAATTCAAGTGCTGCCCGCAGGCGATCTTCGGGTGAGTCGGAGTGGGCGAGCTGTACCATCAGATCAAAGGACTGATTGCTACTCAAGCGCCGGCTGTTCTCCGAAATAGCGGCCTTGGGCGAGCGCGTTGCTAGCGTTTGCAGGAGCGCGGCTGATTTAGCCACGGCTTTTTGGAGCATGTCGCGGTATTCGGTCCGGACCTGGAAGGCAACGTAGGTCCATACGCCAATGACAATCAGAAACAGGTAGCTCAGGTGCACGAGCGTGATGGCACTGAACTTGGTCAGAATCAACAGCAGAACCCCCGCTAGCGTATTCCCCAGTGCCTTGGGGCCGCCTTCGATCCGACTCTGCAACCGCGTACGTTCTATGGATGGAATTGGCTGAAAGAGCACCTGATAAGCCGGGTCGTTGATAGACTTCCGAACCGAACTCATGAAGAATCGGCTCAGCGTGACAAACGCCACAAAGAGCGACGTTGTGCCGTAGAGCGACCCATAAACCGCCGTTACGACGTAACTGAACAGGAGGGTTAATGGAAGTAAGATAATGCCGGTTCGGATGGAATAGGTACTGATCAGCCGATTGTACAGAAACGATTTGATCGCGGCTTCGACGATGGCACAGAACCCGAAGAAAATACCCAGAAAACCGGCCATGATCTCTTTGTCTGGAAAAACTTCTTTCAGTTCCACCGTGAACATGAATTCGACGTATACCAACCCAAAGACGGGTAAGAGGGCCAGTAGGTAGAGCAACCGGTAATACGGAGGATCAACGAGGGGTTCGGAATCGGCGATGGCTTCTCCCGACGTTTGTGCCTGGCTGGGTACCGCCGTGAACTGGCTGTGGCAGCGTTTCATGATAACCGTCAGCAAACCGGCGCAGACGAATAGGGAAATCAGCGAGATAAAAAGCAATTTTTCGGTGGAAACGAAACGAAGCAGAATAGGAACCGAAAAATAGCTCAGGACCGATGAGATCACGTCGCCCATGCTGATGAAACTGAACAGGCGTTTGGCCTGCTGCAGGTTAAAAATGCGGGAAGCTGTGGCCCAGAATGTGATGCCGTTGATGAATACGAATACGCGGTTCCACAGGAATAGTACGAAATAAAGCCACTTGGTATGCATCTGGCTAGGGGCCATCAACATACTTGCCACCGTGACCACCAGAAAAGCCAGCAGCGTTCTATTTAGCTGCACAAAGGATATGGTTCGCTGGAGGAGCCGCACTGCCAGACCCAGTCCATAAATGAGCACCCCGCCCGCAATGAATGCTATTGGCAACTCGCTGCGGGTGAAGCTGGTTAAGAACAGCGATGTTGTACAGGTATAAAATACAGCCACCGCTACTCCCATAAACAGCGAGTAGGTTACAAACAGGAGCACGGTCTTTCCTTCGCCCGGCTGTATGTTCATTAATTTGTAGACTGTATCGCGTTGGGTCATAGTAGTCTTCTCTACAAATGGCGGTGCATGAAAAACAGCGGGCGATTAGGCATTTCGGGTGTGCGGGGTAATTCGCAGACGTATGAAAAGTTCAGCTTCTTGAGGGTCTCCAGGCGACTTATCTGCGGTTGCGCCAGAATCACATCTACCCCCTTGTCGATGGCCATACCTATTCTGGCCTGGTCGAGGAGTCTGGCCAGCCCCCGTCCACGAAAGCGTGGGTCAACAACCAGCCGGTTGATGGAAGCAATGGCTTTATGAGTATACAGTGACCAGTGACTGTTGGGCAGCAGTGATGCATAGGGAACACTGTCCAGCGTGTCGTGAAAGCTCATTCGTGCCGCGGCTACGACCACATTTTTTCGGGTTACAACCCAGTGCTGCGCCGTTTGGTCGATGGGTTCAATCCAGGTTCGCCGGTCGAAAAATGTAGCATCTACGCCCGGTTCGTCATGCCAGGCCCGTATCCGAAGTGCGCCAATGTCATAAATGTACTCGGGAAAGGAAGCTTCGGCAATGCAATAAGGATCATCGAGCATTACTGATTTTGTAAGAGGAGGAAAGACTGAAATATTCATGGTTACTTACTGGCTAAGGACTAATACCGGTGTTAGATAAGCGCGCTAGCGGGACGAATCACTCAGTTTAAATGTGTACAAAAGGGCGATCGACACTTGTCGACGAGCCTGCGGAAAACGCGATGCGTAAGTCGTGTTGTCGGCTTCCCGAATGCCGGGCACGAAATATTCGTTGTTGAGTAGATTGGCTGCTGATAGCTGCACAGACAATCCATTCACCAGGTTGCTGTACGTAAGGTTTGAATTCAGAAGCAGGAAGGGGTCAAAACGCTGAGTCGGATTATTACTGCCCGATGTACCCATTCCACTCTTACGCGCACTGACGTAATTTCCCGAGAGGTATAGGCTCAGTTTGGGCAGAAACTGGTAATGACCACCCGCATTGATCATGTAATCGGCAATATCGCTGACTCGTTTGTTGCTCTCGGGATCGATGGGGTTGGTGTACGTGAAATTCCACCAGGCATTAAGCCGGTTGACTCTGTAGTTGCCTTCGCCCTGAATCCCCCAGATCCGGCGACGGCCAATGGCCTGAAACTGCTGCGTTGTGCGCCCCCCTTCGAGTGGTACGATGGCTACGCCAACCGCATCGCTGTAGTCGGCCATGTAGCTTACTACGTTCATAGACACCTGTTTGGTTACCTGATAATAGGCACTGAACTCAATGTTTCGTACCCGTTCGGGCAACAGATTTGGATTCGTTAGTGTACGGGTTGAAGTGGTCGCGTATTTCTGCAGAAAGGACGCGTCTTTGAAGGCTTCGGCATAAATGCCTTTGAACACATACTTGCCCGGACTGTAAATAACTGCCAGTCTGGGATTGGCCACGGTGCCGTAGCCACCATTTGTCCGGATACGGTTGTTGTCGACCCGTAATCCACCGACTACTTTCAGCTCTTTACGCGGGCGATACGTTACCTGCGAGTAAAGACTGAGGTCGAGCGTCTGGAAGTTATTTCCTCCCAACACCGCCCCCGAACCAGTGGCTACTAAGCCGGTTTCGTCGGGCAGAGGCTTTGATGAGGTGATATAATTGCCCTGGATCAGACCGCTCCTGAATTCGAGCCCGCTGTTTACTTCCACATTGGAAACGGGTGTCCAGAAAAGGCGCAGCTCGTTTCGTAACTGGGTGGATATACGGTAATAATAGGTAATAATCGATTTAGGAACCGAATCTTTAGCCAGTTCCAGAAGGCCCAGTTTGCCATTGTAATAGCCGTTGTAGGTTACCAGACTGGAATTACCGTTGATCTCGTGGAGCAGATACGACGTGATATTGGTCAGTTGAAATTTATCGCTGATGTATTTACTATACGTAATTGAAAACGCTCGGTTGTTCGTGACCCAGCGCGGATTTTTGGCGGCTGATAATGTTGATCGGTTCGTATACCACGGGGTGGCTCCTTCGTCGGTTTTCCAGTTTAATAACGAAATGGTCAGGTCTTTAAATTCTACCTTTGCCCGTACTGACCAGTCGAACGATGAATCGTTGAACCGCACAGGCTGGTCGTTCAGCGTTTTGCCGAATAGATTGTTGTCGATGTTGGCAGCCCGCTCAGCACCCTGCTGGGTCAGGCGGATACCGGTAGCTACGCCGGCAGGATCGTAATTGACCGTAAACAGATTGCTGTTCGGGTACTGACCCAACAGGTTGGTTTTGTCTACATATTGCTTGGTTGCGTCAGCTCCTGTAATATCCAGTTGGCCAGTATAGTCGGCGGCAGTCCGGGAATTGAAGTTCCATTCGGGGTATTTCGATAAGTCTATCTCATCGGAGCGATAAAGCCGGGTTGTTACCGATATGGCTACGTCGGGCGTTTTTGCTGTCAGCACGCCATCGAAATAAGTGGTATTCAACGCACCCGTGCGCGCCTGCCCCGTAAAAGCTAGCTGCCGGGCCGGACCGGACAAGTTTCGAAAACTTTTGGTAATAATGTTGATGACACCGGCGAATGCATTGGCTCCGTACATGGTTGAGGCCGGTCCATAAATCACCTCTACCCGGTCAATATCCGACAGGGCGTATTGTTGCGAGATGGGAATATTACTCGACGCCAGATCGTTCTCTTCAACGCCGTCGATGAGCATCAGCGTCCGGTCGTTGGAGGTCGAGCGGTAGCCCCGCTGGTAGAAGTTGGAATAGCCGGGACCATTCCCCTTTATGACGTCGAAGCCGGGCAGATCGTGCAGAACCTGTTCGAGACTCTGGTAGCCCCGCTGGACAAAATCCCTGCTCGAAATCACCATAACCGTAGCCGGCACATACAACAGGTTTTCGGCCTTTTTCGACACCGAAGTAACCTGAATAATCTCCTCCTGCGAATCCCGCACCTGCTGGAACAGGGTCTTATACCGTGGTGAGGCCAGATAATCGGGTTCAAATTTAGGATTCAGAGCCAATAGCTGGCTGATGGCCTGTGCGCTCTGTTGCATTGAATCAATAGCCAGGTAGCTCATAGACAGAATCTTGAGTGCCTGTACGCGGCCATTGACGGTAAAGCTGCCACTTTGGGAACAGGGCAACAGCAAGGAGAACACATCATCGAAGTTTCCCGTAGCATACCGCTTTTCGGCCTGCGGAACGGCCACCGACTCATCGCAGCTCATCTGGGCAGTGGCTATTTGGCCAGTAGCAACCAGTAGCAGTGACGCTAGGACCAGGCAGATGCGGTTGACCATGTTCATAAGCCGTTGATGCGCTAGTAATCCGTTTTAAATTTTTCGTAGGGAATATCGTTCCCGATGTATTTGCTCCACTCCTCTGGGGTCATGTTTCGCTTGATTTTTTTGGTCAGGCTGGCATACAGTTCGGTTACGTCAATGTCGTGGATGCGTACCGTTTTATCGGCTCCGCAGGCAACCAGATACTTGTTGTCGCTGCTAAACCGAATGGACATAACCCACGAATCAAAGGCATTGATAACAATGGGCTGCTGCTGTTGTGACAGCGTGTTATAATCCCAGATATGAATCGACCAGTCGGCGCTGCAAGTAGCCAGTAGTTTACCGTGGGGTGAGAAGGTAATATCGTTCACGGTAGACGTGTGCCGACTGGACAATAACTGGCCAGTTTCTTCCGGTTCATTGCCCGCTATTGTCCAGGCAACAACCAATCCTGATGCACTCCCGGTTATGAGCCGGTCACCACTGGGGTTAAAAGCCAGTGCCGTCAGGCGGTTACCAAATTCCCGGCGGGTAAAAACCACAGGTTGATTTTTCAGGTTGGCCAGGTCAAAACTGACCATTCGCCCGTTTGACGATCCGCAAAATAACCGCTTGCCATCGGGGCTGAGCCGGCCACAGTGAAGTGGCATGGCAGCCCGCACATGCTGGACCGAGTCAAGACCGGTTGCGGTTGGTTTCCAGCTACGAATGTGCCCATCTGCCCCAATGGATATCAGCATCCCAAAATCGGCTGTGGTGAGTAGGGCGCTTATGGGGCCGGTATGGGCTTTTATGATCGTGGGCCTTGTTTCGGTTGTGTTTAACGACCAGCTGTAGAGCAGTCCACTTTCACTGGCTCCGTAAACGTTCCTGGCGTGTTTGTCGAACGCAACCGCCCGGATTCCGTCGGGATTTTTGCTGCGGGTCATCAGGGAGCGGGGGGGCTGGGCCAGATTACCGAATGTCCATAGTTTAACCGTACCATCATCGCTTCCTGAAGCAATGATTACCTCATTGGGAGAGGACGACAGCGCCAGCGCGCGCACAATGTCGGTATGCCGTCGTAACGGTGGCCGGACATCAGCGGCTTTGGAAAGGGCATTGAAAATTTCCGGATTGTCCACTTCCCCGCCGTTTTTAAGATTGAGCGTATACGCTTCCAGAGCCAGGAGAGCCGGTAAATCATCCTGCGCGTTTTCAGCCATTTGATACGATTGCACCGCCACCGAGCGAGCAATGGCTTTGCCCCGTTGCTGCTCGGCGTAACTCTGTGCTTTCTGGGCAATGAGTTTCTGTTTTTCAGCCGCAACCTGAGCAAGCTGAGCCAGATCTTTCTGCTTCTCTGCGTTACGCTGGGCCTCCTGAGCAATCTGCTTCTGCGATTCGGCAACGACCTGAGCCGCCTGAGCCCGATCTTTCTGTTTCTCCGCGTTGATTTGGGCCTCTTCGGCAATCTGCTTCTGCGACTCCGCTTTACTTTTTTCGACTACGGCTATGTTCCGCTGTTCATCGGTCAGTTTCTTCTGTTGCTCGGTAATGATTTCCTGCTGTTCGGCAATTTTCTTTTGTGTGATGGCCTCGCGGGTCTGTGCTTCGGCCAGGCTACGCTGATCAAGGGCCACTTTTCGTTCCTTGATAGCCTGGTTTTCGCTCTGCTGGGCATTGGTACGCAACACCATCGAAACAATCAGGAATACTAAAGAAACAAGCGCACCGATGCCCAGGAAAATGGCGGATGACCGGGCACGTCGCAATTCTTTTCGCTGGCGTTCTTCTTTATTCTGAATCTCGAAATCATACTGTTGCCGGCTATAGTCCAGAAAATTGGTAGCCCGTTCGAGGTAAGGGTCATAGCGGTTGGCCCAAGCCTGAGTAGGTCGGTTTTCGGCCAGCCACTTCAGCCCAATCTGCAATTCCGGATTGGTCCATAAACCAACTTGCCCCTGTTGGTAGAGCATAGCCGAACTGCTGACCTGCTGGTAAAATTTGGCCGAATCGGTTTCTTCCCTTACCCAGCTTTGCAGCCGATCCCACAAGTTGATGATGCGTTCATGCGATACGTCGATAATCAGGCTTGAGTCAGCATTGACCGATAGGGGAGGAGTTAAAAAAGCGACGCCCGGCTCGCGAAACCGGTTCAGCACGTCAATCAGCAAGGACACCGGCGTACCCGCTACCTGGCTGATTGTGCCGATGGATGCCGGACTGATAAACCCTTCGTCCCCTTCGCTCACGACAATCAGCGCCTTGAACAGCTTTTCGGTTGCCAGCTGACTTTTTTCGTCGGGCAGATCGCCATATACCGCTTCTGCGTGCAGCGTGATGGCCCGCTGCATGGTTCCAATGGCCTCATAGTCGGCAATACCAATTGGGCTGTCCGTTTTGTGGTTCTTCTGCCAGTGATTCCAGGTACGCATGAGTGCATGCTGTAAAATGGGTAACCGGTCGGCTTTAGCCCCAATATCGTTCAGCAGGCGGGTTGTCAGTTCGTCGGTAATACAGGCTCCCATCACGCTGGCCGGCGTTTCGATGGCTTGCCGAATCTCGTCCCGGTTCATTTTTGGCAACAGGTAGTAGCCGTGGTTGATGGCTTCTGTTAGCCCTACGTAGTTGGTGCACTGGTCGAGATAATCCGATCGCATCGCTAGAATCACGTAGACCGAGTAGTCCTGGCGTTGACTCAACCGAATAATCAGGTTAATAAAGCCCGTGATTTCGTCCTGATTTGTCTCCTGTTGCTGGTAGCGAAACAACTCCTCAAATTGGTCGATAATGAGCAGCAGATTAGTATTCTCGCACAAGCCAACGATTGATTCGGAATCGGTACGAATCAGTTTTTCGACCGAATCGATCGAAAAATGCGTTGCAAACGACTGGTTATGCTCACTCAGACTTTGGTGCAAAGCTTGCGCAAAGTTGCGGTAGGGAGTGGCTTCCGGGTTAAAAAAAACAATCTGCCACCGCTTGAAGGCCGCCTTGGTTACCGGCCCGTTTACGAGCTGAGCAATCAAACCCGCCTTAATCAGCGATGACTTGCCACTTCCCGACGAACCGATGATAGCCAGAAACCGTGAGTCGAGTAGTTTTTCTTTCAGGTCACGAATCTGATTGTCCCGCCCAAAGAACAAATAGGAGTCTGCTCGGTCGAAACTTCTCAACCCGGGGAAGGGATTCGTATAAGCGACTTTAGTAGTGGCGTCAATCATAGTCGTGACCTGGATAATCGGATGGCAAGCCTGCTACGCGTCGTCGGTTTTCATGATGAAAATATTCCGGTTCCGATGGTTAGCCAGTTCATACTTAAATTCGTCAACCCCATTGACTGTCAAGTGGATACCCATTCCACCGATGGGCCTTTCTTCAAGGGGCATGTTAAAAAAGTCTTCGCCGGGTTTTTCCCGTGCCAATGGGTCGAACGGAGCGGCATCGTCCTCCAGCGTGATAAGTAGCTGCCCATCAGTATGCTCGGTCAGCACATCAATTGGTCCGCTGATACCAGCTTTCTCGTAGCCGTGCATGATAATATTGCTGGCAATCTCGTCGACCGCCAGCATCAGGTTATACGTTGCTTTTTTAGACAATCCCGCTTGCTGGGATGCTTCCTTTACTACCTGCCGGATAGACTCGAGTGAGTCGGGGATGCCCGGAAACGTGTTGCGCTCCATCATTACGGAATTGAAAAGTTACACAAGCCCGGAGGAGGGCAGTGGAAGTTTATTCACTAAACTGTGGCTTGTTGGACTGGCCATCCAGTCACTTTTTTCGTTGATTGGTACCTGCCCTTGCCCCTGCTACAGTCAGGCGAATACGCTTCCACTGGACCCAACCCGAACGGTTTGGCCTATAAGTACTGATCCACAATGTTAACGCTATGCTGAAGCCCCGTTTTCTCGATGGTTTCAACGATGGATTCCTGCGGATTCACGATGTAAATCGCCAGATTGCTACCCATTTTTTGCTTGGCGAAGATCAGCACCCGCAGACCTGCCGATGAAATGAATGTGAGGTTTTCGACGAACAGAACTAGCTCATCGGGCGACTCAGCGGCCATTTTTTCGATCTCTTTTTGAAACTCGCGGGCTGACAGCGAATCGACTTCGCCCATTAAGGTAATCTTGGCAATTTTTTTGGTTTCTGCCAGTATTGAAAAACTCATAGTGACGCTGATTTTAGGGTTGAACAATCAAAATAGAAAACAACGCAGGTAGTTCACCTGCCGATCAGAATAACGACGCTGCGCGACCCAACCAGGAACTCATGTTGATTCTCGAGGATAGGCTCACTACCCGGCACAAAACAATCTCCGGGGGATGGCATGTCGGTGTTGGCGAACAAATACCATTTCTTTTCGGGTGGAAGACCGGGTAATTCGAAGTGCAGGCCACCCCAGTACATGTTCATGGCCACGTAGATCATATCGTCTTTGATGACCCCTTGCTTGGCGTGGTCGCCACAGAGCATGAACGCAAACGTGCGACTCGATTCAGACCGATCGCATGACCAGGCTTTGGTTCCGTGAAAACTAATGTCGGGGTAACCGCTCCCTACGTAATCCCAGTATTGAAAATGCGTTGAACTCCGCAGTACCGGATGCTGCCGCCGAAAGTTGATTATGCGCTGACTAAACGTATATAAATCCGCGTTGGTCTCCTGTTGCGACCAGTCGAACCAGTTCAGCTCGTTGTCCTGGCAGTACGTATTGTTGTTCCCTTTCTGGGTGCGGCCTACCTCATCGCCCATCAGCACCATTGGAACACCCTGGCTGACGAGCAGAATAGCCAAAGCATTTTTGACCTGCTTATGGCGCAGAAAATTAATGGCCGGATCGTCGGTTTCGCCCTCGTGACCGCAATTCCAGGAGTTGTTGTCATTCGCCCCGTCATTGTTGTTTTCGCCATTCGCTTCGTTGTGTTTTTCGTTGTACGCAAACATGTCGTACAGCGAAAAACCATCGTGGCAGCTCACAAAGTTGATACTAGCCGTTGGTCCGCGCATGCTGTACAAATCGGGCGAACCCATGATGCGCTGAATCATATCGCCCACCTCGCCTGCATCTCCCTTCAGAAACTTACGCAGGTTGTCGCGGTATTTACCGTTCCATTCCGCCCAGCGTCCGTAAGCTGGGAAAGAGCCAACCTGATACAACCCACCCGCATCCCAGGCTTCGGCAATAAGCTTGCACTTGGCTAAAACGGGATCGTAGGCCAGCGATTCGAGCAGGGGAGGATTGCTGAGTGGAGCACCGTTCTGCGCCCGGCCCAGAATAGCTGCCAGGTCGAAACGAAAGCCGTCAATGTGGTACTCCGAGGCCCAGTAGCGCAGGCAGTCAAGCACCATATTCCGCACCACCGGGTTGTTACAGTTGAGCGTGTTACCCGTACCGGAGAAGTTGAAGTAATACCCCTCTGGCGTCAGCATGTAATAGGTTTTGTTGTCAAGCCCCCGGAA
Source organism: Spirosoma agri (assembly GCF_010747415.1). Taxonomy (NCBI): domain Bacteria; kingdom Pseudomonadati; phylum Bacteroidota; class Cytophagia; order Cytophagales; family Cytophagaceae; genus Spirosoma; species Spirosoma agri. Next base: position 24,739 of record NZ_JAAGNZ010000003.1, on the reverse strand, counting down.
CGAGATGGTCGGGCCACGCTGATCCCCCTCGGCGGTGTGATTGAACACTACATCGAGCATGACTTCGATGCCATTTTTGTGCAACTCTTTGATGAGTGTTTTCAGCTCATCGACCTGCATGCCAAATTTCCCGGTAGCTGCATAACCCGCTTTAGGCGAGAAGAAATTAACCGTGCTGTAGCCCCAGTAGTTGACCAGTGTCTCGCCCGTTACGGGGTTCTGACGACTATTTTCCCACTCATCGAATTCGTAGATTGGCAGCAACTCCACGCAGTTTACTCCCAGTTCTTTCAGATAAGGTATCTTAGACCGAATGGCACTAAACGTACCCCGGTTCTTGAGACCTGACGATTCGTGCTGTGTAAATCCACGAACGTGCATTTCGTAGATTATCAGATCTTCAATGGGTGTTTCAAGCGGGTGGTCTTGTTCCCAGTCAAAATCCTCGAAAGCCAGTCGTGACCGATACTGGTACACATTATCCCAATCGGGTTTGACCATCCAGGTATCCCGCCCACCAAGTACTTTAGCGTAGGGATCGCTCAGGATAGCTGTTTTATCGAAGCGTAACCCCGCGCTAGGGTTAAAGGGACCGTCCATGCGGTAGCCATATTCAAGCCGCTCATAGTTGAGGTCGAACACGGTCATGCAATACACGTTTCCGACTCTGAACTCGTCGGGAAACGGGATTTCGGCGAAGGGTAGCGCTTCACCCCGCTCAAAAAGCACCAGTGTGCAGGCGGTTGATCCGCTAGAGAAAATGCTGAAGTTAACCCCACCCGCCACCATGGTTGCCCCAAACGGCAGTGCATGGCCGCGCCGGAATTTAATGCCCTCGTGTTCGTGGGTCGGGTAATAGTCAATTCGGTTGTCAACCATCATCGGGCGGTTTTAAGGGTATTCAACCCCTCTTCGAGAGTATCGGTTGTCAGAAAGTAGGTCAAAAAGCCAGTATCGGACATAACATCCAGAATTTCTTCGGACGTACCTGCCAGTACCACTTTGCCATCTTTTGCTTTCACCTGCCGGTAAACCATCAGCAGCACCCGCAAACCGGCACTGGACAAAAACTCAACGTCGGTCAGATTCATAACGACCAAACTTTGCCCCTGAATGGCCGCCAGGGCGGTGCGTTCAAACTCAGATGCTGTTTTACTGTCGATGCTGCCGCTTGCTGTAATGACGGTGATTTCACCGACCGTGCTGGACGTTACATTCATGCCTGTAAGGATGTTTAGTTAATGAGTTGATGAGGGGGTCAGTTGGCCGGTCAGTGACAAAGCGCTGTACTGACCGGCCAACTGACCCCCTCAGGGTTTTGTTATACCGGTGTAATTAACACTTTTACCCGTACCTGCTTCTCCGAATCGGGTAGTTTCACCGTCAGGGCCTCTGCATCGAAATTCGTGTAGGGTTCATCGTCAATGAAACACTCCGTGATTATAATGCTGCCTTTGGGCAGAATATCGGGCGACACGTACAGGATGTTATCCTTGAACGAATCCGGATACGGCTTGAAGTAGAAATAGGTTGGTTGTTTGGTAATCAGCAAATTTGTGTACACCGTGGAGAGGTAGCACAACTCGGTACTGTGGTAGGCACTCATGGAGTGGCTGCCTTTGAAGCGTTCGTTACCCAACAGATACGGCATCCCATTGGAGAATACGTTGAAGTAGACCCCACCATCGTCGGTGTCGAGGAAGAACGCGTTGTAGAACGAAGCCGATTCCCGTGCCTGCTTTTCGTATTCCTTATCGTCGAGCAAGCCGTACATGATCATATAGGCCAGAATAGCCTGCTCCTGCTGCCACCATGCTTTGCGGTCGTGCCACACAAACTGGTGGCGTTTGCTGCCAGGTTGCAGCGTCCGCTCAACCACATCGTACCAGCCACCCCGCTGCTGGTCGGACCCCGCGGCAGGCATAAGTTCGGCGATTTTTTTGGCGAAATCGAGGTATTCCTGCTTTGGCGTCAGCGATTGCATCCGCATTAGGTTCCAGGCGATTTTGAGGTTGTGACCAACTACCGCCCGGTTTTGCTGCCAGCCCCAACTCTGGTCCTTGCTCCAGTCTTCCATGAATTTCTCCTGAACAAACGGGCTGTTTTCGTAGTCGGGGAAATACTTAGTAATGGTATCGAATGTATACTCCAGAAAGTCAGCGTATTTCTTTTCACCCGTGGCCAGATAAAGATTGATTAGGTAAGCCGGCGCGTGGTCACCAACGGAGTTCCAGTTCTTACGGGCGCGGTTGTGCGCCAGCGATTCATCGCGGGGATCGAGGCCGATGGGGTCAATGTGGGAGAAGTAACCGTCACCTTCTTTATCCTTGTAGTACATCTCGAAAAGATCAATGGTCTTTTCAATGTCGAACAGGATCTTCTTGTCGCCGGTAATGCGAAAGGTTTGTGTGGGACCGGCAAGGGCATAAATCTGCTCATACATTGGGATCGAGTAGTAATCGTCGCCAAATTCGGAGGTGAGCAGTTTGGTTTCTTTGGCTCCGTCGAGTTTCAGGCCGTGATACCAGTAGATGAGGTCGTCATCCTGGTCGAAGAACCGCATATGTTCGCGGAGGTATTCGGTTCCCTTTTCGGCCCCTTCCAGATACGCGTCGTTACCGGTGAGCATATAGGCCGAAGCAAACCCGTAAATCAATCGGGAAATGGTATCGGTCTCCTGCAGATAGTCACCTTTTTTTGCACCTGCCAGGTGCAGCATGGTACGGTACTTCCTATAGTCGATGGGTTCTTCGGGGTAGTTGAACTGCCATTTGAGGTAGCTCGACGCGATGGAGCTTATTTGATGAATCCACCAGTCCTGGCTTTCCTGGCGGTATTCCAGCGGGTGCTGACCTGGAAAAATGATCCATTGAACCTCAAAGATGGGTTCGTGGTCTTCGATGCCGGGGTAAAACGAACCGTAGGCATGAAGGTACTGCCCTTTCTGCGACAGCATCTCGACCATCACACCTGATGCATCCTGATAGGGTTCGTTGAGGTTCCGCACCGACCGGGCGAAGGTAGACGTGATCAGGTACAATTTGAATTGACGCCCGTCGGATGTTTCAAGAATGAACGCTCGTTCGGCCTTGATGAAGTCAACCACGTAACCCGAAATGGTATCAGAAAACGTAAAGTCTATTTTCATGCTGGCTCCCTTAGTAGGTTGCCCCTTGTCGCCAGTGGCGGTGAGTGAGTCGGTTTCCATGAATACGTTTGGTTTTAAGGTATGAAGTCGTGAGCTGCAGAAGCGGGATGGGGTCGGTTAATCCGTGTAGCCTTCGCTGATTTCCACAATGTTGCCATCGGGGTCTTTGATCCAGACCGTTTTCCAGCCGGGAATGAAATCGCTAAAATCCAGTGGTCCCAGGGTGGTTTCAGCCGCGCTGCCAATCGTTTTTATAGCCGCTTCGATGTCGGGTACCTGAAAGGCGAGGTGCCGAACGCCGGTGTAATGTGGCCCATCGGCAACGGCATCGGGTGTTCCGGCAGGGCGCTCCCCTTCGGCACGAAACAGTTCGAGATAAATGGACTGGCTGTTTTTCAGGAACACAATTTCATTGTCCTCACCCAGCGGAATGACCCGCGAGCGGAAAAACCCAAAATAGGTTGTGTAAAACTCCTCCGTCCGGGCGAGGTCGTTGCAGGATAAGGCAACGTGCGAAAAAATCATAGTGTCCATAAGGATCTGGCTATCGTTCGGCGAGGATTTCGATAATTTTTTTGGCGAACCAGTGTGCATGGCCACCCGACCGACCCGTTACCAAATCACCGTCTACCACCACATCGTCATTGGTGTAGATGGCTCCGTAAGCTTTGGCGTCGCCGATAAGGTTATTGTGGCAAACCAGCGGTCTGCCTTTCACCAGTTCGGTAGCGGGGGCCACTAGCCACAGACCATGACAGATAATACCTTTCAGGATCGACTTTTCGGCGAACGCGCGTTTCAGAAACTCCGTGGCCGGTGGAATCTTCTCGACATCATCGGTATAGCGCAGCCGGTCGGAGACCATACCCGAGGGAACGATAATAGCATCGTAACTCCGTAGCTCGTCATCGCTCATATTCTCGAAACTTTCCCAGCATTCCATGGGCACTTTATACTCGTGACCGTGAAAGGTGATGCGCTCATTGCCCCACAGACGCGTCAGAAAATGCAGGTCTGCTCCTTCCTCAGGGAAGCGGTACTTGTAGTAAAAAATTTCGTTTTCGAAGTAGTCACTTTCGAGAAGAACTCCGATTTTTTTGCCGCTCAGTTTCATGACGGAATGGGGGTTTATGGCGATCAGAGACTGGCTGAACCTTCGCGGGGAACGAAATCATCGACCACATACTTGGTCAGGATGGGCGACCCATTGGGACCAGCTATCAACGTCCAGGTCTGGTAGGCATCGGCATCAATGCGTTTGCTAGTTGCTTCGGGCGCGTTCCATACACTGGCTTCCCAGTGCACGACCACGTCGACCGTTGCGGTGTCGCCATCGATGGTGGCATCAGCTTTGGTAACGGTATGCACTTCATCGAAGAACGTACGGATTACGCGTTGGTACCAGCTTTCAAAACCGGCGTATCCGTAAACGGTCACCTCCGGGAATACACACTCCAGCTCACTATCGGCCAGCAGCGGCAGTATCTCGACCATCGGCACGTGAACGTCTAGTTTGCGATACCACTCGGCAACAAATTCCTGTATAGATTCCTGAGTCAACATTATTTCTTGCATTAAAATGGGGAACTAGTGAGGTCAACTAAGTTTCGGAACCGGATTAGGCCAGCGATCCATCGGGGTGCTGAACCATACCGGCAAAGTGAATGGCAATGCGGCCGTCGCGCAGCACCCAGCTATCGGCAAAGCGCATGGTGGCGTCGCCATCTTTGGTATGCATGGTAATCTGCTCCGTAATCATGAGCGTTTGCGGATCTTCCGTTTCTCCCCAGAACACAATGTCAGTTTCCAGACCATCAATGCCTAGAATGCCCTGCATGTGCTCCCGGATACCGTCGCGACCCTTATAAACAATCGGTTTTTTCATGAAACTGCTGATGAGCAGCGCATCGTCGGTATATTGATCGAGCAGGGCCTCAATATTTTTATCGAGAATATGCTGGATATGCTCGCGGTACATCTGGCCAAGCGGGCTATCGGGTACGTTTGTCATGAGTTGGAAAAATGAAAAATGTAGGAGGTGCCTAGGCAAAAGTTACATCTGAAAGAGCATTACATCCGACATAACGAGGGTCAGAGGCAGGCGATAATCCGGGTATTTTTCTTTGATCCGGCTGATCATCTCTTCTCCTTTCAAACCGGATAATACCTGTTCCTTGGCAAATTCCAGGTAGGTAATCATAGTCTCGAAGATGGATGCATCCGTTGGATCGCCATGACCGGGGACTACGAGGGTGTAGTTCTTAGTCTGAAAATCGTGGAGGACACCAATCCATTTGTCAAAGCAGTACTCACCCTCAGCCGACTTCTCACCGAAGTAAGCGTATGCATCATGGTAAACCAGATCCTGAGGCAACAGGATGCTGTGTTCGGGTAGTTCGACAACCAGATTGGTGGGTGCTTCCGTATCCGTAATTTTAATGAGGTTCAGGGACAGTCCATCGAACGTCATTGATCCCGGTTCGAGTGACTCTGTAGGAATTACCTTTTCGGATGGAATCAGGAGTGCTGCTTTCTCCCCGTGAATGTTACGATGATAGTCAAGCACGAAATCAGCCATCTGATTAATCCGGTCGATGACTTCCGGTAAGGCGTAGATGGGATAGTCCCGAAACGTTGCGGCCCCAAACCAATGGTCGGGATGATAGTGCGATACAATAACCCGGTCCAACGGTTTGCCAATACTATCGATATAGGTGCGCAGTTCGTCAGCGTGTGGCTTGAGTTGCAGCGTATCAATCAACAGCAGTTTGTTGGGTGTTTCAATCAGTTGAGCATTGACAAGTTCACCGTCTTCGGGTGCCTGAACACAGTGGATGGTGAACGTATCCCGTTCTATTTTCTTGACTGACAGGTAAGTAAGCGTTGGGGTAGGCATGGTTGCATTAGGCTAGAAAAGAGTAGGAAATAGGCAGTACGCAGAAAAAACGCCTGTTTAACGTAAGCTACCGGGTTGGCAGAAAAAAGAATAGCGAACAGCGAACGGATCGCTTTACTGCGAACAGTTTGTCTTCACCCAGTCAGACTGGTGATTGCCTTCCAGGACGAGGTCGATCAGAAACGGTTTGTCATCGGATAGCATCCGGTCAATGGCAGGGCCAATCTCTTCGAGCTTCTCAACGCGCACGGCCTCAACGCCCATCGACTGGGCGAGCAGGTCGAACCGGATGGCTGGGTAGGAGAGATCGAACGATAGCGGGTAATTGTGCGCATCGATGGTACGTTCCTTCCAATACACATCAATGTTGAGTTGCAGCAATTTGTACGAACCATTGTTACAAACCACAAACTTGGCACCCGCATTGTGGCGCACCGCCGACCACAGCGCCTGAATCGTATACATACTGCCCCCGTCGCCCGAGAAGCCAATGACGGTTTTGTCGGGATGAACGAGCTTAACGCCAATGGCACCCGGAAACCCTACCCCCAGAGAACCGCCCCGTGTGGTAAAATAAGAGCCTGGTTTACGCGGTGGAATGGCGTGCTGCACGGCGGGTGAGTTCGTCAGCGCTTCGTCAAAAATCAGCACGTCGGCAGGGACTTTTTGCGCGAGTACTTCAGCGAACTGCGCCATTTTCAACGGCCTAGACACCTCCGCTTCGCCTGCTTCAACCTCGGAGGTCGGTTGTGTAGCAACGGAAGCGGTCTTTTTGGATTCTTTGGCGGCCTTCAGTCGTTTTTCGCCAGCAGCCTTCTGGGCATACGTCCGCTGCGTTTCGATGGCTGTTGCCAGGGCTTCGAGTGACAGTTTAGGATCGCTCACCACACCCAGGTCAACGTGGTGATTTTTGGCAATCTCATAGGCGTTGAGGTCAATGTGAATCACCTTCGCGCCGGGCTGGTAGATGTCTTCCAGGCGAGGAAAAACCTCCGGTACCATATACGTTCCGACAATCAGGTTCGCATCGCCCTTGCTGGTAATGGGGTGACTGAACGCACCGAACATATGGCCGGTTGTGCCCTGATACAGCGGATGAGTGTTATCCATGAACACATCGCCAAAATCAACGCCATAAACCTCTGCTCCCAGCAATTCGGCAACTTTCGTCAGCGCATCATTCGCTCCGGAGTAAGTTACTCCGTCGCCCGCAAAAATGACCGGTTTTTCGGCGGCCAACAGCATTGAGGCTGCCTGGGTAATCTGCTCTGCCGACGGAACAACCTGTGTTGACGGGAAACTTGTTGGTACAACTTCTTCTTCGTTCAGAGCATCCAGAACATCCATTGGCAGGCAAACATAAACCGGTCCCATGGGTGCCGTAGCGGCAATTTTAATAGCCCGACGAATGGTGCGTAACAAGGATTTTGGCGACAGAACCAGCGTGGCGTACTTGGTTACGGGGGCCATCATGGCAACAAGGTCGTTGGCCATCTGAGCGTCCATATTCATGTAATCCAGACCCGCATCGGCCCCGATTACTACCAATGGAGCATGGCCCCTTTTAGCCTGATAGAGTGCGCCCACAGCGTTGCCAATCCCAGGTGAACTATGCAGTTGCACCAGGGTTGGCCGTTGAGTTGCCCGGGCATATCCATCGGCCATCATTACGGCCACACTTTCCTGAAGCGTCAGGATATATTTCATGTCGGGGTACTCAGCCACGGCATCCAGGAAGCCCTGTTCTACCGTGCCGGGGTTACCAAACATGTGGTTCATGCCATCAGCCAGAAACTGTTCGATAACCTTCTGATTACCTGTCTTACCACCCATAACGCTTCAATCCATTATCGAGGACGTTAACAAACTGATCGCCAAACTCGAACGCGCATTGCAGCGAACGGGCCGTGATGAACGGATAATCGACAATTACGGACGTTTCCTTGCCAAAGTTGCCATGGTACTGTCCTTCCGGTCCAACCGCATCACTCAGTATGTATTCCAGGGTGTATGGTGGTGGTCCCATGTTGAGGTCGGTGTGCAGAAAGCCCGTACCGTCATGATAATCGTACTCAATGCAGTGGCCTGTTACGTGCTTCCCTTTAATGATTGATTTCCGCTCGTTAAAATCACGCGCAAAGACCAAGGGAGCGACGCCGTAGCAGATGGCGGCAACGGGCATGTCTTTCTTGTAGAAAGCCAGAATAATGTCGTGGACCCGCTGGTTATTGACCATGTCGATAATGGGACCGCTGCCACCAACGAGTAGTAAAGCCGCGTACTCGGTGGTGAGCTCCTCCTGGGCCACTTTCAGATCGCTGAAGTATTTTTCGAAGGTACGCAGGAAATCAGGGATGGAGAAGTAAGGACGTTCCGGCACCACTTCCGACATGTTTCTGCGTTCCTCCAGGCGGTTTGTTGCCTCGAACTCCTGTACCATTTTGGCGGCTAGTGGCGTCGTTACACACAGACCTAGCGGAGGATCTACGAAGGTTGTATCGTAGCTGGGTGGTAAGGCCTCCGCTTTCTTGCCCGTTGGGGTCATGAATTCAACCGTGTAACCAGCTTCCTCCAACTTGGTGAGGGGGCCAACTAATTCAATGCCCCAGTATCCATATTCTGATAGGATAGCCAGAATCTTTTTAGACATGTGTATGCGTATTTTTAGTTATAAGCAAAGAGAACAATTCGTACTAAGACAGGTAAAGCGTATTAGACCTATATAGTGGGAGAACTATAGTATTGATCAGCGTAAAACGCCGATGGGTGTTATGAACGTGATAGTCTTATTGCGGATAAAGAGGTACTTGCAACAAGTCGTCGTCGTTTACAAAAGGACTTGACTCGATGGTGAATCAAAACTATCCACTACGATTGTTGAATAAAAAAACTTGGCGTGAATGACGGGTCAAATGGAGCGAACGACCAGATTTTGTGTGCGAGCTACCAAAGCGATTTTTGACGAAAATAAGAATGAGTCAGGAATTCATTTTGGGCTTCTCGATGTGCCCTTTGCCGTGCAGTTAGCCCGTTGGAACAGGCCGTTGACTCGTAGCCTCAGTGCACTGATTTTCTATTGATTCTGTTGTCGAATCGTTTGTATATTCCTGATTAACAATAATATAGCTCAAAGGCGAAGCTAGGTCTGTTCCCAGTCCGGTTGCTTAGCCGTGAAAATGACTAGTAGATTTTACTGAGAATTGAATCGCGAATCCCCCCATTGTCTCTGATGCGAACGAGGGTAATCATGGCTTTTTTATTGAGAATGGTACGTATTAATACGGTGGGCTCGTAGGTAGAATCACCCGTGTAGAAGGCTTTTTTCAGGTAGTCCCTATTAGATTCGAAAGTTTTGTAGAAATTCCTCTTTATAGACCCGCCCTAAAGGAATATTTTGTCCGGAAACCTGAACTTCGTTATCACTGAATGCCTCTACATTCGGCAAATTAACAGCGAAGGAGCGGTGTACCCGCACTAATTTCATATTCGACAGCCGCTGTAGTAACACACCCAGAGACAGCCGCAATACGAATTTGCGCGTTCGGGTCACCACCGTCGTGTATTTATCGTCGGCCTCAACGTAGAGCACATCTTCCTGGCGTAACCGGATAAACTGGTAGTTCTGTTTGAGAAAAATGTAATCGTCGACCTGTAAAATCATTTCTCCATCCCGGGCCGACAGGGGCAGCGTAACGGGCGGCTGTTGATCAACCGCTTGGCCAGCCGGCAATGCGGGATAAAAATTACTTAGGGCGATTTCGATGGCAATCCGCAGGCTGTCAGTCGTTACGGGTTTGGTCAAATAAGCCGCAGGATGGGTTTGTTTCGCTTGCTCAATGGTGGCCTGATCGGTCAGGGCTGATAGGTAAATGATAGGGACGGCACGCTGGTTATTTAATTGTCGGGCCGTGTCGATGCCATTCCAGTCGCCCCGTAAATTGATGTCGCATAGTATAACATCAATAGGGAACTGCGGTTGCATGAACAAGGCCAGCGCTTGCCGTCCAGTGGTGGCTGTTCCGGCAACGAGGTAGCCTTCTGCTTCCAGTCTTATACTAAGTTCGAGGGCTAGAATAGCTTCGTCTTCAACGATTAAGACAGAAAAAGGATTTGTTCTATTGGTTGGCATGGTAGTAAAAAAAAGAAACCGTCAATAGGTCACCAATGCCTCAATAGGTTTCATCACAAATATGACAATTATTACATAAATCTACATTCGTGACGATCTTTACCTATCAAATTTGAGTCAGTTAGTGTCAATGTTAGGAGAAAGAATACTTGATAAATCAGTTTTTCGCTAAAACTACTGCGCAACAAGATAGACGTTAGTGATTATGCACTCAGCCTGGCCACTGGAATCTGTAATCGGAACAGGGTTCCATCCCGCTTACTAATCTCATAGGTACCTTCCAGTTGCTGGCTGAGGAGTGTGATCAGGCGTTTACCGAATGAATGCTGGTGGCTAAGTTGCTGCCATTCCCGCTCGTCAATACCTGGTCCATTGTCCTGCACCTCAAGGATAATTCCTTTGCGAAGCGGATTTGGATTTGAACACAGGCAGATACGTAGGGCGGGTTGCTGAATGGTGGCGTAGGCATACTTCAGCGCATTTGTTGCTAGTTCATTGATGATCAATCCCAGCGGTAGGGCAACATCGATATCCAAATCAACAAATTCTACGTCCATCTGAAGGTTAAACTGACCAGTTTGGTAACCATATGCTTTCAGTAGGTTGTGTATCAGATCATCTACGTATTCCCGCATGTCAATAGTTGTTGTTTGATCAGACTGATACAGGCGCTGGTGAATGAGCGACATGGCCTCAACCCGTTGCTGACCGGTCTTCATGGCCTGAACCAGTTCGTCATTATTGCCACGTGTTGTTTGCAAAAAAAGTAAGCCGGATATGATAGCGAGGTTATTTTTGATTCGGTGGTGCATCTCCTTTAGCATCAGGGAGATCCGCTCCGATTGCTGCTGTATTTTTTGCGTACTGTGGTGGGCCCTTCTGTAATAAACGAACAAGGTGCCGAGCAAAACGACCAACAGGCCAATGCCACCGACGGCCAGCCAGGTGCGGTATGTCTGGTCTGTATTTGCTTCGGCTAGCCGTTGGATTTCTAACTCTTTCTCGCGGTTCTGAAAACGGGCTTCGAGTTCGACAACCTGGCGACTTTTGGTAGCGTTAAAAACGCTGTCGTGGTTAAAAACCTGCTGTTTGTAATAAAATAAGGCTTTCCGGAAGTCACCCCGTTCTTCCCATATCCGGCTCAGGTGACCGTTAATTTCGTCCAGCAGGGAGTGTTTCGCCGTGCCTGTCTGCTCTACCCAGGCCAGCGCCCGCCGACAACAGGTTTCTGCCTGGTCGAGTTTATGCTGAGGAATCAACGCGTAGGGAAAACTGACATACGCATAGCCCGCCAGATAGGGGTCTCCGTTGGGTTGATTGGCGAACGCAAGTACCTGGTCAAAAGCCTTTTCTGACTGAACGTACTGCCCCATGTTTTTGTACAGCAGGGCGGCATTGTACAAGGCCGTGTAGTATGCGGTCCAGTCTTTTTGCTGTTTGTAATAGGAGAGAATCATCTGCTGATGAGCGAGAGCCTGGCCAAACTCTTTTCGATTTGCCTCAAGATTGGCCAAATCCCCATAGCCCTGCATCTCCAGATCACGGTAGCCTTTGCGTTTGGCAATTGCCATTGCGTCGTTTATGTATTGTAATGCCAGTTTCCGGTCATTCAGCCGGTCGTAACAGAATCCAACGAATGATAATGTGCGGACATAGTGTCTCTGATTTGGGTTAGACCGAAAAATCTCCAGCGCCTGCTGATAATAGTTGATTGCTTTGTTGTAATCTCCAGTGGATTCATACCAGTAACCAATGGATCGGTAGCCTAATCCTATTTCCTTAGCATTATCGATACGTTGTGCCAGCGTAAGTGATTGCTGGTAGGCCTGCCTGGCGTCAATAAATTGGCCGGCTTCAACTAATGAATCGCCCCGCTCCCGAAGCACCCACGCTTTAAGGGTATCAGAAACCGTGACCGGTAAGGCGCCCTGCGCTATCGACCGAACCGGTAGTAAAGTTAAAATAGCAAGTAGCCAACGAATGTATTTTTCTCTCATAGAATGGCAAATGGAAACCAGTACCGTCTACAAAAGCGTCTGGCTACACGTAAGATGCGTCAAAAGTGTGTCAACATGTTCGCTATGACCCTGGCCCATCCAGCAGTACTTTTCACCCAGTTGGTCGACCGTGTTTGTAAACTAGTAATCCAGTATTCTGGTTGGGCAATGCTTGGAAGAACTTATGAATAAAGGAATTTTTTTACCAGTATACTTATGTGCTGTATGTATTTAAGTGACTGATTTATAATTAATAGTACCGCTTAATTAACTTGTTCAACGAAACTCTCGACTGGGGCAAGTGGTAGCGTGATCGTTACCTGTGTAAACTCCCCTTCAACAGAATCAATGGTCATTTGCCCCTGTAGGTACTCGATCAAATCTCTGCTCATGTATAAACCCAGGCCGGTTCCTTTGGCAGTAGGTTTTGTTGTGAAGAAGGGGCTAAATAACTGGGTCATTTCTTTAGCGGCTATACCCCGCCCATTGTCCCTGAACAATATCTGTACCTGGCCATCGATGATCTGCGTAGTAACCTCAATGGTGGGTACAAAGTCCGCTGTCCGCCGACTTTTCTCCAGTAACGAGTAACAGGAATTGTCGACCAGACTAGTCAACACCTGACGAAACTCAAGGGATAATACACTCACTTTTAGCGGTTGTTTGTCTAAATAAAAGACCAGCTTTACGGGCAAAGGGGGCGAATAACCGCTCAGAACGGTTTGTAACGATGCGTTGATATGCTGCTCCAGCAGTTGATTGACATCGGTCACAGCGAACGTGGCTGTTTTTTCCTTCAGCAGTTTTTGCATATCCTTCAGAATACGGGCTGTGCTGTTACCGTGCTCGTTGATTTTTTCCAGGTTCTGGTTCAACATCTTGGTTGTGTCTTCCAGGTCATCCTGATCGTTTTGATCGAACGAAGGCAGGTGTTTTTCGATGACTTCCAACAGTTCCTTAAGCAGGTCTTTGGCACCGAGCGAAAAATTGTTAATGTAATTTAGGGGGTTCAGAATTCGGTCAACAATTCCTTTGGTCAGCTTACCCATAGTAGCCATTTTTTCGGCCTGAACCAATTGGCGTTGCGTGGCTTTTAGTTTAGTAAGGGTTGTTTCCAGCTGCTCTTTCTGGTGTTCCAATTGTTCCTTCTGCAACTGTAGTAAACTTTTCTGTTCCTCGAGCAAGGTATTTGCTTTGTGTTTGGTACGGTAAGCGTAGAATGACACAGCCGCCAGCATGACCATCAGGGCGAGACCGGTTATCAGTGCCCATTGTTTGGCACGGGCAATAGCATTCTTTTTTTCCTGTTCCGCCCGAACAACCTGTTCTTTCTTGTCAAACTCGTAGTTCATACTAAGTTCGGTGGCTTTCTGGATGTTTTCTTTACCCCGAACCGAATCGGCAATAGCGGCCGCTTGCTTGTTAGCAGCCAGAGCCAAGCGGTAATTACCGGTTTCCTCGTAGCACTCCGACAATTCCTTATAAATATCACCCGTTTGTGCATCGTAGATGTCGGCCTCATCGAGTACCGCAAAGCTTTTTTCGTAATATGGGATGGCTGCAGCATACTTTTTTTGCATTTTCAGAATAGATCCCATTGCCGAATAAGCCTGGTGGATATTAAGGGGCTGCTGGGAAGAGTTGGCGATCACTATAGCCTGCTTGTTCAATGCTTCAGCTTCGACAAACTTTTTTTGTTCAGCTAAATTGAGCGAAGCGGTCGACAAATTAGTGGCCTCAATGCCATCGTCACCCATCTGTTTGCCAAGATTTGCTGCTTTTGTCGCGAATTCGTAGGATTTCTGATTAGCATGTAAATTCCTGTAGATCTCTGCCAGACTGGTATAGGAATATAACTCGATGTTGTTCATTCCTTCCTGTTTAGCCAACTGGATTGCTTTATGATAGCGTTGTTCAGCCGCTTTCCAGTCACGCATTCCCTTGTACAGATTGCCCATATTGAGTAAGCAGAATGCCTGAGAACGAACATTATTCTCTGCTTCAGCCAGCGTGAGTGCTTTCTGCTCATAGCGCAGTGCCTGCGGGCGGTTCGAGAGCATGTCATAAGCGATTCCTGTACTCAGATAGGCACTGCCTAATCCTTTTTTATAATTATTGCGTTCCGCGATCGCAATATTCTTCTCAAAGAAAGTGATGGCACTGTCGTATTTGCTTTGCATTCCATACATCGTTCCATACGCACTGTACACATCGATCAGATGAGCAGAGTCACCCAAAGAGCCATACATAGCTCCCGCTATTTTTAGGTTTTCTTTAACAATCGAATAATCACCTTTGTAGCTACTGCAATAGGCCAATCGTAGTCTGGCCAGCGCTTCTCCCTGCTTATAGTTGATCTGCTTCGCACGCTGAATGTTTTTCAGACTCAGATTTATTGCTGAATCAATATTTACGCTAACTAACAGCGTAATCTTCGCGTTGATCAGGTTTATCCTGGCTGTGTCAGTGGTGGCCTGACCAATCAGCCGATTCAAGCTATCTATTTTGGACGTCTGGGCCTGTGCGAATACAGCGAATAGAGAAAAGGCTAAAAAGATGAGGGGCTTCATAAAATACCGAATTGATACTGTCAGGCCAGATTTCAGTAATACAGGGAAATTATTGGTCATCTTTTAATTCACAGTTGAATCAGTTCGCAACCGACTGGTAGATGCAAAATAGTTTGACTAGAAGCAAGTTAACGCTTAAAATTTAATCAGACATTAACGAAGTGAATACCCGTTACATCGATTTTGTCTTGCTGGTATCGGGTTCTACTATACGGTCTCACAATGTAAATGAGTAGCTATACTTTTTGCGTATACCAATCCTGAATCGACACCCAAAGTTTACTCGTTCACACCCAAAGTTTATTCGTTCACGCCATACCTATAAGTAGACGAAGTAGTTCCAGTAATATTGGCCTTGTTTATCAATCAAGAACGCCGACCTGATCCAACGTAAACAAAAAGTAAGCGAGTAGCGAATTATCATGTGTACGGTCACGGCCACGATGCCTGGCTTACTGTATTTATTTGGCAATGGCTTACAGTCCGGTGTTGACAGTGATCAGTACATACCTTATCTGATTAGACCGCAGGGTGATGCACCGGGTGAAATTCGTTCTTAGTCTTTTTTACCGCGTTACCGACTAACGTCGTGGCCCGGCCAAAAATTTATTCGAAACCTATTGCTCCTTTTTTTTCAACCAGTACCAGTTAACGCACAAACAGCTCACTTATGATCTACTTTTTATCAAAAACAAAAATTACCTTTCTAGCCGGGCTGCTTACCCTTTTCTGGGTTATGCTGGCTACTACTGTCCTGGGGCAGGGCTTCATTGAGCGAACGGGAGATTTTGGTCTGAACCCGTTCTTCAACTACAATTTTTACCCTAATCCTCCCGGCGCTTCTCCCTCACTGGCTGACCTGGATGGCGACGGTGATCTGGAACTGGTAGTCGTGAACTTTGAGGGAAGCGTTTCCTACAACATAAATACTGGTGGGTCACCAGGGGATGAATCGTTTATTTATTATCGAAGTCCCAGCCCCTTCACGAGCCTTCCGGACTCTTATTCTCCTGTAAGTTCTTCGCCAATTAGCTCTTTAGCTGGCGTAGTACCGAGTGATGTATATAATCCCTCTTTTGACTCATCGGTCAACCTTAAGTTCTCGTTCGGGGATTTGGATGGTGATGGTGATCTGGATGGTATATCCGGCAACGAAGAAGGTAAAATTCTCATTTTCATCAATAGTGGTAGTCGAAATAACCCCCTCTTTCCCCCGCCGGGCAGTGCTCCTATCGGGCCGGGTGATCCTCCCCGCGGTAATTCGGTAGTGACTTTAGCGGATCCGGCGGCTGGTATCAACTACGCGGGTGAAGGTGTTTCTTTCGTCAATCTGGCCGATTTTGATGGCGATCGGGACCTGGATCTGCTGGTGCTGACCAGCAAAGCGTTCCACTACCTGCGCAATACAGGGACGACAACAAACGCAGTCTTCGAAGAAGTTACCGGTTCTGGAAATCCGTTTAACGGGTTTACTCCGGATGCCGGACATGGTAATCCGGTCGTAGGCGACATTGATGGTGACGGCGATCTGGATGTTGCCGTCTCCGGAACATCCATTGCTTTTTATCGCAATGTAGGAACAACTACGGCTCCTGTTTACGTGCGGATTAATAACGCGGCTAACCCGTTTAACGGCATTACGTTCAGCGCTGACGATGTACCCCGCATTGAATTGGGCGATATGGATAGGGACAATGACCTGGATTTGGCAGGGGGCGTAAAATCCGGTAAAATCCGGTATTTTGAAAATGGAGTTCAGGTATATGGCCAGCCAACTCCCGCCAGCCAGACTGTTTGTGTAGGTAGTCCGGTCAGCGTGACCGTAGGAGCCCGGGGCGACGGCTTCTATAGCGATGCTACTCAGACAACAAGTCTTCGTTACCAATGGTATCGTAATACACAAACTACGGCTACCCCCGTTCCCGGACAAACATCGGCTACGCTGAGTTTAACGAACGTTCAACCAGGAGATGCAGGCCTGTACTATGTTCAGGTAACAGGTAGTGCCCGCTACACTGGTGAAGAATTAAGTGTGTTCAGCGATGGATTCTCTCTGACAGTTCGGCAAGGGATCGGTATCACGCAGCAACCACCCAGTTCTTCGGTTGTGTTGACAGGTGCCAACGTGAGTGTACCCGTATCGGTAAGCGGTGCAGTTACAGGCTACCAATGGTATCGAAACGGAGCTATTGTTACCGGTCAAACATCAGCCACGCTGACGTTAACCAGTGTAACGTCTGCCCAGGCGGGTTCCTACTCGCTGGTAGCAACCAGTTCCTGTAACAGTGTTACCTCATCGGCCTTTTCACTTACCGTGTTGAACCCAGCCTCGGTGAGCGGGACCAAGACTGTTTCGGGCAGCTTCGTTCCCGGCGGCACAGCGACCTATACGATTGTACTCCGGAACGCAGGTCTGGGTATTCAGAATAACAATCCAGGCAACGAATTTACCGATGTGTTGCCCGCAGGTTTGACTGTATCTTCTGTGTCATCGAGTGCGGGCCAGATTGCTTTCAATGCAAACACTGTGACCTGGAATGGATCAATCGCCAGCAACAGCCAGGTGACCATCACCATCACGGCCCTCATTGCCAACGGTACCAACGGGCAGAGTATCGCCAACCAGGGCAGTATCAGCTTTGACGGGGACGCGAATAACACCAACGAAAGCACGGTGCTGACCGATGATCCGACAGTGGAGGGCAGTGCCAATCCCACCACGTTTGTGGTAAACTGTCCGGCCTCCACCGTCACGCTCAGCAATGACGGTCCCCTGACCTGCGCCAAGACCAGTGTTGTCCTGACGGCTACGGGCGGCCTCACCGGGAGTACGTATGGCTTCAGCCTGGGAGCTACTCAAAGTAGTGGTGCTACCAGTAATACGGCGACGGTGAGCATGGGTGGGTTGTACAGCGTAACCGTCACAGCACCGACGGGCTGTACGGCCACCGGCCAGACTACGGTGGGCACGAGCACCACCTTGGCGGCTCCCACCCTAGCGGCTAATGCCCAGACCACCACCAACCAGCCCATCTCGGTGACGGCTTCGGGCTGCGCGGGTGGCACGATCAACTGGAATCCGCAGGGTGGCACAGGTACGGCCAATGGCTCAATGTATACCTTCACCCAGCCGGGCAACTACACTATCACGGCGGCTTGCGTGGTGAATGCCTGCACCAGCCCTCCGTCAGCACCGTTATCGGTAAGCATCTTGCCGGGTGGGTTTGCCATAGGCAGCGTTACGATGGTTAACTGTCAACTGTTCGATGAAGCAAAAGGAGGTTATCAGGTCACGTTCACCCCTCAGTACAGTGGTCAGAATACGAACCCCATTTCATTCTCGGTCGTTAACGAAAAGACAGCCACTACCGATCCTGCTCCGTACACGCTACGTCTGTACACCGATAACCCAGTAATTATTCTGGTAGCTACGCAGGCTGGCACCGGCGAGACCCGATATAGCTACAATTGGTTTGCTTCCTGCCAGTCCGGAAATAGCCCAAATCGCCCACCTGTAACTACTGGTGTACCGAACCAGACTATCTCACAGGGGCAGGCTTACCAGTTAGAACTGAAAACTTATTTTTCTGATCCTGACCAGCAGCCACTCGCCTTTTCGGTACAGGGCTTACCGGCTGGACTTAGTTTAACGGGTAGTGTGATTAGCGGTACTCCATCAGTAACGGGCGTGTCGACCATAAACGTCAGCGCCGTTGATCCTGGTGGATTGTCTGTCGGTAGCAGTTTCCAATTGACGGTTAGCCCCGCCCCTGGCTTGCCAACAAGCTTTGCTATTGTCGACGTAAGTACGGTGCGTTGTGAAGTGCTACGCCCCGATAAACGCCGGATTACGTTTACTCCTCAGTACAGCGGAGTGGATGGTACACCCATCAGCTTCTCCGTCGTAAACGAGAAACTGCCAACCACCGATGCCGGTCCGTATAGTTTGGACCTTTATACCGACAACCCTGTTATCACGCTGAGTGCCCAACAGGGAGCTACAATAGCCAGGTACACATATAACTGGCTGACGGTCTGTAACACGGTTTCTGCCCGGTTGGGTGTTCAAGAAGCTGGCACCGAATTACAGGTACGGGTGTTCGGTAATCCGGTTGAAGGCAAATCTGCGGAGATCGAAATTAATGGTGCCGCCAGTCAGTCCGTACAGCTGAATTTGGTAGACAGTCAGGGCCGGGTAGTGCATCAGTATCAAATTGACGAAGCTGGCCCATCCGAACGGGTAAGTGTACCCGTTGGTAACAGTAAAGGTATATTGCTATTACAGGTGAGCACCCCCACCCAGCGGCAGCAGGTCAAGCTACTAAAGTTTTAATTCAGTCTTACTCGTGACAAGTCTCGAAGCCCGGATCTGATTAGTTCGGGCTTCTACTTTTCTGATTGTTCATCACCTGGCTCCGTGTGCAGAACTGGACCTGCTACATTTGACTGGACATTAAGTTAAGTGTGATCTAACTTAGTGTGCAATGAAAACCAGCAGAAGACAGTGGACTTGCTAGCTTTCACTGGACAAAAAAGCCAAGAAATAGTTGTCCAGTGAAAGCTAGCAAGTTCACTTTTATGAATCCAAATATTTCCCACGGTCCGCCGCGCGGTCGTTCTTGGAGAAGATGCTGACCGCCTTTTTTAGGATATCGCGTCGCTTCGGCGATCCGATCTAACTCGGCTTGCTTGAGTTGTTTTTTCAGGCGCAAAATTTCCTGCTGTTCTTGGCTGACTTGAGGGTGCGTACTGATTGTGGTGCCGGTAGGAGTTAATCGCTCTCGACGCCATCGGGTCAGAATGTGCGGGGTAATGCCTAACTCTTCAGCGGTCGCTTTTAAAGAGCCTTTGGCCACCGACAGCTCGACGGCCATCGTTTTAAATTTATCGTCGTACTGCCTCCTGGTTTTCATGGTTCACTAAGTTAGATCATGCTTAACTTAATGTCCAGTCAAATGTAGCAGGTCCACACATTATAGCAGCTTCCTTGAATGGCTATTGAGTTCTTCTCTTGTCCTGTCTTGATGGTAAGATGGGTAAAGGAAGCCAACCAGACCATCCAGCTAAGTATGTAGGAAATCATATTATGTTGAAGTTTGAGTGATTCAATTAGAAAGATTAACTACAAATCTAATAAAACAACTACATAAATAGTTGACCGTTGTATAAGTGACGATTATGTTAATCAAAGCAGTAGCGAACCATATAATTCAAACGACTTTTCAAGCAAGACTTTACCGGATTGTTCGATTTGGAAGACCCATTCTCCGGCTATCATTTCCCAGGTATGTTCAGTTCGATAGTAATCAAAGTTTAGTCCATTGGTTGACCTATACTTTTCTTCAATCGTCTCTTTATATGCCTTTCCTGTAGTTGGATTTACGAGCATAGGGTGTATAATACGGCACAAAAAAGCATCTTGGTTACTCTTTAAGCTATAGGCAATGCCAAAAACCAAACCCCTTTTTAACTTCACTCTATCGACTTTCTCACTAAAAATTAAATCGTCCGCTCCGAAATAATAGCCGGTCGGGCTAAGGCGGAAATTAGTAACAGACTTCATAGTAGGTCTACAAATCCCGTAATTGATCAGGTGAGCACTACTTCCCATAGTATAAAAGCGGCCTACTTCTGTTCTATAATCTGTTGTATGTTAGCTAAAGTACGAAATGACAACCTAACCCCGTTTCATTAAACATGAGTCATCCCGAAGTTTGAGGGGTTGTCTATAAAGCGAAAACCTTCCGAATTTAGTGGTGCGAACTACTAACCGGAAGGTTTTCTTATGTCCCAGGACTCCATAAAAGTCGGTAACTCGACCGACGATGTCAAGCAAGAGGCCCATTATTTCTAAGACCGGCTACAAACCTTCATTCAGCCTCTGGCCGAGCGGCTGGATCGGCTCGTTGATCGACGCTTGGTAAGCACCTTTGAAGCCCTACTGGGGTGCATCATCCGGTTTCGACACAACACTCTGGGACTGCTGTTGAGTGAGTTAGGCGGCAAATTACTGGGCGAGCAACACGCTCCGGCGGGGATTAAACGTATTAGTAATCTGCTCCGCAGTACGGCTTGGAGCCACACCCTAATTG
Source organism: Spirosoma agri (assembly GCF_010747415.1). Classification (NCBI taxonomy): domain Bacteria; kingdom Pseudomonadati; phylum Bacteroidota; class Cytophagia; order Cytophagales; family Cytophagaceae; genus Spirosoma; species Spirosoma agri. The sequence goes on along the minus strand of NZ_JAAGNZ010000003.1, from coordinate 3,907 downwards.
AGGAGTTCCTCCTGGAAAAAGCTTAAGGGGTAGCCCGCCAATTGCTGGATCAGCACCAAGTTGGGGTTTTGCTCTGGGACGAAAGTGTAGTCGAAAAGCCCGAAAGTATTCGCTCCGAAGGCTTATGTGCGGTTCGTAGCAGCAAAGCCAAACGGCTCAAACGCATCAAACCGGGTTTCTTTAATCCGCCCGGAGGTCGGCCTGTACATGTGCCTGGCTTCGAGTGGATAGGCTTGTTGTTGGCAGGTCGGAAGACTCATCCTATGGTAGCCTTCTTCCGTTGGTACACCACACGGGGGGAGCACGCCCAAGACCGCTTAACGTTGCAAACCAATTTGTTGACTAAGGCCGTTGAGGTTTTTGGGCGTACGCTGTGGCATGTGTTTGATCGGGGCTATGCGGGTAAACGCTGGCTGGGCGAGTTGATCGGCCAAGCGGTGCCGTTTGTGGTGCGCTGACCCAAACGCTACCAACTTATTGATGAGAAAGGGCCGCGTAACGCCTGGAAGATTGCTCGGGGCAAGCCGGCTCAGGTGCGCCGTCAAGTCTGGGATGCCCACCAGCAACAGTGGCGTAAGAGTGCAGTGCTGGCCTTACCAGTTACTCACCCAACTTATCCTGAGCAGGCCTTATGGCTGGTTGTCTCCCGGATTGGTAAGGGTAAAGAACCGTGGTATTTGCTCACTAATCAGCCCTGTGAGGACGCTGACCAACTTTGGTCGGTAGTGCTGGCCTATGCCCGACGGTGCGGTTCCCCGCCGGGACAAATTGAGGCCTGCTGGCGCTTTTCCCAAAGTGAGTTAGCCATCCAGTCGCCCCGGCTGTGGTTCTGGCTCAACCGGCTCAAGTTGATGATGATGGTTGCCTTGATGTATGCTTTCCTGCTCCAACTGCTAGCGGTGGACCAGACGGGTTATCGCTTAGCCTTGCTACGCCGATGGTGCCATCGAACGGGAAAGCGGTGCCAGTCTGCACTGACACCGCTTTATCGGCTTCGGGCCGCTTTAGCTGCTTTGCTTACCACTTACCAAATCATCCTCCAAACTTCGGGATGACTCATGTTTATAGGATAGTGTCCCAGGTAGGAGCCATAACTGAGAATAAGTAACCCAACGTTTTAATGCTATTTAGAGTAGAGGGCTAGCCAAACCGGCATGTTAAGAATGATAAAACACGACCTAATTACCTTCGGCCAGTATACCTGGCAGGTGCTAGCCATTGAAAAGGGGCAAAGAGCGCTGATTATTACGCAAGACATAGTGGATCTGCGATGGTATCACCATCAGTTTGTCAATGTAACCTGGGCAAATTCGAACTAAAGGCATTACCTGAATGAGGAACTCTATCCTTCATTCGGCCCTGAGGAGCAGGCCCAAATTATGCAGGTTACCAACCGGAATGCCAACAACCCGTGGTTCAATACTGCAGGAGGGCCAGACACCGCCGATCACCTATTCTTACTAAGCTTGCAAGAGGTTTGCCAGTATTTTGGCGACAGCCAGGCCAAGCTGAGTACTAAAGGGGGGCAAACTTGGCTTGTTGACGACCAAAATAACGGAAATCGACAAGCTCGCTACGGTACGGACTTCCACGGGTGGCGACTTTGTTCGCCGGGCTATTACGGACGCACGGGTGCCAGTATCACCAAACATGGCCATGTTTATGTGCGTGGCAACGGCGTCTTCGGCCAGCCCAGAGACGGTGGCGGTGTTCGTCCAGCCTTATGGCTACGGCTGGAGGATTAATGCTTATGATGGTGTGCAATACAACTCCTTTTAATTAACTCACAAGACGCCGAATAAATGAAGGGGCCACAAGATTATTCCTTTGTCTCAATTGGGAGCATTTTGTGAGATCTTATTCTAGAAATCAAAATTTTGGTAGATTGACTACTAGATAAGCACTTAACTAACAGGCCTCATCTAGTCAAATCATCATGAAAATCTCCGTCTGGTTGGTAGGTCTGGTTTTTACGTTGATGGCATGCCACCATAGGGCTGATCAGACCGAAACGGTTCGGTTCTTGCCAATCCAACTCATCGAAGGCTATGGCCCCTTTCATCCAGGCTTTTCGCCAATCGACAATGCCAGCAAAGACTCACCTCTGTGGGCTAAAACCTACAGTAAGGTCAAAGGAATACCAGCTCACTGGAGTAATACTCAAGTTTGTCACATTTGGTTGAATACCCGTCAATTCATTTATCAACAAGTCTTGGCGGGGCATATCAGCCAGCTCGATTATTAGGGGTTACAAAAGGTCTGGAACTGGTCACCGGATACCACGAAGCTCTCTAAAGCACCCATTACGTGCTATCTATACATCCTGATGGGGTTTGATGAAACTACCCAAAGATGGTCTGTCAAGGTTGACGCCAATAACAATCTTGACTTCGCCGATGAGATGACCCTCTATCCTGAACGAATGGCTATTAACGATCCCTATCGCTATAAAAAAGCCATTTCAGTTCAGTATGAAGTCTATCAGCAAGGGCGAATTCGACCCATGAAGATACCCATGGTCTTGAAAATGTATGGAAGTCAATTACTCTACAATTTTCCTCAATATGCGGCTGTCTTTATAAAGCAGGGGAGCAAAGACTATAACTTACTGGTATCTTCGGGCTTTACCAGACCCGATTTTGAGGTGTCTAACTTAATCGATCCGTCCACGAGTTTGATCGCGCAAAAGGTTGCCCCCAAAGACGAAATTGTGATAGATGATATTATCAAAATTGATGGAGTAAGCTACAAGAATAAAGGCGTCGATGTCTATAACAATTGGTTAGAGCTAGAGCCTGTCAGCTCATTAGAAAGACCTTATTCATTGCAAGTGGGTTATCCATTCAGACCCTTTCTAGCCAAAGCGTTTGCTAGTGGTCAATTGATTGATTTAGATCAGTATCGAGGCCAATATGTTTATGTTGATTTTTGGGCTCCCTGGTGTAAAGGATGCGTGACCGATATACCTGCCTTGAAGAAGGTGTATCAAAACGTCGACAAGAAAAAGGTAGTTTTCATCGGTGTGGTGAAAGACTCACCCGAGCGTTTAGCTAACTTCCTGGCGAAGCAACCTTTGGCTTGGCCTCAAATTATCTCAGATAGTACGAACAATCTGATTGAGAGCTACCATATTGGGGGTTTGCCTACTTCGATCCTGATTGATCCCAAGGGCATTATTATTGGCAGGAATTTACGGCCCCACGAACTAAGCTTAGCTCTCAATAAGTAGGGGTAGCAGATCGTAGGTTACGGATGGACGTTGCCCCATTTGTCAAATCAAGTTGTCTTTCGAAGTGCCCAAATTAGTAAGCATATGTATAAAGGCTTCTTTATCTCAGGAGGGAGCGTTTTAAAAGACGGTGACTTTGGTCGTACCATGCTACTATTTTACTAGCTGGCTAACGCAATTCCTCGCCTACCCAACGCACTCTCCCCTACGATTGGCTACTGCTTTTGAGGAGACGACGCGCCATGAAACACAGGAGCTCAACGTGATCCGATCCGGAATGAGTGGCCAGGGGGCGTAGCGTTTCGTATTGGCAAACCGGCAAGGGGTAGTAGACGCTTAGCACCTAAGAACAAAAAAAGCCGTATCCAACAGGGACACGGCTTTCCATCAAGGTAACTAATCCAACTTACTTTGGTCTAGAAACTAATGTAAGACCCTACTCAATAGCTACCTGATTCGATAAGGCGATAGGCCTTGCAAAAGCCAGATTGTTCGATCTAAACTCTTGTCGGGCAATCGCGTTAACTTTAATTGGTCCGCAGTAGTTTCACCTGCTGACGTTGGGTAGGCGTACTTACTTGTAAGAGCAAGACCCCGGTACTAGCTCCCAGCGGTAAGCTCACCCGCTCGACAGCACCCGCCGGTTCGATTCGCTGGCCGTAAACTGACTTGCCCTGC